>JAUVHR010000352.1 GCA_030593165.1 Candidatus Thorarchaeota archaeon
AACATCATGTTGGACGCTTGATCACCTATTGCCAGTGCATTGGCAGGAAGAAACAAGAATAGAGCGACAACTATTGCGGTCTTCCATACCACATGCATCCCTATGTTTTCACTCCTATCTCAGGTTCAATGACTCACTGTCCTCTGAAAAGCCTACTGCCCAAGATGGCTATTTTCTTTCCGTTTTGGCTCTTTCTTTGAACTTCTCCACCTTTTCCTTACACCTATCAGCGCTATCAGAGTCACCAAGATTTCGGTATATAGTCACCAGAATCCGATTGACCGCAGCAACTCCTGCATAGTTGTCGATTGACTCAAGGATTTCCTCAGCCTCAATAGCAACAACTAGCGCCTGATTGTATAGCGATTTCCCATTTAGGACGTGGCTACGCACAATCAGTGTCCATCCTAGCACCTGTTGCATATCTGCATTCTCACTTTCCATTGCAGTCTCAATGACTTGTCGCCATTGATCCTCAGCGTCAGCAAGATTGCTCTTACTTAATAGACGAATACCAAGAGCCAAGCGACATCTGGCAATTTGAACCTCCTCCCCTGCTTTCTCAGCTAGTGTAAGTGCTTCTCTTGCCCGCTCCTCACTCTCGTTTTCATCACCAAGATTGACCAAGGTCTCGTCGATTCTCATGAGACAGTATGAAAGAACACGATCACGTTCCCTTTGTACCTCAACTGGAAGATCCTTCATCTTTTCCAGAGATTCCTTTGCTTGCATGTACGCAGCCAATTCCTTCTCACGATCATCATTCTGAACGCATTCCCACAAGGCGTCCTCAATCATGGCCTCAATTCGCGTTATTCTCTCTTCAACATCACCCATGAACATGTCCCCAAGCATTCTCAGATATCGCATTATAGCACTTCTATTCTCCGGTTGAGCTCTTCATTCCATTGTCCATCGCAAAGCAGCACCGCAGGATGGCTTATCCCTAAAAAAGCGAGGTATCACGGCAGGTTCACCTGCATGGGTACCAAACGGTTGCTCCAGCAGAAATCAATAAATCATGAGATCTTTTCGTTCTGTCACAGTCACGATTACTATCTGTTTCTAGGTGCACCATTATGGATTTCGACATACGTGTGGCAACAGAAGAGGTTGACTTCGAGAACTACTATCGCATTTGTTTCCATCTTTTTCGAGACAAGTTCTACGCAGGTTCCATGGAGTCGGAAGAAGAGATATTCAAGAAGCACCGAGATAAACTACAAAAAATCGACTTCAGAAGCCCCGATAACTGTCTCTATGTCGTGTATACACCCGATGGTGAGTTTGCAGGAGCTGTCTGGGTGGGTGTTCGTGAGCGGGGTGACTTCTGGGACAAACCTGGCGGCCTCCCTGGTTGGGTCTTTGATGTGGAAGTTGACCCCAAGTTCAGAAAGCAAGGCCTTGGCAGGCGGCTCATGCTTCAAGCCGAGGCGTGGACACGAGAAAAGGGGATCTCATCTATCGGTCTTCATACCAGTCATGATCTAGTTGTAGCCCTTAATCTATATCGTTCAATGGGATACGAGGAGCGCACTGTGATTCTCCGCAAATCCTTGGTTTCGCAGGATATGACCAGCCGCGAGATACCGTTTGGTATACAGAAGCGCGAGTCCAATGAATTCGATGAAGCGTTCTTCAAATTAAGGCTGGACATGTTTAGGACGCTGATTATATCACGCAGTGATTTGTCATCAGGTGAGATTGCGAAAATCTATCCGAATTTCAAACAGAGCCTGTCAATTGATGATGAGGCATACATAACGTTCATCGGTACCACTAGTGATGGCAAGTTTGCCGGGGCCATTGCAGGACTTGTATCTGGCAATGCAGCTTGGATTGTTGATGTTGAGGTGAGTCCCGAGTTCAGGAGGAATGGTCTGGGAACAGAGCTATTGCGACAGGTCGAGTCTACATTCCTTGAGAAGGGCTACGAGTCTTTGAATGTCTTTATCAGTCTGAAGTGTGATGATGCAGTTTCGATGTTTCAAAAGATGGGTTACATGAAGACAAACGTCTACATGTTCAAGAATGTCTAATTCGCCGGTTCTGAAACTACCCGTTTCGGAACAGTCCGATGAACCGGCCCCAGATGATTGAATCCAACCTTGCTCTGTTACCCGAATAGATGTCATCTCTGTACGGAGTAATCTATAGTTGATTTAGTACATCCTCCTACTGCATCCACTCACTACACTCTTGCTCGCATTCTTTATGAAGGAGAGAGCTGCATTTTGATGCGTAACTAGGGAGTGATTCCATGACATTCGATGCGTCCAAGGCAATGACAATCAGACTTCCAGCTGAACTGCCGCCAGAGCCAATCTTTGACCCTCAATACAGGAGGGGTAGGATTGTCCGAGCAAACAAAGCTGGCAATGATCAATAGTCACAGGTCAATGCATATGGTAGCTATACTCCTGTTAGAAATCCATAAATTCATGACATGAATCTTCGAGATGATGGTGATTGATGTTGAATGGACCTCGCGAAGTGAGAGCTCCCATTGGAACCAGATTACACTGCAAGTCATGGCAGACAGAAGCTCCTTATCGGATGCTTCAGAATAACCTTGACCCGGATGTGGCAAGAGACCCTGATAATCTGATTGTATATGGGGGAACGGGAAAAGCTACAAGGAATTGGTCGTGCTTTGACGCGACGCTGCGAGTTCTTGAAGAGCTTGGAGAGGATGAAACACTGTTGATGCAAAGCGGAAAACCTGTTGGTGTTTTCAAGACACACAGGTTCGCGCCTCGTGTTCTGATAACAAACTCATTGATTGTGCCACATTGGGCGACATGGGATTATTTCCGTGAGCTTGTTGGCCAAGGCTTGACTGTCTACGGACAAATGTCACTAGATTCGAACTAGTGACAGTCTAGATGACAGCCGGTTCTTGGATCTACATAGGCACCCAGGGAATACTCCAAGGAACCTATGAAACTCTAGCAGCAATCGCGGACAGATACTTCGGCGGATCTCTCAGCGGGCGCCTTGTTGTGACAGGAGGTCTTGGAGAGATGTCCGGTGCTCAACCTCTTGCAATTACAATGAATGAAGGTGTTGGCCTGAACATTGAGGTAGACGAGAAACAGATTGCACGCAAAATTGAGCAGAGGTATTTGATGAGAGGGACAGACGACCTTGACGAGGCACTTGGAATGGTCAATGAAGCATTGGAGATGAAACATGCGCTTTCGATTGGCCTGAAGGCAAACTGTGCCGATGTTCTCCCCGAACTCGTAAAACGTGGGATCACCCCAGATATAGTAACTGACCAGACCAGCGCTCACGACGCATTGAACGGTTACGTTCCAAATGGAATGACATACGCGCAGGCTCTGGAGATGAGGGACAAAGACCCTGCGGAGTATGTCAAGAGAAGCATGGAAGCAATGAAGGTGCATTGTGAAGCGATGGTCGCACTTCAGGAACGAGGGGCTATTGTCTTCGACTATGGGAACAACCTACGACAGATGGCCTTTGACGCAGGGCTCAAAGACGCCTTCTCGTACCCTGGATTTGTTCCCGCTTTCATC
>JAUVHR010000334.1 GCA_030593165.1 Candidatus Thorarchaeota archaeon
ACTTCGTCAGTTTTATTAGACTAACTCAGTTTGCGTCTGAAGAGTGTTGAGTCATGGAGCGAATGCGTCAACGTCTGAAATGGGACCAAAGGACTGAGCTCGCAAAAACGATATTCCTGTTTGTCATAGTGATAGGCGGCACTCTTGCAGGCTACGGCGTTTTCGTGTTAGGGATGGGGACAACCACTCCACTTGTGGTTGTCACTAGCGAGTCAATGGTTCCAACCTTGGAGGTGAATGACCTCCTAGTCCTGCAGGGGCGGGCTCCGGAGGATATCGCTGTAAATGACATCGTTGTATTCCACGCAAGCTGGTACGCTGACGCCCCAATTGTGCACAGGGTTGTATCCATTGAAGAAGTGAATGGAACTTACAGGTACTACACACGTGGCGATAACAATCCTTCACAGGATTTCGGCTATCGTACCTACGAGGATATTGTCGGCGTGCTTGTCTGGAGGATTCCTCAAGTTGGAGGAATCAGTCTATTCCTAAGAACTTGGCCAGGGATGATCTTCATGGCAGCTGTGTTTATTGCTATACTCATTGTTCCTGAGTTCGTGTGCAAAGACAAGGAAGAAGATGAAGAGGAAGCTCAAGAACTGACAGAATCATTATCGTCTGCCAATGAACCCGCTACAGACGCATAGCTTCATTGGGATTAATTTATCAATCCAAAAAAGAATGCGTGGCCTATCCAACAAGAAGGAGATAATGTGGTATGTCTCCAAAGACTCAGAAATTCAAGAATAAGAATATGATTCCAATCGTCATAGTGTGGATAGTCCTGGCGATTATGGCGGCGCTGCTTTGGCAATACGATCCCAACAACGCCATTCTAGCCATGTCGGTCCTTGTTGTTTTGATCATTGTAGTCCTTCTGGGTTGGGGCGAGAGCCTTAGTGAAATTGTTGAAGACATAATGGAAACAGTTGGCCCGCAAGTGGATGAGGAGCCTGACAAAACAAAGCCTGAGACGAAGCCCAAGAAAAAGAAAGCATCGAAACCAGCTAAAAGACCCGATAAGCAAGAGGAGAAACATGTACCCGAAGTTGTGCAGCCGAAAGCCGAGCCGAGTCAACTTCCAATCGAAACCATAGAAGGCATAGGAGAAACTTATGGCTCCATGCTTCGAGATGAGGGTATCGATTCTGTTCAGGACTTGCTCGGAACGCGGCCGGAGAGAGTTGCAGAGATTTGTGGTGTGGGCTCCGAAATCGCAAGCAAATGGGTTGCCATGGGGCGCTTTGCGTGGATTGATGGCATCTCAGAGGAGGATGCTGAAGCCATTGTATATGCTACTGGCATCATAACACTTGATGATCTTGCGGCGGCAGACCCAGAAGTCCTACTCAGGAAGGTGAAATCTGCCCTATCATCTGAAGAGTTCAGAGTGCCAGCAGGCTACGAATTCGACCTCAAGAAGGTTCGGGGTTGGATTGCTGCGGCGAAAGACCTGATCTGACACTGGGCGGCCTGAATGCCCTGGTTGAAGAGGTGTTTCGTAGGGTCCAAAAGTTGATTGAAAAAGCTCCGCAAATCGCGCTCGATTGCGGCTGGACACAAGAGGGTCTTGAATACTGCCAGAAAGCTGTTCAGATGGGCCCGGAATCTCTCAACTAGATCCATGAAAAAGAAGGAACTGGTGAAGGGAAAATGGACTGCACCAGAATCTGTGAAGCTCATGCTTTCTTGAATTTGACTTCATAGTATGAGTAAAGGAACAGGAACATTAGGAATAGTGCCAAGCCCACTTGCATGTATGTTGCGACTGGTAGGAGTCCTATTGCAATCGAATACAACGCTACAAATACGCCAATCACTAGAAATGTGAGACTCATCAAAACAACGAGCTCAACATTCTCCCATGATGATGCCCTATATGCAAGTAGATTCCCAACACTATATCCTAAAAGCAGACTTCCAATCGTACGATCGGCATTCTCCGCATAGGGAAAACCAAACATGCTTGCATGGATATCAGGAATCAACAAATAGACAAGTCCATAGACAAGTCCAGCAAGACCACTGATAAGGAACGACATTCTGAGAAACTTCGAAATCTCCATAATCTAACCACCGTACCCTTCTTAAAAGGGGCCTTGAAAACTCATTGAGCTTTGATAAGAATCTTACGGGCAACACGACCCTTGATGGGGTTTCTTGGAAGATGGAAGTATAATAAAAATAGGTCAGAATAGATTCAAAAAAGAGTTAGAACATCTGACCAGTGAACTCAATTCATCGGTATTCCCCTTGACTGCCTTAAGGGGCACCTCCTCCTTTGCTGATAGTGCGAAAGAGGGGCAACATAGAACGACACTCTCTTGGAGGAATCACATGCACGCAGGATTCCGGCTCTGGGACTTAAGAGAGTGATGTGGTCTAGCAAGTGCAATCAGAAAGTGCTTCCCATACTGCTGATGGGTCGTGAGATATGCGGGTCCGACCCTTTGCCCTACAGGCAAGAGAAGCAGATGCCATAACTCCACAATGCCGAGTATTCACTGCTGACTATGCACTTGAGGTGGGTCGTCAGTCATTTTTGGTATAGTTAAACTTTGCATCTAGAGAAGCAGATGTGAGATTCGCTTCATGCGTGATGTCCCAACCTGAGAGTGCTTTCCCATTGACCAGACAGGTCCAGAGGAATCTGTTCTCTCTCCCTGACTTTGCCCCAGAGAACTCTAGTTCGGTGTAGACCTTGCGACGAGGACGCTACTCCATGAGATCTCCATGGTCGATTGTATCGTGAAGACAACAACCTTCGAGAGACTGGACTCGGTTCCATTCTGATGTTCTTTGGGTCCATAATCAACTGAATTCCTCTTCTATAATCAGACATCAAATGTACACCCCACAATGATCTCTATATTATCAGCTAGATGTTGAATCCCGGATGTGTGCCAAAACAATTGTCGATTACTATGTTCCCCCGTTGGCGAGCGAGCTCTCTCATGGCGGATGTTGTACGTGCACCCTCATATGCGAACCACCATAGATAGAGCGCTGCATACATCCATGCCCCATGGTAATCCCAGCTGGAATCAGCTCCAGAGTTCCCTTCGCCATAAATGGAACCTGATGGGAAATCCGCATTGTGGCCTACACACCCTTGATGTCTTGATTCATGAACCAGTGTTTCAGCCCTTCCTGGCACGGACTTGGTAAAGAAGAAATCAAGGTAAAGCTCGACACGGTCATTGACACACGCTCCTTTGTAGGACGTGGCAATTGCAGACCCGTCACCACATAGCGAGCGTAGGGCATCAATGTTATTCCGGACATACCTTCGTGCCCAGTTCAGCATAGGTGCATCCCATCTTTCATTCTCATAGTCCTGAGCTGAGTAGGTCAAAAGATAACATGCATTGAATGTACGAGCAAGGGGAAGGTTGGTATTACAGCAGTCATGCCATCCAAAGCCGTCATCCCAATACTCCTTGTTGCCATTGAATCCATAAACCGCCCAGAAGTAATCGACGATATCTTGCTTACAAATGAATTGACCGTAGTAATTGTCTCCACTGGCGCTCTTATCTGGGACTGTAGATGTACATGTCACCATTCTGACTCATTCCTCCGTCCCTTCAGATTCGAGTTTCATTTGTTTTGGTTTTCGTCTAATTGAAGGCGTATCATCCTTGTCGGGGAATTTCAATCCCTCACCTCCTATTGCCTGCGGGACCTCCCGAACATCCGTACGCTTGATGTCCAAGATTCTGTGGTCACTCTTGGGTAGTGTTTTCAGTAATTCAGCACGTCCTTCATCACCACGAATTTCAAGATAACCTTGAATTGCTGCCCGTTTGATTGAGAAATGCTTGTGGCGACTATGTACTACAAGTAGGTCTAGCGCGTCCCGATGACCATCAGAAGCAATCCGGACAATCGCTTCGACCGCCGTTGTCCGTATCATGAGTTCATCTGCCCTTGTGGAGTATGTCTTTGGCACTTTTGACCGCTCAGGTGAAATCGGTGTGGACAACACCTCATCCATAACCTCCAGAGATCTGGGATCCCTCAGTTCTGAAATGAGATGAATCAGC
>JAUVHR010000298.1 GCA_030593165.1 Candidatus Thorarchaeota archaeon
GCGGCGACCCCAAACGAATCAACTCTGTGATACGAAGGGAGAAGTGATGATCGAAGAATTTTGTAGTGCCGGCATGTTAGAGCAGGGACTTATGATCTTCGCTGTTTGTATTATTGCTTTCATTTGTGGTTTTCTTGCTGCCATGCTGAAGGTGATTGCAATTTTCACAAAGAAGATGCTGGAAGATCAGTAACCCTCGCGGATCGGGGGACAGAGAAAGGAATGAGTTGTGAGTCTAAAGAGAAGAACCACACTTGCCGCCTATCAAGACAGTAAGGTATATCACAGAGTTCGGTCTAATTATTTTCTGCATACTGTGAAGTATAGCCTCTGTGGAATACTGGCTGCGGATAGTCGTTATTTAGCTACTGGACAAAGTGCTAAGAGAAAACGTCGCAAATGTCGACTTTGTTTCCGACCTACAAAGAGAAAGGAATGAGTGATGGGAGTAAATCCAAACACGAACAAGATTGAGAAGTTGACTGAAGAATTAGCCAAGATATCTCGGTTTGATAATGACGGGAATCTTGTCCCTGTGGACTTGTTGCGTCCAGACGGTTCAGTAGTGCCGAAACACTGGACTGTACTTAAGCATGGTGAACTGGTCGACATCAAAGGCTACACATTTCGCATTCAGTACATAGGTGAAACGTCAATCCTGCTTGAGCCAGTTAAGCCGACCGACGCTGTGATAAGCGAGGCAAGCCGATGACCAATACTAAAGCAAGGAAGCTCACAGACAGACAGAGGGAAGTGCTGGGAGTGTTGGCTAAGCGAGATATGCGTATTGGAGAATTTTTCTCTGGTTGGTACTTGTGGAATAGCCAGAATGACCAATGGGAATTCGCTAATGAATCTCGCGTTCATAGATCAACAGCCGAAGCTCTACAAAGACATGGGTTAATCATAGAAAGTAAATCTCCTGATGAATTTTGTATATCTCCCGCAGGAAGGCAGGCGTTAAATGGCTAAAAAGCTCACAGACAGACAGGGGGAAGTGCTGGAGAAGTTGGCTGCGAATAAAAATGTGAGGGTTAGACATTTTGTCAGTGGTGATTATTGGGAATTATCTACTCAGGCAAATGGTTTCATTCGCTGGATTCACCCAAAAACTGGACGGTCTCTGATAATTCGTAACTTCATCAAATATGAAATAAGGCTGGATGGACTTACCATCACCCCCGCAGGAAGACAGGCGTTAAATGAACAAAGTTGACCTAACCAAAATATGTACCGCCCCACCGAGGGAATGGTTGGCGATTACGAGCGATGGCACACAGCACTTATGTACTAATCTTCAGCAAGCAGCAGATTGGTCAGCCCATGCTGGTGCTATACTCTGCGCCTCGACAGGGTACGTCACCTCGAAGCTCGGTACGGGCGACTCTGAAGGTGAGAAGGTGTGGGATGGTGATTTGGTAGCAGGAGAAAATAAGATAGGGTCTCCGTTCATAGGAGTGATTGTCTGGAAAGATTACAGTTGGTATGTTGAGACTTGTGAGACCCGTTCTATGTCTTGGCCTTTGTGGGAGTTTGATGGTGGTTGGGCTTGCAGATTGAAGCGCATTGGCCACATCCATCAGCCGTCAGGGTGGTCGAGTGAAGTCAGGGCACTACTTGAGAAAGGACAATCCAATGACCGACAATGACAAGATCATCGAGCCGTGTCCGATGTCGGGGTGTGGGGGCGAGTGCAAGGTATATCTAACTCTGGATAAGACTGGGGGAAAACAGAGAGGTGTCCACTGTACTAAGTGCGGATATATGAGTCCGACCTCTGGTAAGTTTCCCGACAAAGCCATCGCCGCCCACAACCAACTCTGCAAACTCGTCGCCTACGGCCAACGGGCGATTGCGGCGTGTGAGAAGCCGCCGAAGCAGATAATCAACATAGCTGAACACGCTGGGATTACAGAAGAGAAAGGTATCTTCAACAATGGCGTTCAGGCTATGGTTGACCTACTGTCACCACCCAGCGAAGTGCCGGGGAGGGGGGAGTGATGAAATGTGAATGTGGTGAGGATATGACTATCGTTGAGGTGCCAGCAGAACTTCTATGTTTCAGAATTCCGCTTATCGGATATGAAGTGCGTCTCTGGCACTACCAGGATGAATTGCAGTGTCATTGGTGTGATGTTGCCAAACATCACGATGAGAGGTCGTTAGAAATTGACGCCGCTTACGACTCTGGCTATGAAAAGGGCTGGAAAGAGAGAGACGGGGACGCAACATGCTAACGCTACGAATCATCGCCCTTCCAGGGTCAGGGTCTACGAGCGAGCCGACATGAACTATGGACGGTTAGACAACAACCAGAAGAAGATTGTGAAGCGATTACGTCAGTGCTGTGTGTCGGTGCAGTCACTTGCTTCTGTTGGTGATGGTTGCCCTGATATACTTGTCGGGTTCCGAGGTCAGAATTGGTTGTTCGAGATAAAGAATCTGAAGGGTCGAGGAAACAAATTGACGAAAAATCAGGAATCCTGGCATTTGAATTGGCGGGGTCGAGTGCATGTAGTGACGACCTTTGACGAGATAGCTGAAATGATTGGATGCACAGTTTGACAGAGACGAGGAGGACAAATGAGCAAAGAGACGAAGCCCTTCGAGGCTCAGGGTCTACGAGTGTACTCGGATGAGAAGATTAAAGACTTTATGAGTTTTATGAGGATGCGCGATACTGAGAATGCCGCAGCCGCCATGCTCCAGCAACTTCTCAACGAGAGGGATGAATGGCGAAAATTGGCGACTGCGCGATATGATGTGTCTAAGTGCATCATGCAAGATTTCCAAGAACTGCAAAAGACCATCACGACCTTAGCGGAGAAATACTGTGATATCGAAACATCTAAAGATTAAGGGACAATACTGGACTGATTCATTGACGCTTGTCAGTGGATGCAGTCCGGTGTCCGAAGGCTGCGCACACTGCTGGTCTGCTGGCATGGCTTCGCGGTTTGATTGGGGCAAGCCCTATGCGAAGAACGGCAAGTGGACGGGCAAGGTCGAGCCGAACTACAAGGCACTTGAGAAGCTGGAGAAACGCGTAGGTTCAGAGCGAAAGCTAAAACCACGAGTATTCTGTATCTGGAATGATCTTCTCTATCCGCAGATTCCATGTGACTTTCAGCTAAGGGTGTTACACGCTATGTACTATCTGGAGCAAGACGTATTCTTGATACTAACTAAACGACCAGAGGAAATTGAAAACTCAGCTTTTTGTCAAGGGCCATTTGAGGATACAGAGTTGCCCAACATCTACATCGGCGTATCCGTCGAATCACAGAAGCACATTCACCGCATCGACCAGCTAATCAAGAACTGGCCGGGCAAGAAGTTCGTGTCGATTGAGCCGTGTTTGGGAGCGGTGGATCTGAGCCCTGAACAGCTTGCCGAACTCAATCAGGTTATCATCGGCTGTGAGTCCGGGGCGAATAGACGACAGCCACCAGACATGAAGTATTTGCATAGTATGCTTTGGCAATGCAGTAAGATGGCTGTTCCCGTATTTTTGAAACAGTGGGACATGTATGGCAAGTTTCGAAAGATGCCGAAGTTCGACGGTCACACATACGATCAACTGACGTGGTCGAAGACACTGACGCAGGAAGTGCCGAAAGGAGATACAGGATGAAGAAGCTTTTTATAACACTGCTGATTATGTTAATGATATTTAGTGTCTGCTGTCTGGTTTTAGGGGGTTTACTTATTGATGCACGATCCGACCGCGATGAGCTGAGAGAAGAAGTGGCATGGCTTTACAAGGCGGGCGAAAGGGTCGACAGCCTTAACACAATGTTAAGAGTAAATCTGCGTAATTGCAGTGATATGCTGGAGGTGTTCATTCCACGAGACACAACTAAGAGGCTCATTCGTGCTCGACATGTTCCTGGCCTGGACACCATGCCAGTGATTGAATCATGTTCACTGTGGATAAGGAGCGGACGATGAAGTTGATTGAGGATTATGATGATTTGAAGAACACGCTTATGACAATAATGCGAAAGGCTATCGATGGCAATAAGAAGCCAGAGGATGACCCTGTCGAGTCGTTAATCCTTCTCGACATTGCTCACAGCTTGAGTATTATCGCGGAGACCATGAGTGCCCAGTACGAACAGAGTAAAGGACTTATTAGTGCAAGTCAATCCATGCTGGAGAGCACAGAGAAAGAGCTTGCCAAATTGAGCAACGAATGAGCCACTGCGCAATCTGCGGAAGGCTTGACCGGGCTGACGATGACGGAGCATTTACGCACCACGTTGTCAAGTTGCGAGATATTATCCCTGAGACACGGGAGCTGCTTGCAGTATCGGGCGACACTTTGATCGTTAAGATGTGTGGAAGGTGCAAGGCGTTGAATACAATAGAAACCCCGCCAAATCAATGACGGGGCTCCCAGGGGCATTAGGCGGGATTTGGGGTAGGTTATGAATCTTGATAATCTTTCCGACTTCAACCATAGACAACAGACTGCCACGTTTTCCCTTTTGGGATAGTGACGTTCTTCGGTTTCCGCTTTGCGAAAGCATAGAAGATGCTTGCCTCGGTCTGGTACTTCTCCCATTCCAGCTCTACCTTGTCATGGCACTGCTTGCATAACAGAATCATGTTGTCCACATCATCATCAGCCCCACCCTTATCAATAGGCCGAATATGATGAATGGC
>JAUVHR010000333.1 GCA_030593165.1 Candidatus Thorarchaeota archaeon
CTTAGGCCGTTAAACTCTTAACAAAAAAAGAGCAACGTTTCTGCAAGCTAATTGGTTTTGACTGCTCAGTTCGTGGAACTCATAAGGTCCACCTCACGCATGTCAGCCCACGACCCTAACTTCTCATCACTCTAAGGAGACAAAGACGATGGCGATTCCGTTCAGAAGGTACTGGACTCTGCAGAAGAAGTACATGTTACCTTATCGACGGAAAATCATTGGTCTTGCCCTTCTGATGGTGTGCGACGTTGCTCTTAGAGTTGTGAACCCCCAAATAGTACGGTTCTACATTGACATTGTTACAACGTCAACGGGCGGTACCCTCTACATTGAGGCTGCTTTTCTCTACATTGCAATAGCCACCTTTCAGCAGGTGGCACTAGTCCTTGGTGTCTATGTCGCTCAGGATTTGGCCTGGAGCTCGACAAATTCTCTCCGAAACGATCTGTTCAGACACTCCCTTCAACTGGACATGACATTTCATAATGAATATCGACCTGGGGATATGATTGAGCGGATAGATGGCGACATCAATACGCTTTCAGAATTCTTCTCGCGTTTCACGATAGTGGTTCTAACAAATGCTCTCATAATCGTTGGAATCCTAGTAGCTCTGTTCTTTGTGGATGTCACTATCGGATTGGTATTCTCTCTCTTCGTGCTTCTTGCTACGGCAGTCTTGTATCGCGTTCGGGATGTAGCGATGTCCTTGTGGCGGGAAGTGCGCGAGTCCACAATGCTCATGCTCGGCACAATAGAAGAAACACTCAGTGGCACCGAGGATGTCCGGGGCAATGGAGCTATCCTTAATGAGATGAGGAAGTATTCAGATAGGTCGAAGACTGTCTATGATAAGCAGATTCGGGCGTCAGTCAAGACTACTTACTTCATTGGAGCCATCTACGGAATGGAGGCACTCATCATCACACTTGTGTTTGGAGTAGGTGTGCCCTTTTTGGATGCGGGAGCCATTTCGCTGGGCACTATTGTTATGATCTATCTTTACGCAGGTCTAATTCTGTTTCCAATTATCAGAATGCTTAGACAGTTTCAGGAGTTGCAGCTTGCTGGAGCTAGCATTGAGAGAGTAGAGAAACTGTTTGCCACTGAATCGAAACTAGTTGACTCTGGAACAAAACGGTTGCCTGCTGGTCCGCTGGCACTTGAATTCGATAGGATTTCTTTTGAGTATGAAACCGATACTCCAGTTCTAAAGGACCTCTCTTTCAACCTGGTAAAAGGTCGAGTGCTGGGTCTGATTGGTCCGACTGGGTCAGGCAAGAGCACAGTTTCGAGGTTGATATTCAGACTCTATGATCCGGGTCAGGGTACTGTGAGGCTTGACTCGCAGGACATCCAAAATCTGCCACTCAGTGTTCTGCGGGGCAGCGTTGCGATGGTCACACAGAGCGTAGAGCTATTTCATGCGTCGCTCCGCGATAACATCACATTCTTCAATCAGGGCATCTCAGATGAAAGAATTCTGCGGGTCATTGAGGATGTTGGACTCGAGACTTGGTTTGAGAGTCTGCCTGACGGTCTTGACACTGAGATGCGTAGTGATTCTGGGCTCTCTGCCGGAGAGTCACAAATGCTTGCACTAACTCGTGTCTTTCTGAAGGATCCTGGACTTATCATCCTTGACGAAGCATCATCGCGATTGGATCCAGCCACAGAACGAATGATAGACAGAGCCATTGCGAGGCTTCTGGAAGGTCGTACTGCGATAGTGATTGCACACAGATTGTCAACATTGAATCGTGCTGATGATATCATGTTGATCGAGGATGGAGCTGTGACTGAGTTTGGTGAAAGGCAAGAACTAGCTAACGATCCTTCATCTCGATATCATGAACTGCTTCGAAAGGGTATGCTGGAGGTGCTTGTATGAAGGTGATGAGGGCTTCTTGGCATCTATTCATGTACAAGCCCTGGCACTTCCTCGCCAATTTTAGCAGCCAGTTTCTCTTCACTCTTGTACCGTTGGCTATCGCCTTAGTAATCAGAGAAATCTTCAATAGTCTAGAGGGAATTGCGACATGGGGGTTGAGTATCTGGACCCTCATTCTCATCTTGCCTATCACTATTCTTCTATCTGGAGCGAGTGATGTTATCTCAGCGTTTACGTACTGGCTGTGTCGATTCATGTATCCCGTCTTGCTGAGAAAGAACCTGCTTGAAGGTGTCCTCCACCAACCAGGCGCCTATGCATTGGAGAAGTCTTCAGGAGAAGCCATCTCTAGATTCAGAGGAGATGTTGAGGAGGCGGCAGTGTTCGGGGCCTTGCTGGGCTTTCAAATTGCTCTTGCCTGCTATGCCGGAGTTGCCTTCATCCTAATGTACATGATTAACAGTGTTGTCACTCTTTACATCCTCGTTCCCTTCACAGTAGTAATCGGCGCAGTTTCTGTCTTCCGAAATAAAGTCACGAAGTATAGAACGATTCGACGAAAAGCCGCGGGTCGTGTCACTGGTATGATTGGGGAGATGTTTAGATCGATACAAGCAATCAAGGTTTCGTCTGCTGAAGATGATGTTGTTGAGTACTTTGGTAAGATAAATGAGGAGCGCCGAGTCGCAGCCATAAAGGACGAGACCATGACTGCTCTCCTTGGCTCGCTTGGTGAAGGTCTCGCCAGAGTCCTTGGAGTGGGCGTCATGCTTGTTATGGTTGGCAACTTGATGCAGCTGGACTTGTTCTCAGTCGGCGACTTTGTATTCTTCGGCTTTCTCATGGACAGGATGGTCTGGTTTGTCATCATCCTTGGATATATGATTCCACAATATCAGCGCTCGAAAGTTTCCTACGAGCGAATGGTGAAGCTCATGCAAGGCCGCAACGAAAGCTACTCTGAAATGAAGCTGCTAGAACACAGCCCAATTTTCTTGAAGGAGCCCTTTCCACCAATACAAGCACTTGAGAAGTGTGATGTTCACGTTCTTCGAAACTTGGAAGTGCAGGACGTTTCATTCCAATATCCTGACAACGAGAAAGGTGTTTCCAATGTTAGTTTTGCTATCAAGAAGGGCACTTTCACAGTCGTGACCGGACGTGTAGGGTGCGGCAAGACAACCCTACTGAGGGTGATGCTTGGTCTATTGCCAAAGCAATCTGGCACGATATCTTGGAATGACGAAGAGGTCGAAGATGCGGCGAGCTTCTTTGTGCCACCGCGAAGTGCCTACACTCCACAAGTTCCTCATTTATTCAGCGAGTCAATACGTGATAACATTCTGATGGGCTTACCCGAAGAGTCAGTAAACATAGAGGAGTCAGTTCGACTTGCAGTGTTTGAAGGTGATCTAACTGCTCTTGATGATGGAATGAATTCTGTTGTAGGACCCAAGGGAGTCAAGCTGTCAGGCGGGCAGAAGCAGAGAGTGGCCGCAAGCAGAATGTTTGTGCGTGAGCCAGAGCTCCTAGTGTTTGATGATCTTTCCAGTGCTCTAGATGTTGAAACTGAGGAGATTCTTTGGAATAGGGTCTTCGCGAAGGAAGGTACCACTTGTCTGGCAGTCTCTCATCGACCCATGGCACTTCGAAGAGCAGACAATATCATCCTGTTGAAGGACGGAAGAATCGAAGCTCAAGGCACACTGGACGAACTCCTTGCCAAGTCCGAAGAAATGCAGGGTCTCTGGGAGTCCGCAGTTGAGGTGACGGACTTCACTGGAGATACAACCTAGCATCGCATGTGGTTTCACTTACTCTCTAAGTTGACAACCTCTCTCGGATGCTAAGTGCCTCCGATCACTCGATTGCTTGTTCAAGCTTCAACGTACACATTTTGATCTCACGAGGGGCGAACGTAAGCCTAATTTCATTCTCACCGACACTGTGTTCTCTAACTATTGTGCCATCGATCTTCAGTTCGGAAACGCTCGTGATCCTGTCAGCCAGCACTGCCACGGATTCAATCTCTTTGTTTTCCATGTTGTACATAGTCACAAGCACAGCGTCATTCCGCACTCGCAGCGAAGACACTCTTACTGCCGGGTTGTCGATTTGGATGACTGGTTCGAGCAGTTCTGAAGGAATATCAGCTTGGTCTACAGTTATCGATATTGCTCTC
>JAUVHR010000314.1 GCA_030593165.1 Candidatus Thorarchaeota archaeon
AGCTCCGAATGATGGTGCGACCTTTTGACTTGCCGGTTCTGCCAGACGTTTGAACTCTGCTTTCCATGACACCAATCAAGGCACCTCTCCTAGTTTGGTTCGTTGACTATCCTTTTTATTCTTCGCCAATATCCAGTATGATTCCTCTCTTCAAACGCCATATCTGCGATGCTAGGTCTCTACGTAGTATCGGTTCAATTTTCTCTACTACGAGTGCGAAGATCAATGCATTCGAAACAACGTGTGCTACCATGAATGGCAACCCCGCAAGGATTACAATGTAGTATGACTGGTTGGATATCAGTGCCCAGCCTATGTTGGTGATCATGTCAAAGATGGCTGTTAAGAAAGCTCCTGCTACTAGGAGCTCCACACGGCTTAATGCCTTCACAGATTGTCCAGGTTCCCCGGAGCCCATAAGACCTCCTGCGACTACCATGTATAACCATCCGATGAGCTGTGACACCCATATCTGAGGGATGAATCCTCCCCACGGGTTGACCGAAGCGAATATGATTGACATAATCACTGCGCTCCAGAGGCCCATAGATGTCCCGAAGATATATGCCGTGATGAAGAGCACTACTGAGCCGAGCTCAACATTCGGTATGGCCACAAGAGCATAGCTTCCCGCCAGAGCTAATGCGGTCATTATGGATGCGATTGAAACCCACCTACTCTGGCTAATCTCATAGCGGGATGAGGTTGGTCTCAACCAGTAGCACCCTACCTTCTTCTCATGACAATCAAAACAAGAACTACAACTCCACCTACTAGTGCAACTCCACCTACAATTACTAGAGGGCTATAAACAGTAGTAACTGAAGCAAGGCTTAGAACAAGTGAATATGGGGTGCCAAAAGAGTAGCTTGTATTTCCGAGAACCAGTATGCCAGTAATCGTATCGTATGCGAGGTATGTTCTTTGTGGTTCTCCGAATCCGGATGGGTCCTGAGCATAGTCGAAGACAATACAGTCGTACTGGTTTCCGCTAACTGTGATACTCTCATAGCTTGACGACATGGACCCATTCACATAGTTTCCGTAAACTCTCTCTGCTGCAAGATGAGCGGTCTGATTCAGATTGACCATATTGTCATTCCCGATTTTAACCACTAACCCTGGCATCCAAGGTGTCAGTCCCCAGACGCTCAATGTGAGATCTTTTGCAATATCGGAGTTATTGCCAGTCCAAGTTGCATTTCCCAATGTGATAACACCCTGGACATCCGCATCAACCTTGGTGACAGCAAACGTCATCTGAGTATCGACGTTAGCGGACCATGCCCCTGTCCCGGAAAAGAATAGACCGAACGGATCATTTGGTGCGTCAAGGACATTCCAGGTGATTGTGGTGTTACCAAGAGTTGATGGCACAATCGATGAATGATAATCACCTACACTCGCAGCTGCAGGCATAACCATCAGACTGAGAGTCAGTATAATAGCGAGTACGTATCGGAATCGCATGTTTCAGTAATCCTCCTTTGTTTTCTTAGATATAGCACGCCTAGGAATCCAACCCCAATGACAGAGACAGATGTAACTCCAACAGCCAGACTATCATCTGTCTGAGGAACTGTGTTTCCACCTACTGCAGAAACCTGTCGCTTCCATACCACCTCGTCGCTATCTTGAAGGACATACTTGTTCGCGGCATGGTATGCCAGCTCACCATTGACCCAGTACTGCCACCACAAGCCTTCAGTCGAGCTGCTCGTGACATTTCCTATCGCAGTCACATACGCAAGATCTCCATACCAAGTCACCCTCACTTCAAGCACAGACTCAGTGATGTTCAGAACATCCACGCCTTCGAGGTCCCCGTAATGAACAGTTGTTCCGTTTCCGAAGTCAATCTCTAGATGGATTCCGGTGGCAGAAACCACATGGGATGTTTCGGGGCTACTTGATGCCAGCATTGGTAACATGAAACCCACTACTGACAATAGCACTAGTAGAGTCAGCAGTATTCTCTTCATGATGGCCACACTCGTAGGATATGTTGACCTATGGACAACTGATTCTCCTATAAGGCTTGCTCTTGGCCAGACCGTTAAATGCTCTGCAACCAAAGCATCTAAAACACGGATGATATGACGAGGTGACTAGAATCACGAGGCGAGCGCTTGAAGAAAGACACCACGCCCGGTAAGGGGTTTCTCTTTGTACTTGAAGGTGTAGACGGAGCGGGCAAGACTGTGGTCTGCAAGTCAGTTCTGCAACTTCTGAGGAATGACCACTATGATGCCATAATGCTTAGAGAACCAACTAACGAGAGCAAGTGGGGCAAGGAGATTCGTGCAAGGTCTCCCAAGGGTGAACTCACCCCGCAAGAAGAATTGGAGCTCTTCATCCGGGACCGTGAGTGGAACATCCAAAACAGAATTGGGCCAGCTTTGGCGGCAGGGAATATCGTTTTGATGGACCGCTACTTCTTCGCAACTGGCGCGTATCAGACTGTGAGCACAGGTATCCCCTGGCAGGACATCCTTCAAAGAAACCGGGATGAAATACACGCACCAGAGCCAGATGTGATATTCATTCTTGATCTTGATGCAGAAGCTGGAATTGAACGCATTCTAGCTGGACGAGACTCACTGAACGAGCAGTTCGAGAAGATTGACAGACTTGTGAAGGTCAGACGCGCGTATCTTGAGATGGCTGCCCAAGATTTTGGGAACTATGTGCTTGTTGATGCTTCTCTTCCTCTTGACGAAGTAATACCTCTTGTCCACCAAGAGATTCTCAGAGTACTGAGAGCAGCTGTATAAGTCTTTTCGATAAATCGTCAAATCCAGTCATTCTGCTTGAGGAATTGTCATTCGCGGAATGACTATTGACAAGGTTTTTTAGGTTGACTTCACGGAAAGTTATGAGACGCTTCTCTTGCGCGCATAGAGATGCGAAGGGACCTGGAGAGTTTGAAATGCCTGTTGCCATGCTTCTGATAGATTGGGACAGCAAAATTGGGGCAGTCTTGAAGGCAAAGGTGCCTTTTGATTTCGCGGATGCGTTCCAAGAAGATCTCAACACAGAGATTATGAGGATTTTCACTTCGCACGCAATGGGCGATGCAACAGCTGGTTTTTCTTCACTAAGCATTCGGATTGGTGGCGAAGAGTACCAAGTTGCATCTTACTATACCGGAGTTGTACGAGAGGAAGAGCAGTACTGTGTTTCACTCGTTCTCACAACAGCTGAGGATTGGAAGACTTACGAGTCTGCAATCACTTCAGTTGTTTCACCAATCACTACTGCCGTCATATCGATGACAGACGCGGAGCTTCAAATCGAGCTTGACAATACCTACCGGAGAATCATCAGACTCGCAGGGATGGCCGACGAGTCCTGCCTTGCCAGATTATTCTCTGATGAACTTTCACGGGCAGTCTTCCCGAAGCTTTGGAAGGGTGGTATCTCGAAGGAAGAGCTCGAAGAATGGTTGAAGATGGTCACAGGTCTCCCGAGTGTAAGCGTTGATTCCGTCCTTGTACCCTTCGAAGAGCTAGGTCTCGTTAAGTCTGATTGGGTAGACGAGATTGGACGGACTTGCGTGTTTATGATCAAGGACCTTGAGATCTTTAGGGCTCCTCCGCTCATGGCAATGGAAGCGGCAAGTGGAGTGCTGGACCCCGAGCTGGCAGCGGAATACAAGACTGAGGTCTTGGAGTTCCTAACTGAATGGCAGAAGACTCCTGAAGACACGGTTTCAGTTGCTGAGATTCTGGCGGATCCTGACTGTTATGACACACTTGTCGTCTTGAGACGCCGTCCAGTTAACATAGCCGAGCTTGAGGCGACACTGGGCATTCCACCCAAGGAGCTGAAGTCAGCTGTCCAGACATTGAAGAAATTCAGAGTAGTGTCTGAGAAGAGACGAAAGGGTCCATCTGGTGAACACGATAAGTGGTTGTTCCTCTTGAATGACATACGTGTTAGGCTCTTTTTCCCAGAGTACTTCTTGCAGACACTGATTGTAGAACTTGAGAAGACTCCTGATGATCCCAAGGCCATGGAGATGGTCCATCATCATCTACGCCTTCTTAGAGATAATTTCCCGCGATAAGATGATGGATTCGTAATTTCACCCACATTTTCCATTTGCCTGCAGTCCTAGATATATTGATATTGGACCAATACAATCGGTTTGTGTGGCGCTCAGGTAACTGAGCGTCGCGACCTTCGACCGCCCTTGGTTGTGAGGTATGACTTCCCCCGTCATGGAAACTCGCGTGTAAAATGCACGGTCCCCCTAAACGAGTTTCTAAGCATTGGTCCCCTGTGGTCTTCTTCCCCAAGATGGCCACCCCAATACTTGCGCAAACAGATTGATCTGTTTCGTACCTGACAACTAGGGGCGTCGCGGATGCGGAAGGTTCGCCTTTAATGTGGCTTCGGCCCGGCGAACCCCGCTCCGATATATTTGCGGCAATGCAGTGCGGAGCACATTACATCATATGTGATACGAAAACCAAGTGCGTTTGTATCTCTTGAGATATCCGAG
>JAUVHR010000128.1 GCA_030593165.1 Candidatus Thorarchaeota archaeon
GTTATTGTACAATTCTCAGCCAATGATGACACGAACCCGAAGTGAATCTTTGGCTTGTACGCCGCACCAAGTGCATCATCGCGAAGATCGCCTTCAGCATTGAGGTTGCTCATCAGAATCTCGAAGGCAACGGAAGTGAGACCAAAGAGGTCCGTCACCGCAATTATGTTACCCTCCTTGGTTCCACTCCTTGTCACAATAGTTTCGGGGGCCGCAATTCCAATGGCAACCCCGGTGAGAACCACCTCAGATGATGAACCAAGGTCGCCGCCAATAAATGGAATGCCCGACTTAAGACAGTACTGAGAATAGCCTCTGATAAGCTCCTGACTGGCACTCACATCGTAATCATTTGGGACGCATAATGACAGCATTGTGGCCACTGGAGTTGCACCCTTGGCAACTATGTCACTCAATGCCATAATCGCAGTCTTTCGGCCTACTTGTGCCGCAGTCATGCCAGGCAGCCAGTCGGTCTTGGAGGTGAACGTATCCACATTCACCACGATGCTCTTATCGCCAGTGAGAGGAATGTCAGATGCATCTTCGTCAAAGCCCAGTTTTGCACCATCAATCTCGCCAACCAAGTGCTGAATGCTCTTGAGAAAATCACGCTCGCCAATGTCGCCAGTTCTCATTGATAAGCCTCTAAAGGCTATTAACCCGTGTTGATGATAAAGTTTTATAACAACTCCAAAGCAAGCGGCTTCAGTTGAGCCTCGGTGGCCAAGCGGCTAAGGCGTTTCCCTCGTAAGGAAGAGATCGCGGGTTCAAAAAGAGTTGCGACTTCCGCGGCTTTTGAAAATCCCGCCCGGGGCTCCATCCACTTCTACCGAAGCATCATAGCATGTGAATTGATTGCCCTTGGACCGTGAATAAAATGACCAAAACCTCATATCCAGAATGCATCAAGGAGTTGCCGAAAATCAAGCACTCTATGGAAGGCGTCGAAGGATGGCTTGCTCAAGGAAAGGACTTCCAGATTGTTTTCTTTGAAATCGAGCCCACTGCCAAGATACCGCCGCACAGTCATGCAGCCCAGTTTGGGACTGTGATGAACGGTGAAATACGCCTTACAATAGGTGACGAAACCCGCGTGTACAGGAAGGGCGATACCTATCATATTCCTGAAGGTGTTGTTCATCATGCAATATTCAATTCGCCTGTACTTGCGATGGACTTCTTCGCGGATGCGAACAGATACGAAGCTGAATAAGCTCGCATGCATGGCGTTCCAAATCCTACCCTAAGGCTCCAGACAACCGATTTCACGCAGAATGCTCCACAGCTTGTGCAGGTTTCAACAACCTTATTGGGAGCCGGAAACCGTTTTTGGGGAACAGGTGAAAAAGTATTGAAAAATAAGAAACCAAGAAAGGTCTACATCAAGGCCTCAAAACCAGCCCTATTTGAGTGGCTGGCTGGAACTACCAGGTAATCAAGGTAGTCCAAATACAAGAGAACAGATCGGATTGTCACTTTGATGTGACTCCCTCTGTTCTGAACATGCACTCTTTCTCTTCCGAAGCAATCTTCTTGCTACAGAAGGTACAACAGGTAACCCTGAGTCTATTTCAGTGGTGATTTCTTGACCTCCCCTCGCACTTTAATAGATTCAAGTGTTGTGAGTCCAATAATAAAGAGGGGCAGATTCTTATGACTGCTATTCGATTGCACTATGTTGATGACTTGGGCGTAAAACACTCGAAAAAGATTGCTAAAGCCGATACAATGGTGGGCATCAGTAAGCAAAACATCGTTGAAGTAAGCCTTGCACAATTATGCAACATGCCAGTTCTGCGAAATTTGCACATAACCAAGAATAAAGTTGCAGCAATTGACCTGAGTCCGCTTTCTTCATGTAGAAACCTTGCTTCACTTGATTTAAGTGATAATAGGATTAGCCTAGTTGATTTGTCCCCGCTCAAACCGTGTAAGTACCTGAAGAGGTTGAGTTTTGCAGGGAACGAAATATCTTCAATGAGTCTTTCACCTCTCTCAGAATGCCTCAAACTACGGGAACTGAATCTATCTCGCAACGAACTGAAATCGATAGATTTGCGACCGTTGTCAAAATGTAGGGATTTGATGACACTCGACTTGAGTTCCAATTACCTGTCCCGATTGAATCTATCACCACTAAAGAAGTGCAGGCGACTTGAACGCTTGCTTCTGACTGGGAATGATATCGAGGACATTAAATTACCCCTGGAGGACCTCCCGCGTTTGAAGGAAGTGATTGTAGATTCACATTGTGCAGTACAGATGAATGACTGGGCATACAACGAGAAACAAGGAAAAGTGACACAAAATGGAAGTCATAAGAACCTGACTTTCGAGCCCCTACTTGTTCCAAGCATCATCGATAATAGCGTTATGAGTCACTCTTCTTTTCTACAGCTAAGGGGAATGCTTGACAAGGTCAGCGGCAGTGAGCACGCGTATTTAGAAGAAGCAGTTGGATGTATCGAATCCGGATTTCTTAGAGCGGCAGTAGTGATGGGCTGGGCCGGTGCAGTTGATCGGATGCAAGCCAAGATTGCGGCGGTGGGTTTCGACAAATTCAATGCAATCTCAAAGATTATGAAGAAGAAGGGAGGGGTTTACAGTCAATTTGACCGTGCTTATAGTGTAAAATCTTTGAACGCATTCAGGGCAAAGGTAAGTGATAGATCACTTCTGATGACTCTGCTTTACATGGAGGCTATTGATGTCAATCAGCATGATCGACTCAAACATTGCTACACATTGAGGAATAATTCAGCTCATCCGGGTAAGGCTCCAATCAAGGAGGCGAACGTTGTTTCCTTCTTTTCTGATTTGGTTGAAATAGTGTACTCGAATCCCGCTCTTGACAACTAGGTGGTCATGAAAAATGCAGGTCCAGATTGCTCTTGAGCATTCGAAAACATGCCATCTTCATGCCGGAAAAACAGCATTAGTTCTCAGTTGACCTCTGATGATAGTGCAGTATTTCTTCTACAATCTTCTCCAAAGTGCCTGAGCGGAGACCCCTTGTAGCTAATGCATGGATAGCCGCTTTCAGAACCTTTGGATTCTTCTCAGCCTTCTTTCTGGTAAGCGACCAGCTCTTGGCACATGATTCCATCTCTGCATTGAATTCGTCACCACCTACCTCTTCCATGAACGTACTTCTCATATCAATCTCGAAGCAGGCATGCTCTTCAGCAATTCCATGTGGCCAGTCCTCCTCCTCTAATCCAAGCATACGAAGGAGTTTCTTGTTTGAAGCAATCTGACTATTGTCGCCTTTATCACTGTCCCATATTATGTAGACAGGAATCCCCACATACTTGAATATTCGAGAGGGGTAGCAAATACTAAATTTCCCACCACATGATATGATTGAGATTCCGAGCGCATCAACGTTATGTTTAAGATATTCAGCAACTCCCGTCAGGAAGGCTAGGTCTTCTGGACCTTCAACAAGAACCAATGTATTTGCGAAGAACCCTTCGTTCATCCATGGTGTCATTAAGTTCTGCAACTTGCTTTCCAGATATTCTCTACTATAATGTCCTTCGTCACGCTTATCGATTCTCTCAATTTCCCTGAGAATTTCGTTTCCAGCTGCAGAAGTAACAACGGTTTCCATGGGTGTAGTTGAGCCTGTATCTATCTTACTAATCCGTCTCACACTACTGTACCGTCCAATATCAACAAACAGAGGTGAGTGCGTAGTGTAGACGACTTGAGTTTCACCCTCCATAGCTAGTTCAGCTAGAATCTGTGCCAAATGACGTTGTCTTGTGGGGTGTTGATATAGCTCAGGCTCTTCAATTGCGATTAAGAGAGAAGGACTCGCTAAATCAGGTGTATTCTGAAGTGATGCAAGATATTGCAATAGAGTGAGGATGAATGCTCTCTGAACCCCATGACCACAAGCCTGAACGGGACTGGGAAATCCATCTTCAACAAGTCTGACTGCGGCCGAAGGCGGAGGCACGTCGATAGTTTGTTTCGAGTCTCAATCCACTTCAACTCCCGCATTGGGGGCATAGCCCTTCAGAATGTTGTTAAGAGAATCAGAAACTTTCGCCAGGTCTTCCCGCGTTATCTCAGCCATCATCATCTCATATTCTTCTTGAGTTCTAGTACTGAATTCTTGAAACTCGGGTCTACCAGACAGTGCACGCCGAGCAACGATGTCCATTATATCATAGACAGGTGTACCCTTTCGGTCAATTGAAACATCAGCTGCGTCCCTGACAGCCCGAATGAACACCCTTTCTATACGCCGTCTTAGGTACGAGCCACCTACTCCTTTCCAGCCAAAGAATTGACCATTATCTCTCCGTTTCTCACAATGAGCGGGATTGACTTCCTCCCACTTTGCCAGCGCTTCCTCAGCTGGGGTCTTGGTAGAATATTCTGGAAGTGATCCAAGAGATTCCTTTATCCGATTATATGTAGATTTAAGTTCAGTCGACCCCTTAGCAGCTCTGAAAGCATCAAAGCCCGGATAGTAAAGCTTCTCGCCATGATATGTTATCTTCTGTTTACCATCGAGCCAACACACGACCTTGACAACGATTAACTCATCACCTTGGACGTATGCTGCGAAGGAGTCTTTCTCCTCCTCTGTAAGCTCAGTGAAAGCGAGTACGAACTCAATGTCTTGACTAGTATCTCTGTTGTAGAAATCATTCTCATTGAATTGCTCTCCTTCTTTGAAGAATGAATCTAATGCTCGAAGAAAGGAAGACTTTCCTGCACCATTTGGACCAACCAATACTGTAAGGGCATCGAGTTCCAGAATTGCATTTCTTATTGACCGGTAGTTATGCACTTCAATCGACTTCATGATCATTTGTTTCTGCACCTCACTAGGCTTATCTAAATGTCAGAGCGGAATACATAGTAACCGGACGGACTTGGTTTTATCGCACTGTGCCGAATTCCCCCTTCGATTACAAGGGACTGTACCAATATTACTATTCCCCCACTAAGATTGTTATCAAAACATGTTGCTGTTCTAGCAAGAAGAATTCCTTTCTTTCACTGTTTCAGACTGACATTTGGAATCCTAGACATCCACAGGAAATCAAATGTGTTCTCTCCCTCACTCGTTTTTCCTTATTGACCAGTCTTTGGAAAATTCGTGTGTCTAACGAATGTTCATACTTTTTCGAAAAGCATCATTTTTTGAATGTTAGGACACTGATAATCATAAAGGATGTTCTCTGATTTCGTTGATTTCCAACAAAGAAATATTTCTCTCTATCGTCTGAGTTTATTCTTACATTTTCCCAGACCTGCTCAATGCTGTCTGGATTCTTTCTCATCCACTCATAAAAACCCCATTCAAGAACTTGCTGATCATGATGGGTCTTGGTTTTGCATTTGGTGCATCTATAGCGAATTCGAGGGTATTCGGGATATTGTTTTTTGGTCGTGGGTTTGAATCCACCGAATAGTTCTTGTTGAATTGTTGAATCAAAGTTTGGTTCCTCTTTGAAGTAACATTTTTCGATGACGGGTTGTACAATTCCTAAACTTCTACGATCTTGGTTTAAGTCCAGCACACATCCATCAACCATACTCGCGATGAGTTCTTGTCTTTCAGAACGATCTAATTGGTCCACTACCTCAATTTTTTCGTGTAGTCGCGTCCAGTCCCGTTTTGAACCTTGGATTTTCCAACTCTCAAAGCGGCTATCTTGTGGGTCTTTTTCGACAGGAACCCTCACAATGTTCCATCTCTTCAAAGGTGAATAGATGTTTGTTGGATACAATCTGACAAGTCCAAGTTCGTGTGAATATCCAGCTGTACAAACCGTCGCTCGACCATTGTGAATTTCAGAAGGTACTGATTTTCCTAGTATTATTAAATCTTCAATAACTCTCTTCTCGATCATTATACGAAACTCCCCGTTTTGTAACTAAATATCGAAACACAGCTTTCCTTTTTCAGCAAGAACCTTACATACTCTATGACGATGACATAGTGTTGGTGAAATTTCAGTACACAGTAACGCAATTGGACCATTTTCATCGATTTGCTGCATGAGGTAGTCAACCAATTCAGCAGTCAATATCTCTTTGTCATAAATATCGAAAAACTCTTGGTATGTGATTCGCTTTGAATATAATCGATCCCTTAAATTACGGGTGACTCCAAGCTGTTCCATATGTTCATATTTGATGCCAAAAGCTTTCAGAGCTTTTGTTAGATTCCCCTTGTTAAATTCTGGTTTGTATTGACTAAATGGATTCCTCCGTATATCAACAAGTAATCGAACTCCAGCAATCGCCAGCTCTTCAACTAGATGCTCTATCGATTTTTGACTGAAGCCAATCGTTAGAACATCGAACTGGGTATGTTTCATCAATTGCTCTAAATTCCAGACCCTCTGCTGGTGATACTGCTCAGAGTATGGAACCTCCAGTCTTGGTGATATTGGTTCGATGTCTATCTTTGTTTCATCATCATAATCTTCAAGAGTTAACTGGCCATTTGATAGACCCCTTTCCACGATTTCAGGTAATACATCCTCCATTGTTGTTTGTCTTGACTCAGCTAAATCAACAAGCTTCTGCGCAACACTAGGAGGCAGATATGTCTTATCAATACGCACACCGGTTGTTCTTGCCATATGTTGTGATTTCATTGATGCAATAGATTGCTCGGGTTTTTTTCGGAATCTTTCAACTAGCATTCTAGCATCAGCACGAGGCATATCGCGAACAGCTTCAACAAGCTCAACACGTTT
The DNA here is from genome assembly GCA_030593165.1 of Candidatus Thorarchaeota archaeon. GTDB lineage: Archaea > Asgardarchaeota > Thorarchaeia > Thorarchaeales > Thorarchaeaceae > JAJRWI01. The sequence goes on from JAUVHR010000128.1 coordinate 6,735, forward strand.
TCTGTCACGTGCGTCTTCACTTGTGTACACTTTATGCACTTCAGGGGAACGAATTGTTCTTTCAACTTCATAGAGGTGAGCAACAGAAATTGCACCTTTTTCTCGTTCTTCTGGTTTCGGGTTCGTCTTCATTGATACATCTAATCCTGTCTGTCTTAGTTTTTGTAGAGCTTCGTAAGCGGCTATCGAAATACGCAGCCATGATTGGCTTTTCCCCAACCGTCTGGCAAATTCGCTTTGGGTCCACTTCTTCGAATCCCGTTCTCTAAGGACAAAATAAGACTCAACTACTTCTTCATCATCCAAATTTCCACGTTGAATATTCTCAGCTAGAGAAACAATCATTGCAGTGTCATCATCCATTTCTTTAACAATACACGGAATACTCTTCAACTTGATTTTCCGAGCTGCTGCAAGTCTACGTGTTCCTGCAATAACCTCGATTTTCTTACCAACGTGTCTAACAATGAGTGGTTCTAGAACTCCTACTTGTTCTATGCTGTTGGCTAATTCATCAATATCACCAGGACTCTTTCTGACGTTGTTTTTACTGACTATTAGCTTACCAATTGAAATCATAACAATCTCAGTCATGGATTTCTTCCTCCATTTCGACCCTTTATTTTCAATAACCTCATATTTTTCTTCTCATGAACAACTATGTAAGTCCATATCAACTCGATTGACCCCTGCCTCAAAATCAGGCACATCCTCACTTCTTATAAAGAACCGCCAAAAGCGACCTTTGACTTCGAGAATAGAGGGCCTCCGCAATGCTCAGTACTCGCTTCCGGCAAAATCCTTGAGTTGAGTGGTCAGTAACTATTGGTATAGTTGAAGCATATGTCAATGAGGATTATCTTTGTTGGCGTTCTTTAAGGCTGGAATGTACAAACCTTAGGAAGATGCACTTGGAAAGCAGCACTGAACGTAAACTGCATGGAATTGAGATCCAGAGAATTCCAAAGACGTATTTTGGATTCGCTAAAAATCCCAGAGCGTTGCGGTCGCAAGCGACTGAGCAGAATCAGATTCAAGTGAAGTTCACTCGCTTTCTTAGCGCGCTCATGCATTCTGGAGTACACTTCGCCTTCAGAATCAAAGTCCGAGATGGTAATGCCAGACTGCTCTATTTGGTCAGAGATAGCGAGGATGACTCTGCGCCCATCAAGGCCGCCTTGCAGTCACAGTTCCCAGAGTTTGAGTCACAGAATGTCAATGAACCCGTTTCTTTGGACCCTCAGGGATTTGTTGTAGTAGCACTTCTATCAGGCACCCCTCTGCAGGCCAGAGCTTCACTGAATGCAATGACTCACATCATGACTCGTTTTGAGGGACAGTCACTATACCAGGTCATAGCAACTCCAAAGGCTCCAAGCAGAGTGGGGAGATTCCTTGCTGGCCGTCGCTACAAATCAACATTGGAGAGAGCTCAACGTCAGCATACTAGGCAGAGCTGGCTTAGCGGCCAAGAGTCCACAACAGAGGTGGATGTTGCTGCTGTGCTGGATTCCAAGCGGCTGGAACCACTCTATCAGAGGATGACTGCAGAACGTGTCCTGAAGTGTCAGGTGACTCTCGCTTTCTGGGATCACGCTGACGCTGAAGCAAACCTAAGGTCGGCCACGAGCGCCCTAATGGCTGCCATGTCCCCTAATAGGAGAAACTTTCGACTGAAGGCGAAGTATCTTTCTGGCAGCACTGCGCGGGGTGTGCTTAGGAGGGTGCTGCTCCTTGAGAAGAAGCACATAGCTACTGAGTTGCTTCCTAGTGAAGCAGTGCCCTATTTCGAGATACCGAGTGTTGATCTTAGCATTGGAACTGCCAGTCCTGCATCTTATGAGTCATCAGGC
>JAUVHR010000175.1 GCA_030593165.1 Candidatus Thorarchaeota archaeon
AGACAAAGGCCCAAAATGAATCCCTCTATTACTCTCTCCATAGCAAGGAGTGGCACCGGAATAAGATGGAAAGTGAGAGTAACTGGGTCGGTGTAGTAGAACACCGAACCAAAGATTGTCAGGAAGCCCATCAAGAAGATGGCTATGGAGAACGTTGTCTTTCGTCCGAAACGGTCCGCCATAAATCCAGCAACTAGTACTCCTCCAATCAGGAAAACAGGTTCCATCTCCGGAATCCCTGCATAGAGACTCAGTGACTCAAATCCTGGAAGACTAGTCTGAATCACGAGCTGAGTTGAGAAATACCAGAGCATGTATGCAGCCATGATGAAAGCAGTTGGGAAGAAGTATCGCATTGGATTTCCGGTTACGGCGAGCGGCACAGGAATGAGCCGCCAGGGTTTCAACGCTGCTGCTAGAATCACACAAACCAGCACTGATACCTCTACCAGCGGGACACCAAAGAACTGCAAAGGTACGCCATAAGACTTCAAGAAAAGTATGAGAAATGCGCCTGAGAGAGCGATTGCTAGGAATGCTGATACCACCCGACCACGGAAGCGAACTACAATTGTCCGATTGAGGACCACAGCCCAGCTTGCCATTATGAGTACGAGTCCCGAAAAGGCGCTCATAACAAATGCATACTCGAATATTGGTGAGTACGCGTTTGGAAATCCAAGCAGCAGACCAATGAAGTAGAAGAGTACTGGAAGGATTGCTCCGGCGAATGTGATCAGATTACTTCGTCCAACTCTATCTACTGCTAGACCGATGACGGGAATAGTGACCGCTGCTGCAAGTGTCCCCATTCCAAGGAGTGGCATGTGATTGTCAATGGCAGGTTGGTAGAGCTGACCGGTCATCAACTCCACAATGATGTAGATGCAGTAGGAAACAGCAGGGGCAAACAGAATGTAGTTTAATGCCGTCTTAACTGGAAAGTCGCGATACTCGAGCATTGGCGACACCGTCCTTCGTGTGTTCTTCGTGCATGTATACATCAATATGGACATTTCGACGACATCAGAATCAGTGAATATTGAGTCCAACAATACACGATACTTTAAAGACCAAACATTTGAGTATCGAATCTTGGAGAGATATTGGTGGCGGGACGTCTCAGAGTGCAAGAGTTCATGATTCTTGCTGCAAGCGGAGTCCCCGTATTTCACTATTCTTGGTCAAACACGCAGAAACTTGATGAATTGCTCTCTGGCTTCTTGAGTGCGATAACAAGTTTCGCGTCTGAATTTGGCGAACGATCTGTTCAGAGCTTGTCGTTTGAAGGGTCAGAGATTCTCTATGAACAGACAGAGCAAGAACTACTGTTCCTCTTTCTTGTAGGAACAGGTGCCCCCCATAAGACTCTCAGGATTGTGTTGAGAGACCTCAGCAGAAGATTCCTTGGTCGCTACAGTCCCAAAACTGATGACATTGTCATTGATGGTGCGTTTGACCCCTTCAAAAAGGATGTCAGGGAGGCCTTCGACTACTACGAAGGAGTGCTTATAGTGACATCCACACTCAGTGCATATGTCGTCCCCAGAATAAATCAAGATGCACTTGAGAGAGCAATGGAGTCTGGAGGTTTCCTCGATGAATTCCATCGCGATTTCGGTGGAGAAGGAACACGTGTGCTTGAAGCAATTGATGGCAAGACCTCAATTGACAAGCTTAGCCTGCGGATGGGCCTTGAAGACGAAGAGGTCTCCGAAGTTATTGAGTACTTAACAATCTGGGGTATTCTGAGTATTCTTCAGATGTGTCCGCAATTCTCGCAGGATGATGCTAGGTTTGATGCGTTCCTTGATGTCATTGGGCTCCCCAGCAAGGACTATCAGCTATTACAGCGAGCAAAACAGTTCTGCAATGGCACAAGATCGGTTGTTGAGATAAGCGAACGATTGGGCGTGACGCCAGACCAGCTATATGAGATGTTAGAAAAGCTGGGAGATGAAGTGAAGTGGATACTTGTCGAAGTTAGTGGACTTTCCAGAACACTTCGACCAAGATATTGACACCACCCAGAGCCGATACAATGTGAGAATGTATAAGTGCAAATGTGAATTGACGAACCTACGCGCGTAACCATAGGAGACCTCTGTTTTGGTCAAAGAGATTGTTGTAATTCTGGACACCGGACTCCCTGTCTTTCACTATGGAGTCACAGGAGAACGCAAGCTCGACGAGCTCGTTAGTGGCTTCTTATCAGCAATGGGTTCGTTCGCTGAAGAGATTGGTGGCGAGAAGGTCAGAGTTATCGCCTTTGCAGAGAACAAATTTGTCTGGGTGAAGAAGGGCAATCTCATCTTCATTGCACTCGTTTCTCAAGCAGACAGTGCAGAAATCTACCGCGTCATCCTACAAGATCTATCCGAGCAGTTCGTCAGCAAGTACTACGCCAAGCTGATGGAAGAGTATCTCGATGTTCATGCCTTCAAGTCGTTCTCTGAGGCTGTTGAACATACACTCCAGCGATTCGACGGGATTCCAGGTCTGGCAAGAAGGTACAAGACAGCATTGCTCCCAGTAGATGACATCAACTCACTGAAGCAGTCCTTGGCAACCATTGAAGAGGACCCTGACATCCTACGGGGAGGAGCCATAACACACGAGGGTTTTGTGGTTGTTTCTAACCTTCGCACTTACGAACTCGAAGCGATACTTGACCTAATGAGCACGTTCGAGAACAAAGCTTCATCCGTGGCAGGAATCCTTGTTGTGCACACAAGTCTTGATCCAGTAACATCGTTTTATGTTGTTAATGCAGACAAGAAAGGAATCTGCGTCTTTGTGGTAAACAAAGGTCTGAGCAACGACGAGTACTCTCGAATCATACAACCATTCGTGAAGCTATTCGATGACACAAGCTTCGAGAAGATGAAGAAGGTCTTCCCGACTCGAGATGATGAAACACTCTCGTTCTATGATCATGATCTTGTTACTCCGCAAGAACCAGTGTCAGAACTCTTGGAAGGCTCAAGAGTCAGTCTCTCTAGTATGAAAGAGGAGATGTATGAGCACGCATTAATCATTATCGAAACACTACGTAAGGTCGTCACCATAGATGAGATACATGACATCACTAGGCTGCCCAGAGAGGAGATCAACGAGATTCTCGCATTCCTAATAGCCAAGGGTCTAGTCGTGATATCTCAGATATTCCCTGTGATGGATGACCGAGATGAGAGATTCAGCGCCTACTTAGAAGTCATAGGAATCCCTAAGAGTGCGTTTGACATTGTGGACTCAATCTGGAAGTACTGCAATGGTAGCTTTTCAGTCCGTGAGATATCCGAGAAGACTCGAATTCCAACAACACGAATCATCGAGGTTCTACGAGCGCTGGGTAGACATGTAAAATGGGAAACAGAAAGGGTGCTAAGCCGTGTCGGGTAAAATAGTGAGTATTCATTCATTCAGGGGTGGAACAGGAAAATCCAACATTGCCGCGAATCTAGCGGCAGTAGCGGCATTAGATGGCAAGAGAATCGCGGTTATGGATACGGATATTGCAAGCCCTGGAATCCACGTGATATTTGGGCTCGGTCAACACAAGTTCAAGCACACCCTCAACGACTATCTCCGCGGCACATGTAGTATCACTGATGCCTGCATTGACATGACAAGCCGCCTTGGCATCAAACAAGGAAAGCTGTTTCTGATTCCAAGCGCAATGACTGCTACGGCCATAACCAGAATACTCAGAGAAGGTTACGAGGTTTCAGACCTGAAGAATGGCTTCACAGACGTCATAGAGGGCAAAGACCTCGACTATCTAATCATCGACACGCATCCGGGGCTTGACCGAGAGACCCTGTTATCCATGGCAACAGCGGACTATCTTTTTGTAGTAGCGCGTGTGGACCAGCAGGACCTTCTTGGCACAGCCGCGACGCTTAGCGTAGCGAGAAGACTAAAGGTGCCAGAGATTAAGATTGTCATCAACAAAAAGCCATCAATCTATGAAGACAGCAAAATCATAGCACAGGTGGAAGCCAAGTTCAAAGCGAAGGTGGCCACTATCATTCCGCTGCTACCGCTTCTCATCGAAGCAGGTAGTAGATACATTGTCACTCTAAGACATCCCGCTTCTGAGTTCACAGATTGCATGAAGAAGATCTACGGAGTAATGCAGAAGTAGTCTCAGGTCAGATGTGGTCCATAGATTAGTACTAGCGCTAGTATCAGAAGAAACAGGGAAAATAGTAGAATTAGTGTCAGTAGCGTGTAATCATTGTTCTGCTGATTTGCTCCAACCATATCAATCACTGCGAACACAGTTCATTGGGTCTATTCTAGGATTCTGTTCTAATCAAGATATCCCATGTCACAAAGGTTCTAAAGCAATAAGCAGGGGACTTCCCTGAGGTGGCACTTCATGGAATACGAGGTTCGCTTAGCCGATGGAAGGGACAGGACTGCGTTGGATCGATTCTATACCAGAGAGGGAATGGATTTTCGGGAACTATCACGCTACAAGCTGTCAGCAGGAGCCACCAAGGAAACAATGTACATCATCGCTGTAACCCAGGAAGCCGTAATCGCAGCTCTTAAACTTGACATTGCGGAGGACCCAGGTTTCGGGAACATCGGCTACATACAGCATTTTGAAATTGAGGACGAGCTTGAGGAAACTGATCTAGGTGCACGAATGATATCCAAGACAATTGAGATTGCCGAGAAGAAGAAGCTTAGGGCTTTGGACGCCGTTGTGAACGACAAGCGCCAGAAGCTCATTGAGATGTACGTTGGAAGTCAGTTTCAAGAACTTCACAGAGAAGTGCGTTTGCGACGAGAATTCCGGAAACGGCTCTTCTAAGAGTTCTTGACAAGACCTTCCAAACCAAGACCTGCAATCGTGTCACTAGTTGGTCGGCCCTCTTTATCCCATCCTCGCAGCTCGTAGAACTTGTCAAGACTTGCCTCGAAATCCGCCTTGTTGATGAACGAGACCATCCCCTCTGCAGGACCGCTCATTTCGGGTTCCCAGAATCGTTTGGGTAGAGCATCATCCTTGCGGGTCAATCCTTCTCTTATGTTAAAGAGCCGTGTCAAGGTCTCTATTCGCTGTCCGAATTGAGCCATACTCGCTTCATCGTAGGTTAGTCCGGAGGCCGCGTTCAGAAGCTCAATCTTCTGTGAAAGCACAAGGGGCAGATGGTACGTGAAGTGGCAGACAATTAGGGAGTCGGTCAAATGCTTCTCATCTCTTGCATCCACCATTGATTCGACCACATCAAGCGCTGACTCAGTTGGCTTATCCTCAGTCGCAGGCCAACCTCGGAGATGGCTCGCTCCGACCTCAGCGGTTGCGTATGACAGTCCAAGGCCTTTCTTTCCACGAGGGTCCCAAGCAGGAACCTCAAGACCCTTCACATGAACTGCAAAACCCTCACTACCCATCCCAATTCTTTTCGCTGCTTCACGAACACCATCTGATAGCACTTCGCCGAAACCATCACGATTCGCAATCATCATCACTAGTTTCATGGCGGCTTCTCCGTCACCAAAGTTGAGTGGGAAGCCAATATCCCGCTCTTCAATCAGCCCTCGATGAAACGCCTCCATTGCAAAACCGATTACGGACCCAGTGCTGATTGTATCCAAGCCAAGGTCATCACATAGATACGTGAGCTTGAAGACTTCCTGTGGATTATCTACACCAATATTGCCACCGAGCAGACCCATGGTTTCGTATTCAATCAGAGCCTCCACCTCTTGGTTGGGAATGAACGGATTCTGTGTCTTGTATGCTCGTGTGCAACGCATGAAACAATGCGGACAAGAATGATGTGCGCCTAATCCCCATTCTGCTTCCATTCTCTCAGCGTCTAGACCTTCGTGCTTATCGAAGTAGCCGCTTTGCCAATTGTGAGTCGGATACATCCCCATCTCATTTGCTGGCTCAACCAAGAAAGGCGTGCCATATCTCTTGAAGGGTGTGTCCTTCCTCTTCCATTCACCGGCAAGCTTCCTAGTGATTGCTTTCATGGGAGCCAAATCAGCCGCGTCAACTGTTCCGGTTCCCCTTACGACAACGGCTTTGAGATTCTTCGAACCAAGTACTGCCCCAGGACCGCCGCGTCCCGTTTGATGTGCGATTTCGCAGCATCCAGTGGCAATCTTGCACAGGTTTTCGCCTGCGGGTCCAATTGTGTAGACAACATGCTTCTTTCCAAATTGATCATGCAGTAGTGAAGTTGTTTCATAGACTCCTGTACCCCACAGCCCTGTTCCATCCTCAAAACGCACTTGACTATTCTCCAGCACAAGAACCGTTGGCGACGACGCAGCGCCTATGACGCACATGGCATCATAGCCAGACTTCTTGATCTCCCTACCCAGCGCTTGACCACAGTGTGTGTCTAGGAACAGTCCAGTGAGTGGGGATTTGGTAACAAGAGTCCATCTACCAACACTTGGAGCAGGGAGTCCCTGAAGAGGGCCGGATAGGAAGACAAGCAGATTCTCTGGGCCCAAAGGTTCTATGCCTGATTTCAAGGTCCTATAAAGAAGATAGGCACCCAAACCTTTACCCCCGATGAATCGTTCATAGATATCCAGGGCAAGGATTTCCTCTGTGACCTGTTTCGTCGACAAGTTCACCCACAGAATCTTGCGTGTCCAACACTCATGAGTCATTGCTAGTCCATCCCATGCGCGGGGGTTGCCTCAGCCGCCTAAGAAACCTCGATTCGTTTTATCTCTGCTATTTCAATGTCCCGAAGATGGGATACAATCGACAGAACAACATCGTGAAGGACGTTGCTGACAAAATCATTCATTGGAACGTTCTCACCATTAACAATAAGTTCTACATCAGCCAAATCACAAACCTCTGATGTGGAATCTGTTGACATCCTTTTCTCTCTTTGGATGCATAATATCGCTTTCTGTTACTCGCGCCTAAGCGAAGT
>JAUVHR010000202.1 GCA_030593165.1 Candidatus Thorarchaeota archaeon
GCCTATATCAACACAGACAATTCCTTCAGGTCGGTTCTCTATCAAATCCAATGTCTTCATTGCTCTCTCTATGCCATAGCTACGGACAAGATCTATCCGGATGTCCGCACTGACTCCAAACTCCTTCTGCCCTCTACTGATTCCTCGTTCTATTGCCTTCATCATGAGTTCGAAGTCAAGGTTTTGATCCTCGATGTGTTCAGGGGCTGAGAAGCTTATCTCGACATATTGCACATTACACGCGCTTTCTCTCTCGAGCAGTTCAAATGTCATTGTTTCGAAGTACTTCTCTTCTGTGACGAAATCAACCACTTGTTTGTACACAGAGATGAAGTGTAGAAAGTTCTCAAACTCGAAGAGCTGTTCAAGATCCTCCACTGAACTATAAGGAGTGTCATGACCACACTCCACTATTGTTTGAAATAATGTCCTCGGCCTTATTGAACCGAGAAGGTGTACATGTTGTTCGACCTTGGGAAGTACCTTTATTGCATTAGTCAAATCCATCTATATCTCTCTCTTCTCCATTGTTGTACTCCCCTCGTAAGAACCAGAAGTTTACTTTCCAAGCTTACTGATTAGTACACTTGCGAATGTCTTTGCTCTCTCAACATCCATTTCATTGGGACGCTTTCTAAGTTCGGGTATGAGTGCATTCCACTCATCATCATCTGTGATTATCGTTTGTTTGATGAAGACTTCGATGTCAGGGCTGGGTGCACCTTCGCAGTTGAAGTATCCTAGGAAATCTATCCCCTTCTCCTGTGCGATTCTTTCAAAGGTCAATGAACAGGCACCCGCCCATTTCTCAAAGAGCTCTTTGGCGCTCTCACTCCCGTCTAGTGCATGCGTGGAATGAGTGAAGAATCCTGCAAGCTTGAACTCTGGTGCAACCGGTAATGCTTCCAGCAGATGCTTGGTTGGAACAGACAAATCGGAATCATGACATGGTGCACCAACGATGATTAAATCGTAGACATCAAGTCTATCGATGTTAACATTTTTTACTTGTAATAATTCAGTTTGGCACTCGCTTTGTATCTCTTCATGAATTGCTCTTGCGATTTTCTCAGTATTACCAGTCACACTGTGATAGACCACTAAGACTCTCATGACCCCAGGATAGTATGCATGAGTGATAAATCTGATTGACGATAGATTGGATTCTGAGTTCGGAGGCCAATTGAGTTTCGAGTTATCTATAGGAAGTCCATGAGAGCTAGTTCCTTCTTGGCCTCAGTGAGGCTCTATACCCCACACGTAGCGAGTGATCCTCTACAAGAAAGGCGACATGGTTGAGTTCACCTACTTTAACGTAAGAGGGCCTTGAATTGTCTAGTAATGCTAGATGGTAGGTCTAGTCTGAGTAGACAAGGCTCTGAAATGCATTGAAGATGCTCAAACTTCAAGAGAGTTAGATCAACAAGGCACCATGGCTGATTTCTTCTGACAGTGAAAGACGACTACATTTATAGTTGAAACGAGTATTCATGACCCCAACAAACCCAGAGTTGAGTAACTTGAAAGACAAAATTTGCATTGTGACAGGCAGTAATTCAGGAATCGGAAAAGAAACTGCACTTGCATTAGCTGAGAAAGGTGCAAGAGTTGTCATGGTGGTTAGGAATTCTGAAAAGGGTGAGAATGCACGGGTTGAGATAATACAAAACTCTGGCAATGAGTCAGTAGACCTGATGATTTGCGACCTTGCTAGCTTGGAGTCAATTCGTCACTTTACAACTGATTTCAAAAACAAGTATGACTCTCTTCATGTGCTAGTCAACAATGCAGGAGCTGTGTTCAATAAGCGTCAGACAACAGTTGATGGTTTTGAGCAAACACTCGCTGTGAACTACCTTGCACCATTCCTACTTATCCATGAACTTCTTCCGTTGCTACAATCAAGTTCTCCCTCAAGAGTCATTAATCTAACATCAGGTGTACATAAACGCGCTGAAGTGAATCTGGAGGATCTTCAATCGGAACAGAAATACAAGACAATGAAGGTGTATGGTAGTGCCAAATTACTTGTCATCCTTTTCACATACGAGATAGCAAGACGGCTAGAGGGCTCTGGTGTCACAGTGAATGCGGTCAGTCCTGGATTTGTAGCAACAAATCTAGGTGCAAATTCAGGTAGCAGAGGATATAGTATAATGTTCAGGATTATGAAACGATTTCAATTGACTCCAAAAGAGGGTGCAGCGACCTCAGTCTATTTGGCAACCTCGCCAGAACCTGAAGGAGTCACTGGTAGACACTTTGCAAAACAACAGGAGGAGAGGTCTGCTGAGATCTCCTACGACACTGAGTTGCAGAAGAAGCTTTGGGACATCACTGTCGATATGCTTGGAATACCACCTGATGTCTAAATTGCTGTCGCATTTCAGAATGCGACATAGCTAGTCAATTGCACGTCCCTGCCTAATAACCGTAAACCCATGACAGTCTGACCTCGATAGTAGGTTCCATAGTTGGAACAATCCCTCCAAATACGAGTTACCTATAGAAAGTCGATGAGAGTTAGTTCCTCCTTGGCCTCAGTAAGGTTCGATACCTTCACACCGAGGAGTCTAATTGCTCTGTGAGGGTCTCGCTTGTGATCGAATACGTCTCGAGCAGTGCGGATAAGTGTGACGCGGTCGTTTGAGCTCACTGGAATAGTTCTACTCCGCTGTATCGTTGTGTAGTCGGCATAACGTATCTTCACTGTTACTGTTCGGCACTTCAGTTCTTTCTTCTGAAGCTTCTGAGCAATTCGAGAGCACATCTTGGCGATTACATGATGAAGAAGAGGAGTGTTCTCCGCGTCAACGTCCTTCATGAATGTGCGGTCCTTGCTCATGGACTTGCGTACCCATGGACCATTCCCGATGAGTTGCCTTTCGTCAATGCCGCACGCACGTGCATGAAGCCAACTTGAACCTCTGCCCATCACCGGCCACAGTTCAGCGACCGTCATCTGCTGAATCTGCCCCAGAATTGTAATCCCGAATCTCTCGAGCCTCATTGCGGTCTTTGCACCAACGCCATTCAACGCGTCCACCTTGAGGGGTGCAAGGAACTCCATGATTTCTCTCGTTTCTTGTCCGACAAGCGTAATTCCCATGGGTTTGTTCATACCCGTTGCAACCTTTGCCACAGCCATGTTTGGTGCAATCCCCACGGAACAAGGAAGTCTCGTTTGCACCTTCACAGCAGACTGCAGATCCTTTGCCAGGTCGACAACAGAAGGATACTCTTTGACTTTGAATGTGACCTCAATGTAAGCCTCATCGATGCTGGCTCGTCTGACGTGTTGACCATCTGCGAAGTCTGCCAAGACATCCATGAACTCGCCCGAGGCAACTCTATAGTTCCCGAACTCTCCAGTCACAAACGCCGCATCTGGACACAAACGATATGCTTGTGAAACAGGCATCCCCGATCTAATACCAAATGCCCTTGCCTCATAGGACACTGCCCGAACAACCCCTCTTCCTTCGCCTTTCTTTGGGTCGTGCCCAACACAGACTGGTTTGCCAACCAGTTCCGGGTTGTTTCGGTACTGCTCCACGGATGCAAAGAAAGCATCCATGTCTACATGGAGAATCCATCGATCCAATGGGTCAACCCTGTAGTGGTAGGCACTGGGAACCTATGTTGCTTCTGTACTATCGCAGTTTGGGATAATAGACAGTGATGTCGCGGAGAGATTGCCGAAGGTATTGCACGTAAGAGGGTGATGGTCTTTCATGAAACTCTTTTGCGGCGAATAATTGTGAATAAAACTAATAGAGAACCGACAACCACCACTGACAGAACTCCAACGAAGACAAAGAGAGGATCAATCGTTGGTTCTACAATTACTATTGTCCTTGTTTCCAAATACGAGTTGCCATATTCCTCCAACTGCACTAGGACATAATCACCGTATACCAACCTCACCCTCGATGGCTGGCTACTCACGGAGTAGCTCAGTGTTGTGGTCCCATTTATCCAGACCTCTTCATTGATGATGGATTGATCATTGATGTCATACACGCGTAGAGGCATCTTCTGAGAATAGGAATATGGATTTGTGACTTCATTAAGGTCCTCAACGGTTATAGAAAGGACACCTGTTCCAACATCATACACCAGTGACTGAAAATCATAGTTGGGCAAGTATGGATTATCAAACAATGGAAGGAACAGCCAATCCAAGTTTTTACCTGAAACTTCTTCGAATGCATTTTGCAAGTCGGGAAGGATTGCAATCTTGTACTTGAACTCTTCAAAGTAATAGCGTAGACTGGCAACAAAAGTCTCATGGCCCAAAGCCAATCTGAGTTTTTCCATCATTAATGGCCCTTTGGTATAGTCTATGTAACCAACAAGGTCCGTTCTCTCATAGTGCGACATGTTTACTGGAGAACCTATTTCCCATTCATGATAGAAGTTTCTTACAATATCGACATATCTATCGTATTGGAAGTATTCCCAGTCTCCATGGTATATCTCAGCATAGTAGGAATGTGACCAGCAAGTTATCATTTCATCCATGAAGCCCCAGTCTATACAATCATCTCCAACTAGCTGGCTCCACCACTCATGACCAATTTCATGGGCAATGACAAGCTCAAAGAACCTAGGCCAATAACTACCCTCTCTTATTCTTTCAATGACTCGATGAGTTATGTATACTTGGCACGGGTACTCCATGCCGCCGTAATACCCCCATTGCTCAACAACATTCAGTGTTGAATAGGGATACACACCAAAGGTCGCATTGAACAATTCCAGAGACTGTTTAGCCATGTTCAAAGCAGCACTGTCCCACTCAGGAGCTGAGTTTGGTAGGTAGAAAGTACTGACATTGACCTCACCTACTAGCATACATTCACTTCTGAAGTATCTAGAAGCAGAAAATGTGAGTTCGCGAACTGGTAATCCAGGATTGAAATGGTATGTCGTGCTTTCACCATCACTTTCACTACTCAAGAGGTTACCAGTAGATGCAACAATCATCTCATCTGGGACTGATATTCTGAAGTCATAGAAAGCCATATCAAAATAGTAAGGATCGGAGAATGCTACATACGGATCAGTGTTCCACTGGTCCCACTCATCATATACACAGGGTATAGGATAGCAGCTAGACATTGTGAAAATCCTTGATTGCTCATTATCTTCCCCGTTTACGTTACCCCTATCGAGACCATCGGGAATGGTCGTATTGAACGTGATTTTGAATTCTGTGAACTCACCTGGCTGCACTACTTCATCCAAGTCAATCCACATGAGTTGTTCATCTTGTAGAACCTCGAATGTGAGAGTAGTAGCGGGGGTTTCAGTCGTGGTTACATTCAGAATGTCGATACGACCCGTTCGGTTTTCATACAACATGCCTGAAGGATACAAATGCAAAGGAAGTTGTGAGAAGGCTATTGGGTCATTGTTGTAGTAGTCAATGATGATACTGCCCTCTAACACTGAACGTGGTTCATCGAGTCTAAGTGTCAGATTCAGATGCGACAATTCGTCTTCTGAAGGGACTTGAGAAGGACTCGTTTGCATTTTGGGTATTGCTGGATTTTCTCTAATGTTCTCTATTGCTGCATTTCCCACAAATGGCATTAGAAAAGCACTGACAAACAAGAATCCAAGCACAAGTCTGAATGATTCCTTCATTTGGCCACCCTAGTTTTAAAGTAGTCAACTCTCTATGAATTACGCTTTCAGAGAATAAGTGTGCCTGCTAAAGCAATTTAGGATTTGGTCCCCTTGGCGTTGCCGAACGTATTGCATATGACAGGCTATGACGAGTGTCCTGGAATATGCGTAGGTGGTCTCATGAAGCTGAGAATAGCTTAAGACCGTGAAGTCAAAGAGGGCTTCAAAGTGGAGAGGGGTTCCCCTATCTGATTCCTATTCCCCAGACGGAACCCTCTTCTTCAGTACTAAGTATCCTCCAACTAGAACCACAGCCGCTGCTCCAATTGTACCAGTGATAATCGCTGGAACGAAATCAGGTGGTGGATTCGACTGCTGTGTTTTGATGTTAGATATTGTTGACCAACCTTTCGTTCCAACCGAAACTCAAGGTGGCGCTTTTGCTGAAGCTGGAGTTGTGTTAGGAGTTATCTCTGGTGTTATCATTCTCATTGTAGTAATCAAAGTTCTCAAAAAGATGCGTCAACGGCAAGCTGAGAATGCCTACGAATTAGCATTGGAAATGGTGACAGACCCATTTATGCCAGGAGTATAGTTTTTCAGACTGGAATGAAATATTGATTGCATCAAGTCTAGCAATAAT
>JAUVHR010000145.1 GCA_030593165.1 Candidatus Thorarchaeota archaeon
ATATGGATCTTCATCTTACGTGAATTCCTTTGGACTAATGCTTGCATAAAGAAACCCTGGAGTGTATGTGGGTGTTGTAGTTATTGCAGGGTCTATAGGGAGAGTAGAAACCCCACCAAAACCTACAAAGATGACAAGCATTAGGACTATCACCAATATCAATCGAATAACAAATCTTCCAACTGCTCCAGCTATATGTTGAGTTGCAGTAGAGACCTCTTTGTGTGATAATCCAACTTTTGCACCCAGCTGTGCCAATGTATCAGTGTTATAATCCGGTGCTAGAGCTGGACTTATTCTGCGCTCTGCAAATCCACGAATTCTTTTCCCCCCATTTAACCGAATATGATTCATTGCATAATCAGTTATTTTCCAATCACTCATACCAGTTAGACGATATCTTTGGCAAAAAGGATTGTGTTCTCAGAATATAATAAGGAATACTCTAACCAAAGTTAATACTTCTATATACTCGCTTGGTTCAGAATTGGTTCCATTTGAAATCAACAGGAGAAATACTTGCATACATAGTACCGGGAGCGTAGGTGTAGTTTCTAATGATCATTAGAGTACCAATGAGAGCAATACCAGCCAGTACAATATTGACCCAATGAGGAAATATCGTTAGGGCTCTGGATTCACTAACTGCATCCTCTACCTCCAAAGCCGATAAACCAACTAACTGACCAACTGCACCCAGTCTTTTTATTGTATATTCTGATGCTTGCTGTTTCTTAGCCAATCTTCTTAGAAATCGAGTCCCCTTGAGACCAAAACGTGTTTGTATAACTTCGATTCCAAATGGAATTAGATCACTAGTCTTCACTTTCAAATCGCTCCTCGATTCTTCTTAGGCAGTAAGGGTCTCTGTGTAAGCCCCCAGCCATGGAGTATGAAACAGCTGTGCAACCACCCTTGCATATACGGTGATTGTCACAAGATATACAATCTCCACCAATATCACTCTTTCTAACGTTTCGTGAATACGATGAAAATCTAGGATTGTTCCAAATCTCCTCTAAAGATTGTTCTCTTACATTTCCTTCAATGAACTCATCTGGAAGTGCAAGACATCCTAAGATGTTGCCATTACTCTGAATACCCAGAGTAGAGATTCCAGCTTGGCATCCTTGCCAGGGCATGACTTGCAACGGTGGAAGGAGTCTTGAGAAATATCCCATATCGTGAGCACCTGCCAACATCAAGTCTTTCTTTGAGTACTTCCTTCTTGTAGACGCAATGAAAAGCGCTAGAGAGTAGTATTCCTCTTCAGACAGCACATGTTCTCGTGTCAATCTACCATAAGGCATTGCCATCTGAATCTGCCATGCAATTCCCTTTCCTACTAATAGTGAACGAATCGCCTTGAGGTCCTTTAGGTTGAGTTTGTGTACTGTTGTTATGACAGCTGTTGGAATATCCAAGTCAATGAATCTGTGGAGTGCATTGATTACACTCTCAAAGGAACCTTGGACACCACGTATCATATCGTGGGTCTCAGGGTTCCCACCATCAAGACTTACAGTGACAAGCTCAGGATTTATCCCTGATATTTCTGTGAGTTTTGATTCAACGTGTACGTAACCATTTGTGATGATTGACAGTTCCATCCCAAGTTCCCTGACTCTTCGCCCTATAGTAGACCAATCCTCTCTTAGTAAAGGCTCACCACCCATCAAAGCAACCCCCTTGCATTTGATAGATTTCAGTTGTTTACAGAGTTCAAGTGCTTCTTCAGTAGAGAGTTCATCTTCCCGAGCTCTTCCTGCAGCTGATCCACAATGAATGCATTTTAGATTGCATCTCAGGGTTATCTCCCACACTGCACACCCAGGACCGGACCGTGTCATTATACTCCCTTCATGTTCCTAACAAGTCAGATTATCAATCTCATCTATGAAAATGAAGTTTTGCTCTTGAGCACGAAAATGCCCTCTTTGCAATCTCATTAGTGTTCATTTGATGATACAAATCTTTGGTTCTCGATGGATGTTCTTTGCGAGAAAAACGAGTGAGGATGCCTTCGGAAGCTTTTACTCCGCGAGGACCTCCTCGTCGTGAGCTTTCAGGTCAACTTCTTCTACACAGTTTCACTAAATACATAAGATAACCATGTCAATGTATCTCCATGGGATGGAAAGAGAAAGTAGGTAGACTCAGAACTAGATTTGGGAAAGGAACAGTTGATTTACTCTCTAAAAGAGTCGAGCAGCTGCTTATCGAGGGAAACTTTAGACAAGCTCTTCATGAAGTAGAGGAGTTAGAGAACAAAGAGAATTTTGAGATCGCAGATCAGTTGAGGTTGGGGGTTCTGAAGAGTAGATGTGTCCGCCTTTTTAGTAACTATCAGGAAGCTCTAATCATTGCGAATGATGTCATTGAACAAGGGAAAGCAAATCCAACTCTACATGATATTGTAGTCGAAGCCTATATTCAGAAAGCTTGGGCAGAATATCGTCTTGGACAATTTAAGGCTGCTATGGAATCCATTGAACTGGGTGAAATGATGTTCGCTGCTTCAATCGAAAACGATACTCCTGACAATAAACGGCGGAAAGGCATGTTACTGAGAGTCAAGGGGTGTGTTTCAGGCTCAAAGCAGTGTGCATTATCATTAGAATATGCAAGTCAAGCTTATTCTCTCTTTGAGGAGATTGACGATAAGAATAGAATGGCCGCGTCCCTCGTTAATATGGGGAAAGTTCATGTTCTCATGGGTAACAGTGACTCGGCTATTAATTGCTTTAACAAAGCCAAACTATTATTTCAAGAAGTGGGTAACAGACTAAGGCTCGCTGATGTTGAAATAGGCTTTGGAACATATTTCGTTAATAGAGGAGAACATGAGGAAGCTATGGATTGTGCGAAAAGAGCTATGATGACTTACCAGATGTATGATGCCAAGGATGGTATTGGCTGGGCTCTTTTGGTAATCGCGAGGGTCTATTTGGCTTTGGGTGAATTGCATTCTGCTTCAGAACATATTGAAAAAGCTATTACGCTTGTCCAAGAAATAGGTGATGAACGAAATCTTGCTTGGTTTTACTTTGCTATTGGGAAAGCTCACCGTATCAAACGAGAATCTGATGAGGCCATAAAGAGGTATGAAGAATCCCTAGTTATTTTTAGAAAAATTAGCGACAATTATGGTATTACTGCTTGTCTTGCCAACATGGGTTCTCTTCTCCACATAAAAGGTGTATCAGGTTCATCTCTAAAGAGACTAAAGGAGAGTCTAGAAATAGCAGAGATTTTCGGATACAACGATCACATCGGACAGACTCTTTACCGCCTAGTTTCTGTTGCTATTGATACAAATAATATTGATCAGGCTCAAAGCTACCTGCAGCGCCTGCAAAAACTCTGTAGTGTCCAAGAAGGAGAAGAGAAATTTCTAGACCAAGCTTACAGAGTGGCTCATTCCTTGGTTCTGAAAACGAGTAGAAATCCCAGAAAGAGAGTCAAAGCTGAAGATTTCTTAGAGCAAGTCGTGAGTGAGGATGTTATCGATATTGAATTAACAACGGATGCTCTACTCACCCTCTGTAGCATGCTTTTGGATGACCTTCGTCTATCAAGTGATATGGAAATCCTACAGGATTTGAAGACATTTATGAATCAGTTATCTAATATAGCCAAGAAACAGCACTCATACTGGCTGCTAGCTGAATCCTATTGGTTACAATCTCAGATATCACTTGTAGAACTAAAGACGAAAGAAGCACTTCAGTTGCTGAGTCAAGCTCAACTTATTGCTGAAGAACATGGACTGAGTGGACTTGCATTGAAAATTTCAATGGAATATGACAGCCTTCTTGACCAAACAGAAAACTGGGAGCGACTTGCTGAACTCGATGCTCCATTAGCTGAACGTCTAGATGCAGCTCTTATCAATGAACAATTGAAACGAATGGTCAAGAAAGAGGGAGTTGAAGCTCCAGATTTACCGGAAGAAGAACCCATACAATTCCTACTTGTGGCTGCAACAGGAGGTTTCAATTTGGTGACAAAGGCATTCCAACCAAGAATGGCGGTCGATGAGTCACTTGTTAGTGGGTTTTTGAGTGCACTTTCATCATTCAGCGAAGAAGTGTTTTCACAGTCATTAGACCGTGTCAGGATTGGCCAATACACTATGCTCATGCAGTACGAAGACCCGTTCCTTTTCTGCTATGTGTTCAAAGGGCAATCATACTCTGCTATTCAGAAAATGAAGGAGTTCATCGAAGTTCTACGTAGAGAGGTGTCATTGAGGCAAGCTTTAGAACATACAATAACAACTGGAGCGGTAAATCAGTCAGCCCAAGCTTCAGTACAAGATGTACTAACGCAGATATTTTTACGAGCGGCAACTACTTAGATGAGGTCTTCTTTTCCGTTTATTTACGGAGACAGATGAGATCATGCGATAGTCGCGGCAGTCTTTGAATGAAAACGAATAAAGGAGCTTCAAGTGCCATTATCCGTAATTTGTTAGAGAAGATTGGCTTGTAAGAGACGCAGGATGAGGAAACCTTCATGGAGTATTACTCTATGAAGGCTCCCTCGGAGATAGAAGATTTGTCTAATGAACCATCATCTGCGCTTGGTTTCGGATAGCTCAGTCCCTTCCTGATCAGGAGCACTCCTGCTGACGCAATCAGTCCGATCAGCAATAGAGTGATCGGAAATCCTGCGACGGGGATGAGCCATCCGAATAGTGCGATTTGTGGTATGGCGAACAACATAGTGAGGGTTGGAGAAAGGCTGTAGATTGAGTTGCGAATCTTGTTTGGAATCGCATCGACGAGCATCCTCTGGGTAAGTATCTCAGCGAATCCACCAAAGAATGATGTGAATACGAATGCGATTGTAATGAAGATGATTGGGACCACCGATGTTGCTGGTATCTCTAGCAACAAGATATTGGCTATCGGCAATACGAGCTGGACCATCTCTGTGGATACTTGAGGTGGGAGCACGGTCCAAATGACAGCGAAGCTGATGTAGAACAGAGCTCCACCCAACTGCATAAATCTGAACCTTGGTATCCACTTCTTTGGCTCAAAGCGACGCGACCAGATGCCAGATCTCTCTTGGGCTGCGGCTCCAGGGACGAACAAGAGCGTACGATAGCTTGAGACCGCGATATCGGTTATTAGATAGGAGAAGTACATCGGGAAGAGAATCAGGTTGCCCCACACAGTCGTGCTGCTATACATCACGCAGCCGCCCAGAATCACGTACATGATGAACTTGTCACTGAAGAGGAAACTTATGCCTGATTTGAGAAGAGCTGTATACTCAGACATTGTGGGACGTTCTCTTGCCTCCTCCACCTCTTTGAAATCTCTGACAATTATCAGGACAGTTACTGCAATAACAACACACAAGATAGCTTGCAATTGAAATACCCATGCACGACCAAGTAGTGTGGCAAGAATAGCACCAGGAATCAGAATGACCGTTGCAACGATCTGGAATAGGAATCCAACTCTTCCCCAAAATACACCGTACTGCTTCCTGTCCTTATCCCCAGGCATGGCAACTCTGTAATTGTTGTCAAACCATGCATTGAAGCTACCAGACATCTGTGAGTTTGCGAATCCCATTAATACATAGACGACTATGAGCAAAGCAAAGGGTGTTGAAGAGTTGACAAGGGATACAAGGAAGAATGCTGCTGCGAATGAGAGAAATGCTGAGGCGATTATGAAGCGCTGTCCTATCCAGTCACCGATGGCTCCGGTCGGGTAATCGAGGAGCATCTGTATGACCATTTGTATAACAACTAGCACACCGACGAGTCCCAATCCATCTATGAATGAGGTGGTCGGGCTAACCGCCTCAGCGACAAATATCATGAAGAATGTCGTAGATATCATAATTGATGCTGCAATGATAGGAAGTAGGATAGAGATTATCTTAGCGAGGCGCAGCACTTTCTCCTCGCTTTCGTCGAAGCCATAGAAAGAAGATGTTCTGCTCATTCTACATCTTCCTTCCGCAGTGTGAGCAGAATACAACCTGTGCATCGTTTGTGCCCAATGATCTAGGTTTGGGTTTTGTACCGATTTCATTCTTCATGGTTGTTTCCTCCATAATCGCCTTAGGCTGGTCACTGTCTATGTTTGAGCTGGGCCTGAGTGCCCGGTACTGTGACCATTCTGTGATCATGTCTGCTCGTGTCAAGGTGTTTTCATCCATTCGTTCAAGGTTACATTTGTTCAGCAAACGTTTTTGGTCTATACGGAGATACATATAAAGGTTTGGACCACCAACCATTATGCTACCTACTGACAATTCGCGCCCTCCATTCTCTGTGGGGTTTCCGCCCCTCTATCTGTAATAGAGGTACGAAGTTGCCAGTGCATCTGTTGAGATCTTCTTCCTGGAGCCTCTCTGCTTCTTGGTCTTCTTTGCCAGCGCCATTCCAATCACCTAACATTGGTAAGGTAAGCGTAGCCAACAGCAGAGGTTGTCTGAATCTGTGTGATCTTTCTGTTCTTCGTCCCGGATGAGTTGCGTGAGTTTGTTGCTAGAGCCATGATGGTTCACAAGGAATACTGCTCAGATTTAGTATATATAGCGGAGCCACAACTGAGGGTCACAGAATGGAGTCACATAATGTGACTATGTTTCATTGCAGATTGGGGGCGTTGCCAAACAAATGAAGTGGAAGGATTTCGGTAGCGATGTCACCAAAGCTCGCCATCTAGGAATTCCATTTTCTTAGCTACTAATCCGCGTCTTCAAAAGAGAATCAACGAAGGAAAGCCATATTACTCACCGCACATCGAGCGAAGGCAGCCTATTCACCATTTGAGGGAGAATTACTATGGAGATAAAGAAGATAGCAGTACTGGGCGCTGGACAGATGGGCAACGGAATTGCTCATGTCTGCGCTCAAGCGGGCTATGAAATCAAGATGAGGGACATCGAACAGAAGTTCCTCGATAAAGGTATGGCAACTATCAAGAAGAATCTGGATAGAGGCGTAAAGAAGGGCCGAATGACTCAAGAAGATGCTGACATTGTACTTGGGCGAATAACTACTGTGCTTGATCTCAAGGAGGCTGTCAGTGATGCGGACCTGGTCATCGAGGCCATTCCAGAGATTGTAGAGCTCAAACTGGACACCTGGAGAGAGGTGGATGAGAATGCTCCCGAACACACCATTCTGGCGTCTAACACATCAAGCATCAGTATCACCCAGATGGCAGCTGTCACGAAGCGTCCTCAAAAATTCATAGGGATGCACTTCTTCAATCCAGTCCCCGTGATGCGACTTGTCGAGATAATCAAGGGCCAGGCCACTGATGACGAAACAGTTGACATCATCAAGGAGGTCTCGAACAAGGTCGGGAAGGAGACCGTCATCGTCAATGAGGCTCCCGGTTTTGCGGTGAACCGATTGCTTGTCCCAGCGATTAACGAGGCGATCTTCGCGATTCAGGAAGGCGTGGCCACCGTCGAGGACATGGACCGAGCTATCAAATTGGGTCTCAATTGGCCGATGGGTCCACTCACGCTTGCTGACTTTGTTGGGCTTGACACTCTGCTATACATCAGCGACTACTTCGTAGACGAGTTCAAGGACAGCAAGTACAGAGCACCGGCTCTACTGAG
>JAUVHR010000185.1 GCA_030593165.1 Candidatus Thorarchaeota archaeon
TCCTTTCAGAATCAGCGTCGAGCGAAACTCAGTTCGATTTTGCTGTATTAGTCATTCTTCCAATGCTTCTCATCTCAGGACTCCTTAGCTCAGCCTGCGCGTATTCTTCGTGGATAATACGACATGACTCATCCAAGTACATCCCGCGCCAGAAATATGATAATGAAGTATCCATTTGATGTACCGGCATCATCACAGAATTCTCATGTGCCGTCGTGGAACGCGGAATCTGAAGTCATGAATCAATAGCGTTTTATCCACCGTACCTACTATCTCATGCTATGACTCCTGAATTTTCGAAAGTGTATTTTGGGTCCATCAAGCACGGAAATACTGGGGCTTTCGCGTCATTTGCGGCGAAGCTGGACAAAATTATCGAACTACTGGACTTCTCTACTGTAAAGAAGAAGGACAAAGTAGCCATCAAGATGCATCTGGGTTTCAATGATGGATATCAGACAGTTCCCGTCTTCTTCGTTCGTCGTATTGTCAAAGCAGTGAAGAAAGCAGGCGGATTTCCCTTCGTGACTGACAATCCTACAGCCGTCTATAATGCGGCAGAACGTGGTTATACTACTGAGACATGTGGTTGTCCGCTAATCCCCATTGCAGGCGTGAAAGACGGTTACACGGAAACCGTTGAATTCAACTTCCACAGTGTTGACACGCTAGACCTTGGTGGCGTTCTACGGGATGCGGATGTCCTGATTGACTTGACTCACGCAAAAGGGCACAACACATGTTCTTTTGGTGGTGCAATCAAGAACATCGCGCTTGGTGGGTATCACGGACCTAGTCGCTGGCGAAAGATCCATGGTGTTGAGGCTAGCATTCCGTTCTGGGACCCTGAAAAGTGCACTCCTGAGCACGCTAAGAAACTGGTCGAGTCTTGTCCGGACGGTCACATCAACTACGATGAGGATGAGCATAAGCTGACTGTTAGTTTTGGCATGTGCAACCAGTGTTTGGATTGCATGGACGCTGACAAAGAAGTGGGTTGTCTTGAACTAAAACCAGAGAACTACTCGCTCTTCCAGGAGCTAATGGCACGGGCAGCACATGAAGTTCTAAAGACATTCGAAGAAGACAAGATATTCTTCCTCAATTTCGCAATCGATATCACTCCAATGTGCGATTGCTGGGGAATTGGTATACCCCCCGTTTTCAATGACATTGGTGTACTTGGAAGTCGCGACATAGTTGCAGTGGAACAGGCGACTCTTGATTTGATTGCTAAGGAAGGTCTGATCGAGAGCATGATACCTCCCTACTTCAGGAATGTGAATCTTGACCCAGAAGCTGATCTTCATCCCCTCGCAAGACTTCATGGGCCATGGAAGGATCCGTATCTTGTAACAGGTTTTGCTGAAGGCCTAGGCATGGGTTCGAGAGAGTACGAACTCGTTGAAGTTCTTTCACCAGAAGAGACCCTCAAGATGAAGGCTCCCACCGGAGTCTCGGAGACCCAGCCATCCTTCTTCTAGGTCGTTTGCGTCAGGTCAGTTGATCGGCCTTCCTTGAAGGATTCCTATCTGGTGACAAAGTATGCTCAAGAATCAGGACTGGGCACTCGTAACTACGAGCTTGTTGAGGTTTTGTTCATCTCGATGGTAGTCCTATTCATGTCAAAGAAGTCAAGTCCAAGGGAGAGATGCTCATTTATGATGGTAGTATCACGTCAGGAGATCACTGTTTCAGTTTCGTCTTCGTATTGAGATCTACAGACGTCCAAAGGAAAATTGATGGTGAGGTTCAAATTAAGATTCAGGATGGAGATAATCAAGCAGTTTTGAAAACAATTGAGGATGATAAGGGGAATCTCCAGACAAAGCTTGTTGTTGTGTGAGAAGTACTGTCAACTGAAGCAATCACAATACTAGGTTTTGGAAACAGTCTAACATCCGGAACACCGGGGTATGATCCATTTTTCGGTGGTGGAGATATCAGGTCACAGTACAGTTTCTGGCTTCTTGAGAGTACAAAGAAAGAATATGTGACGAATTTCGATTTTGCTAATCAGGGATCTGCAGGTGAATTAGCTACCACGAAGTATCCTCGCTTAGAATCTATCAAATTTGTCAATGAAAGAATACTCGAATAGTTAAGAATTTTATAGTTTTTCTGTTTCAACAACTCTTAAGAAGTGCTATTGACTAGCATGTCTTGCAGTTCTCCCATAATGCGGAGTAGGTGTTGAGCGTGGTCAAGAAGTGTGTTATCCTAGTCACATTCGTATGCTTATTCTTGACGGGAGTATTCTCTTATGTCGGTACACCCGTAAGTGATTTGAGCAATTCTTCAGATTCATTCGTGCCCAGTGAAGAAACGATCATACAGATGGCTGAGATGTCTCTTAATGATCATTTCTTTGAGAATCTCGGTCAAATTGATGTTGATGATATTCTGTATTACGGGTCTATACCAGGTGGCACTATCGGTTTCGGTGAGAGTAAATGCTATCTCTGGATAGATGGTTCCAAAGGATGGATAGTTCTATCATTTGAAGGCTCAAGACCTGTTCAACCCGAGGGTCTTGAAGAAGTTGGTTATTTTACCCACTATTTCTTAGGTGATCGCGGGACATTCACTGACGTACGTGGATTCTATTTCATCAAATATAGCGACCTTTGGCCAGGTATTGACCTACAGTATGTGATGTCCTTGGGTGGTGCGAAGTACGAGTTCCTTGTATCTCCAGGTGCAGACCCAGCAGATATCCGAATCCAAAGTGAAGGGCATGATGTCCTATCGCTTGAAACAACATGTTTGAGAATTCAGAGGGATGATGGAGTTCTTGTTGATGAAGGTTTGAGAGTCTTTCAATCTCAAGGAGATATCGAAGCACGATTCGTTGATTACGATTCCAACTGCTATGGTTTCAATATTGGTAGTTATGATAGATCCGAAACACTTGTCATTGATCCGCTTCTATATTCAACCTATATTGGCGGCGGAGGTCCGGACGAGGGATATGGCATTGAAGTTGATGACTCGGGTAATGTGTATGTGACTGGTCTGACTTTTTCATCAGGATTTCCTATTTTGGATGCATATGATGACACACAAGGAGGATATAGTGATTCCTTCGTGTTGAAATTAAATGCTACAGGTAATGGAATTCTGTATTCAACTTTTGTTGGAGGTGGAGGAGAGGACTATGGAAATAGTATTGCAATTGATGAAAATGGTAATGCCTATGTCACTGGTGATACATCTTCTTCAGATTTCCCCATACAGAACTACTATGACAATTCTCACAATGGTGGAGACACAGACTGTTTTGTGTTTAAGCTGAGTGCCACAGGTGATTCACTCGTCTATTCCACTTTTATTGGTGGAGATGGTGATGATGTGGGACGAGCAATAGTTGTTGATGGCTTATACAATGCTTATGTAACAGGACATACTAGCTCCTCGAATTTTCCAACTGAAAATGCTCTAAACACTACCAACAATGGAGGTGTTGATGTCTTCATCCTCAAGCTGAACTCAGGCGGAGATAGTCTCAGTTTCTCTACTTATCTTGGTGGAAACAACCTTGAGTCAGGATATGGTATTGCTATTGATGATAATTCGAATGTTTACGTGACAGGTGCTACATGGTCTAGCATCTTTCCAACCATTAATGCTTTTGATAATTCTTATAATGGTAATAGTGACGGCTTTGTTTTGAAGCTGAATTCTACTGGAACTGATATTATCTACTCAACGTTTGTTGGTGACACAGGTTGGGATATGTCTTATGGGATAGCAGTCGATTCATCTTTCAATGCTTATGTGACTGGGAACACAGCGTCCAGCAATTTCCCACTTGAAAATGAATATGATTCTGCTATGAACGGAGCTAGTGATGCTTTTGTCTTAAAGCTAAATGCCACAGGTAATGGATTGCATTACTCGACATTCATTGGTGGTGCTGGAGAGGAAGCAGGGCGCTCCATAGACCTTGATTCATCCAATCAGGCTTGTATCACTGGAGAGGTGGACTCAAGTGACTTTCCAACGGTGAATCCATTGTTGAGTGGATATGGCGGGGCCACAGATTGCTTCGTTGTGCGACTTAGTGCCGCTGGTAACGCTTTAAATTACTCAACATATATTGGTGGAGAAGACACTGATACAGGACGATGCATCACCGTTGCTGATAATGATTTGGTCTATATGACTGGATATACTTCCTCCAACCAATTCCCTATCTTCAATGCCTTTGAACCTGATCCGCAAGGTTCTAGTGATTGTTTCGTTTTGGGCTTAGACATGTATGGTGTTGATCTTGAAGGTCCATTGATACTGGCATATCTTCCTGACACTCCATGGGGGTATAATGACATCTATATCCATGCTCTAGTTACGGATGCTAGTGGTATGAATTCTGTCACATTATCGTATTCAATCAATGATCAAAGTAGCTGGATAAACGTCACTATGACCTATGATTCAGGTGTGCATCGATTTAGTGGTTATATACCAAATGCTGACTGTGTTGGTGAAGACATAGTCTATTACAAGGTGTATGCCACAGATAGATTGGATAATGAAGAAGTGACCGCCATTGTACAATTCACGGCGCTTGATAGTATGCCGACTGGTCCTCAAATCACAGATATATGGCGGAGTCCTGAGAATCCATCTCAGTTCTCCCAAGTTACTGTTACTGCATCAATAACTGACTACAGTGGTATAGCAGAAGCTATTTTGGCATTTGATATTGGATTCACATGGACAAATGTGACAATGACCAACACTGCAGGTGACACATGGAGTGGAACTATACCAAACAAAGCAGATGGTGGACAGGTATACTTCAAGATTTATGCAAGAGATAATGTCGGTTACTGGTCTGAGTTATACACAGACGAGTATTATGTTTCAGTCGACGACCAAGATCCAAACATAATGGGATTTGATCCTCTGGATGAACCTTGGGAAGATAATGATGTTACAATATTTGCATATGTGGATGATGATACTCAGGTTGCCTTTGTTACTCTGCACTACTCTATTGATGGTGGGGATTCTTGGACTGCAGTTAACATGACATACGAACAGGCTAGCAGTGAATGGAGAGCTCCCATACCAGGGCAACCTGCAGGTACGACCGTTTTCTATTGGATTCATGCAGAGGACATTGCCGGGAATTCTGTTGATTCTGAAACGAGATCCTATTACGTTTATGATTCAGGCGGTTCACCAGCACCCGATCAGTGGATGGCGATAGCTGGTGCATCATTTAGCATATTTTTCTTCTGTTGTATATGTGGAACAGTAGTTAGAAGGAGAAGGGGCCGAGAACCAATTCCGATGATAGCCCCAACCCACGTTGCTGTCCCAACCGATATCAAGGCAATGAGAGGTGGGGAGATTATAGGTGGTCGATTTGAGTACAAGGTGAAGGTGAAGAACGAGTCAGAGTACGTAATCAATAACGTAACAGTGGCCATCATCGCCTATCCTAAAGACTGCATGACCCTTGAAGGTGAAGCTGTGAAGACTCTTGCTAGAATCGAGCCTGGTGGTTTCAGGTCTCCACAGTTTATATTCACACCATCAAAGGATTGTGTTGAGGGCGAGATTATCGCAACAGTTTCCTATGTTGACATTCATAACGATCCCCAGGTACTGGCTGTTGAACCTTACACGATACGGTCGGTTTGTGACCTCTTGACACCCTTGGAGACAACAATGGATCAATTTGACTTGATTCTCGGTGATATGACAACTGCTTCCGAAAAGCATGAGCTTGATTGGAATCCTGAGGTTCTTTTCCAAAAGGCTGAAACGCTTCTTCCAGCCAAGAACTTCCACATAATCGAGGCAACTGGTCAAACTGAGGGCGGACTCTTTACTGGAATCATCAGAGGTCTTGCAGAGGGTAAGTACACAGGAAAGAAAGTCGCAGTCCGAATACGCATATCAGGCAAGGTATCAGGGCATAAGTCTATGGTAACCATAGAAGGTCTCGGTGACGATCTTGCTATGATACCAACTACAATCCATGAGCTTGCCGAGGGAATTG
The DNA here is from genome assembly GCA_030593165.1 of Candidatus Thorarchaeota archaeon. Taxonomy (GTDB): domain Archaea; phylum Asgardarchaeota; class Thorarchaeia; order Thorarchaeales; family Thorarchaeaceae; genus JAJRWI01. Next base: position 6,017 of record JAUVHR010000185.1, read on the forward strand.
CGTCATGGATCTGCTTGAACTGCAGTGCTGCACTTGATCCAAGTGAGGTTTCGCAAATCAAAGCCAAGATACCTGTGCAGTGCAGGTATTGTGGAAACACACTCACTCTTGAACTCTATACAAGGTAAAAGAAATCAGAGAGGAGGTCATTTTCGACCTCTTCTTTCTTTGATTTCTTCATGGAATCCGGGTCAGCTGACTAATCTCCCTCAAGGGTTAAGGTGCTCTCAAATACGGTCTTCTTGCCAGTTGGTCCGACACACCATTCCGCTTGGCTGCTTGATTCCATCCTTTGTGTGAAACCATTATATACAAGCGTCTAGGAATGATAGCCTTTCTAATCTTCACTATGGCCTCCTGAGGAACGTCGTCACCGTTCGAGAGTGCCTTTGCCATGATGCTTAGTGCGGGTCTTGCATGGCGCGCTCTCCCCCCTACCGCATCAAGGTCAGCACCGCCAATTGATGCTCCTCCCCCAAGAGGCAAGCCGCCAACCCACTCAAAATCAGCATCTCTAGCAAACACACGACAGATGTCTAGAGCCAAGAGATTTTGGTCAGGTTCTGGAAAGCCACTGTTTATGATGGCAACAAAGGGCGGTTTCTTGGTTCTGGTCTGTT
>JAUVHR010000048.1 GCA_030593165.1 Candidatus Thorarchaeota archaeon
CAACCTGACACAGATTGGGATGACGTCTCAGATTACGAAGAAGCCAGAGTCTATGGGACCAATCCATTCACTCAAGACACAGACGGAGATGGTCTCACTGATGCCTACGAGATCTACACTCGTTGGGATATGTCTCGCGTGACTCCTACCGTCGAATATGTAACCATCGGCGGAGTCAAGTACGATGACCATACCGATCCTTTGAATGCTGATACTGATGGAGACGGCTTACTAGATGGACAGGAAGGTCCGGGTGGTGCCTACTACGGTCTTGCCTCTCTGTACAATGATACTGAGGGCTCAGGAATGGATCCGTCTCCTTTGATCTTCAACTACGGGTACACGCATCCATTGGATGCCGACACTGACGATGACTCCTACCTCCAGCTTTACAACGGTGACATCGACATGATGCTTCAGACCAAGCTGCATCCTGCCGGAACAGAGGGGCAGGAGTATCCTATGAACGACGGCGCTGAAGTGGCTGGCTTTGACATCATCCTTTATGACGATGAAGGTGAGCCTTGCGAAAAACACGTGTACACCAATCCCTGCAATCCTGACACGGATGGCGATACTGGTGTCAATGAAGAGGAACGTGAGAATCCACCAGCTGGTGCATGGCTGAATTCAGACGGTTACGAGCTAGCGATTGACCCACCAAGCGACCCGACGGATGGAGACTCAGATGATGACGGGCTCTTGGATGGGCTTGAGGGTGTTCTTAGACAGGACAGCAACCATACATACTATCTCGACGCAGACACCGATGACGACGGTCTTCCCGACATGCAGGATCTATTGCTCGGTACAGATCCACTCTCACCTGACACAGACTTGGACATGGTTTCTGATGGAGACGAATTCTACCTATATGGAACTTCACCTACATTGTGGGACAGCGATTTTGATGGCCTCAGCGATGGCGAAGAATTGTACTTCTGGCACACCAACCCATTGTCGGACGATAGCGATGGGGACCACCTAACGGATGGATTTGAAGTTCTCGTCTGCGGTAGCGATCCTATGGACGAAGATTCAGACGACGACGGCCTGACAGACTATGAGGAGTTCTTCGTCTACTACACCGAGCCCTTTGTCTACGACACAGATGGAGACGGTCTCAGCGATGGCGAAGAGATCAATATCTACGAAACCGACCCATTGTCGTGGGACACAGATCATGACTCGATTGTGCAACTCAATGAGAAGGGAGAAATGACCTGGCCAATGAGCGACTTCCATGAGGTGATGCTCTACGGTACAAATGCTACAGGACCTGATTCGGATATGGACGGTCTCGACGATGCGTTCGAGCTGTATCTAGCTTCAGGTCTCATACCAGATATGGACCCCATCCCGCTTGATCCATTGAATCCAGATACGGACGGAGACTGGATGAAAGATGGCAGTGAGCTCTTCTTAGAGAATGTTTCCAGCATCATCTATCCGTTCAGGAGTCCTAGTGTAAGATACAGGTATAACACCTCGCCCGTTGAATTCGACTCAGACAACGACACATTGAGTGATTATCAAGAAGTGGTCGTGTTCAACAGCAACCCAGCTCTGAATGACACAGATGGAGACGGAATCACCGACTATATGGAGGTGTGGGTCTACAACACATCAGCCTTACACAGTGATACAGACGGTGACGGGTTAAGTGATTTCAACGAAACGAAGTACGAAGTCTATCCTTACGGACCATGGCCGCCAACTAACTGGTCAATAGGAATGGCAGAAGGAGACAACGGAACTGTGGGCGGCTACGTACCATACAGCTTGGCGTATTATGCGTCAACACCGGCGTATATTCCCGCTCAGGAAGAAGCACTCTATCCAACGAGCGCCACGGATCCCGATTCGGATAAAGACGGATTGCCAGATGGCGCCGAGGTGCTCTTCTATGGCACGAACCCGATTTCGGCGGACACAGATAGCGATGGTATCGATGACGGGTACGAGTTCGACACAGACTTCGATGGTCTACCTGACGGCCTGGAATTCGAGATAGGTCTCCAGGGAATTATGGGAGGAGGATTCCTCAATCCTGACTCGGACGCCGATGGTCTCCTAGACGGAGATGAGTACTTCATCTACCTCACTGATCCTGCGAAGATGGACACAGACGGAGACGGATACTCGGATGGTCTTGAGATAGCGCTGGGCATGGACCCGCTAACTTTCACAACGGAGGAGGAGTTCCAGTTGGCGCTGGCAACCGAGCGTGGCAAGGGAACGATGCGGATAGTTATTCCGCTGGCTGAACAGCATGTGTACCAAGACTCAGCAGTGGGCGTCGTGAATTACACGGCATTCCAGGACATGTGGTTCCGATTCAAGAACGACACCAGCGATGAGTGGTCTGCCGCCAACTACACTCTCGAGTACAACCCTGCGACGCAGCTCTGGTACAATGACGATGTCTTCTGGAGTCCTGGCAACTACACGCTACAGGTCTTCGGGAAGAACGGTACGGGAGTCATTCATGCTCAGACGATATGGTTCGTCGTGCAGCCTGGTCTCACACCGTTCCCGTGGCTACTCGTCGGGCTCTCGGCGGCAGCCATTGCTGGCGTAGTCATCGTGGGCTTTGTTGGTCACAAGAAGGGCTGGTGGGCGAGCCTAGGTGGGAAGATCAAGACTAAGCTTGGTCGTTCGGGGACCCCTAAGAAGAAACCTAGCAAGAAGGGGACTGCAGGGAGTTCTAAGGAGCCTCCAAAGAAAGCAAGCTCATCGAAGGGCACGAAGGGGAAGTGATGGAATGAAGAAGCGAATTAGTATAATAGCGCTGCTAGCTCTCGTTGTGATGTTGATTGGAAGCTTTGGCATTGTGCCCACGATCCCAGCTCTCGAAAGCCCAGTTGAAGATATGATCGATGCCTCGATTGCTGATGAATCGGGAAGCATCTCACTCGACAACTTCCCGAACGAGGTGCTGAACTTCCTGTCCGAGGACACTGAGCCCGGAATCCCGGCGGATATCGACATTGGATTGGTGCTTCAAAACAAGGAGAACCAGTACAAGACAATCTTCGAACCGTGGAAGACGAAAGCGGCCATTCACTGCGTAGCCTATGATGAGGACACTGGATTCCTTGCCATGGGCGGCGGCTACTTGTACGACAATGAGGTTCACATTTGGCGACTCAATATGGAAACAAATGAGTTTGATAAAGTCTGGGACTCAGGCGACAGCATCCTGAGAGCAGACGTTATCTCGCTCGATTGGGGTGACACAGACTTGAACGACTTCATCGAGGTGGCTGCAGCAAGCTCTGATGGGTTTGTCTATCTCTTTGAGCAGAGGCATATCTACGATCCTCAGGCCAATACAGAAAACATGTTTGATCATGTGTGGACCAGTCCACACACATTCCGAGCATTTGATGTCAAGATTTACGATGCAGATCGTGATTATCGTGAGGACATCATCGTCGGCAGCTGGGATGGCAAGGTCCGTTGTTTTGAATACACCAATCACTCAAACTATCCATTCTCCGAGGAACACTGGATCGAGTACGCTGAGGTATGGAATTCAGGAGATGCAATCGATGGCAGAATTTACACAATTGCCTACGGTGATACAAACTTCAACGGACTTCCAGAAATCATCGCGGGGACAAGAGAGGGCCGAGTGTACGTATTTGAGAACGCTGGCGTACACCTAATGATAAATGGCGAACCATTCCCGCTCATCAACGACAACAACTACGACCTCGTCTGGACGAGTCAGAACTATACGTGGACACCAATCCTTGACATGAAGGTTGGAGAACTTGACCAGACTCCTGGTGAGGAGATTGCTCTCGTCGCACAGGGTCAGGGCGTCTTTATCTTGGACTGGAATGAGGCTGCTCAGGATTACAACTACCAGCGTGTCTATCGACCATGGGACAACTGGCAGACAGCCGATGTTGCACCATGGAGATTGGATTTCTGGGCGGATCGTGTCGTCACTGCTAACAATGTAACATTCCAGTTGAGCAATGGAACATATATTGACGAGCCGATTCAATACGTCTATATTGGCGCCGGGTTGTTCGATCCGGATGCCGAGGCGTATCCATACAACACTGGAATGGCTAACACTACCGATGGATACTACACAACCTTCGACGCCATCAGCAATCCCAATGCCACTGCCGTTATTGATTTTGGCAACGATGAAGAGGGAACTGGTAGTGCGAGCTCCGCTTGGGATGTGAAGATCAAACTCTCATCCACTCCCAGCGTATCCAACATCAACATATCCGTGGGGCAGTCCGCCACAGATCTTGAGCAAGTCAAGATCGAGAAGATGCTAGCCATGTCGGGTTACCTCTACATTGATGTTGACGAGGCGCTTGGACGGCGTCAGTGGGACTGGTTCCGCTACATGCAGATTTCAGTGTTCAACGGCGTCCAATACCTCATTGACTCCATAGAGCTTATGCAGGTGTACAACCAGATCACTACGGCTCTGACAGTGGCCATAGGGCCTCTTCCTGAAGAGTTCAACCTCTACGGGCCACCGAATGAACCTGACAGACTAATAGTGGCAGACGTCATTGGCAACTTCTACGGATTCAAGTACAATGATTCCACAACGAACTATGATTTGATGTGGGACTCGTCTAGAGATGACTTCTTTACCTTGGGACGCAATGTCTGGGACTTGGTCCATGTGGGTTCAGAAACTCAAATTCCCGTCTGGTTGGTTGGCGCCATAGCGTATAGCATTCCCCCACCCAGCGGCACTTTCGCCCATTGGGCTATAGGCGATCTCGATCCATATGACTGGGTGGGCTTCACCAACCCTCATCAGATCATCGTCATGGATGACCTAAATGCTATCAATGTCTACAGCACGATGGGTCCTTTCCCAGAACTGGATATTGATGCAACCTCGTACTTCTCATCGATAACGACGGGCATATCAGGAATGCGCAGCACAATTGAAATGGGACGGATTGACACTGGATTTGAGAATCCCTATCCAATGGCTGTTGTTGGTGTATTCGACGATTCGATTACACTTGATGCCATTTATGGGGAGGAGGTAGGTGCTCAACGTGCTGATGTGTACTTCTTCTCGCGATCAGCGGGTGATGAGGTGTTCTCGTTCATCAACATGGAGCCCATGAGTGCTTTCGATTTCACTGGCGATATTGTCACTGCTTTAGCTAATGCCAAGACCGTCCCGAGGATGACCTTCGTAGACTGGGATGAAGATGGCGACAACGATCTAATCCTATCAACAGGCTACCTCTACTATTGTGAGAACATTGGTTACCAAGGTGGCACTGTGCCTAGGCTATTGATGCATCAAGGCTACTTCTCAGAGATCAATGAAGGTAAAATGAGCGATTATTGGGGGCAGCCTCAGACTCTGGATATCGATCAGGATGGTGATTTAGACCTTGTCATGAGCTATGACACTCGTGCTGGAGCTACATGCTTCCTCAATAAAGGCACATCCGACAAACCTCAGTGGGTCCAGAACAAGAAGCTGTTCTCGAATGCTAGACCTGAGACCAATCTAAAATTCAACGATTTTACTAACTTGCGTGTTGTGCCAATGGGGTGGGGGCTCCCGCAAGATTGGTGGGTGGAGTATAACTCTGAAATGACTACTTTGGCCGACACAGAGTTCGTAATCCTGAGCTATCATCCACCCGACAACAAGATGTTTTCATTCTGGCCAACTTACACTCAGTCTAGCAGTTACATCCTTGCCACGTACCCCACAGTACATCGGTACGAGTTCTCAATTCAATCGAAGAACGCCTTTAATTTTGGATACCACGTGACTGAATCGTGGAGTACTGAAGCAGACCTCATCAATTGGACTCTAACTATTACGTCCGGCGATGTGGACTCTGATGGCCGCGGCGAGATCATAGTAGGTGACTACGATAACAACATCTACATCTTCGAGCATATGGTGAATAACACCTACAAGCGTGCGTTCAAGTCCTATGACATCAACCACACGGAAGTTAGCGACACAAGTCCTTACATGTGGGAAGAGCTAGAGGGTATCTCTGGGACCTTCAACCTAGTCATCTGGGACCATGTCGAGCATATCTTGGCTGATTGTGATTTAGACGGGGATGGACTGAAGGAACTTGTAGCGGCTGCGGGCTTACAAATCTACGTTTTCGAGGATACAGGCATTGATGATACCTATGAACTCGCCCACACAATTGATCTGCGCGACTCGGGTTACACAGCATCCCTTGGATGGGAGAACGTGAAAGGAGTCACTGCTATCGGTGCTGGTGATGATTATGACCTCAATGGAGAGAATGAACTCCTTGTAGCTGCAGGTCCATTCCTGTTCATCTACAACATCCCATTCGATGCATGGAATCTTACTGAGGAGTACTTCATGAAGACCGATGAACTAGAGGGTCGGTTCTACCTTGTTGGCAATGGTGCCCATGAAGAATTCAAGGAGGCCTCAATAGAGGCGATGGTTCTATGTGATGTTGATGAAGATGGATTCAGGGAGGTTATCATCGGGGGAAGGATCAATGTCACGCAGATTCGACAAGATGGATTTCTCAAGATCTACGAGTGGGTCGGGGCAACCTTCGTTGAAGCATGGGAGGCACCTGCTGAGGTCACAGCCTGGAATCCAATTACTAGCATAGTGCTCGACGATCAGGACTACGATTCAGCACAAGAGATTATCATCGGTCACACGCGTGGTTTCGATATTTGGGAGTGGGGTGGAACTGACAATAACTACACTAAGGTTGACCTCGTTACATCTAGTCCCAACTATCCGATTGTTCCTCTCAAGACGACTCGTGCTTTAGGCATTGAAATACTAGATCTAACTTTCAGAGGTGACAGTGATGTGTCGTACTGGACTACAACAGATGATGACTGGGTAATGGTTCTCTTTTGTCAGGACAGTCGCATCTACTTCAAAATGTACCATAAAACACTCGATCTGTGGTCTAGTTCAACGACGCTCACCACGGGAGATTATCCGATTTACACCGGAGAAACCGTCATTTCAGAGAGCGAGCCCTCGTTATTCCTGCATAGTAACGGAACACTCTATGCGACTTGGAGAACTGAAATCTGGGCAGGTGCGACTTACTATGACATGTGGGTTGCCAAGAGTACTTCTGGACCTTGGAGTGCGCCTGTTAGAGTGATGAGTGGGGTTGGCACTATTCGTCATGATCCCTGCATGACTAGCATCGGTTCAGACACACTTGTGTGGGTGTATGTCCAACAGAGCATTCATCAAGCATACTACAGAACCTCAACGGATTGGGGTTCTTGGAGTTCAAGTTCCATAATGGACTTCAAGAACCATAATGACTACTACATCAATTCCATCGACATCATGAAGATGCCTTCTACACTACTAATGCCAGGCGGTGGCTATGCCTTTGCGATTTCTGGTCGCAATAATACATTGTCGAAGACGGATTTGGACATCATGGTGGCATTCAGCAATAGCTCATTCATCTGGGATGATAGTCTGATGTTCAAGGCTACCTCGTCCTATAATAACGAAATCAATCCTGACCTTGGATTACTTGCCCCACCAGAGAATACACCCATTGTGGTCTACGAATCTGTTGAGGCTCCCATTGAGGACCACATTCAAATGAGCTATGCAATGAGCGAAACCTACATGATGTGGAGAAAGAGCGAGCCCTTGGCTACTTTACCACCTTACATCGAGCGGATTGAATTGCCAGGTGAGCAAGTCATCTATCAGTGGAACGAAACCACCAAGATCTACGCTCCATTGGCTCTAAGCCCGTGTGTTATGGGTCTTCGAGATGGAGGATTTATGCAGATGCATGCCTTTGATTTCTTTACCGAATGGAACACACCAAAATCTCCCTCACACATCCTCGGAACGAGAAGTCCATATAACGCAAAGAAGTACGCTGAGAACGCGGACCTACTCTATGGAGTGAACCCTTCATCTAGGTTTACACACTTCAACATTCGAGGTGTCGTGGATTTGGATGTGGGAGATACGGACGGAGATGCTCGGCGTGAAGTTATCGTAGGTTTCGATGATAGAGTTGGAGTCTACGAATTGACACACTCCAACGTAGGCCTGGAACAGATGGAACATGAGGAGGTATGGCTCTCAAACAAGTTCTCCCAGATGGTCACTGGTGTTTCAATCTACGACTCCAATGGCAATGGCTTCGAAGAGATTGCGATTTCCTGCAACAGAGGAGAAGTGTACGTGTTCGAGTTCGAAGATGTTGGCGCAGGGAGCACGCCGTTTCTCTATAGTGAATCAATGTGGACGAGCAACATAGGAAATATGGTTTTTGATCCTACGGGCATAGGTGACCCCATCATTGTATATGACTTGGACGAAGACGGGATTGATGAAATCGTTGTGGGTGAGGCTTCGGGTGCTATTCGAGCATATGACGACGATGGAACCGAGCTTTGGGTGAACGACCTATACTCAGGCACACCATTTATGCTCACAATAGGCAATCTGACGGCAATCGGTCAACCGTACATTGCAGTGAGTCGGTGGGATGGGAACCTAACTATATTGATAGCTCAATCCGGAACAACGAATGCTCATATCCAAGTCGCACCTACATTTCCTGATGCGGTTGCCATAGGCAATATTCGGGGAGACGTATTAGCTGAGGTTGTGACAGGATCAATCTACAACCACGTTGTAGCCCTGACCATCGGAGGTACAATCCTTTGGAACACGTCGCTAGGTGCCGGATTGAGCAGCCATTCAATTGCTTTAGGCAACTTCAGCACCAACCCTGCTAACGATGTTGTTGTACAGATAAATAATGGCTCACTGTGCTTCCTAAATGGAACTGATGGATCTGTGATGTTTTGGGTTCATGCTCCAATGGGTGGTGATCTTAAGATATTGCCTTTGGCTGACCTCAATAACGATGGTTTCGATGATGTCATTTGTGGTGAGAAACATCTATGGGCTGTAGACCCAATCAATCAGTCGGTTCTGTACAATTCAACCTTCATTCCTCCCAATGATCTTCGTTGGATCTGGGTGGAAGACTTTGATGGGGATTCAATGTACGAGGCTTTGTATGTCACAAAGCACGGCGTATTCTTGGAGGAGTTCACATCAGGCCGTGTAGTCTGGTCCTACGAGTGGGGCTGGCCCAATCATGATGACATTACTGACGCGATGTTGGGGATGTTCACCAATAATCGACTAGGTGTTGGAATCTGTACCGAGGATGGAGCTGTCATTGCCATTGATGCGCTAACAGGAGTTGTAACTTGGTTTGACCTCAGCTCCACTGAATACATCGAGCTTGCTGTCGGTGACTTCGACGGTGACGGAATCGATGAGATTGCAGGGTTTGAAGATACCACTGGGGCGGTATATGCATTCAACGAGCTGCAACCGCAGGTGCCAGATCCACTGGCCGCATTCGAACACTGGAGTCTCTACTGGAACAACACCGCCGTGGTTAGTAGAAGCTTCTTTCTCACTGGTTTATGGACAGAAGACCTAGATAATGACGGCATAACCGAGTACATCACCGGAGGAAGTGACGGGACCCTTAGGGTATACAACCCGGTCTATCCATCGCTACGCTGGTCTGCAGAGAACCTTGACGCTTATGTGAATGATGTCCAATTTGCGGACTTCAACGCTGATGGCGTAACAGACCTACTTGTGCTCTTAGCAAAGGGAGGTTATAGAGTCATAGGCTTCGACGGTGCTACTGGTGAGAAGCTCGCTGCCATCGATATAATTTCGCCTGAGGGCTATTGGATCAGCCACATCGCAGTGGGTGACTTCAGAACTCCGATAACAGGGACTGAATTTGCAGTGGTCTATGTAGAAACCAGCACGAACAACACGGGAGTTGCATTCTACGACACCAACGGTGGATTTAGGTTCCTCACAGCTTTCAATGCAACATCTTTCTATCCTACGCAGGTCACAGTGGGCAGGTATACCGCAGACACTGACGATGATCTTTGTGTAGTAGGAATTGCCTTCGCCTCCTACGGTGATTTGTTCATTTGGGAGGGCGATGGCAATCTGATGGGTTCACTGCCAGGGACTCCCCCACTCATTGTTGACATCCAGACTGGTAACTTCAACGGTGATAGCATCGAGGATCTTGCAGTAGCGTGGGAGAATGGCTGGGTATGGTCATGGGATCCACTGACTGGAATACTCTGGGAGGTTGACATGAACAATACTGTGGATGGCGTGTCCGTTGCGAATATTGATCTATCTCCAACTGATGAAATCATCATCAACGTCCGAGAGGAAGGCTTCATCGTTAGTGATGGATCGACATACACGGAAATACTGACATATGCGGCGCCGACGACCATTGCAAAGAAGGTCGAACTCCGAGATGTTGACACCGATGGTCAATTGGATTACGTATTGCTGGTATACAATAAACTGGCCATTGTCGATATGATAACTGAGGAGGTTCTTGGCGCATACGATCTACCGTGGGACGTTGACCTCATCAGAGTTGGCAACTTCGATGATCAGGGAAAGCTAGACCTGATGTACTATTACAAGGGAACAGTGTACTGCCTAACGGATGGAACCCTGCCGCCTGTTCCTCCGCCGATGCTCTCGAATCTTGATTCACTGCTAGTGACCATCAGAACTGCTGTTACATTCTCCCTAGCGATTCTGGCTCTCATTGCATACCTAGCTGGATTTGCTGCATGGGCCAAGAGGAAGCGTCGATTGCTTGAGAAAGGTAATACTCCCTGAGGAAGGCATCATAATATGAACATTGCCGCTATTGCCGCTAATTCCCAAGGACGCGGCAATGCGGGAAGTAGGGGACAATGAACTCGCCAGGTGTGTTGAATACGCCGTAATATCGTGGTCCTTCTATATCCAATGTAAGCAGTATCCTGTATGACTGAATGGACATCAGCAAAGCTGATTCGCTTCATCCGGAGTCAGCTCGAGAACCACCAAGACCTTGATGTCAGACCGAACTTCGAGGTCCACACTGGAATCCTGATTCGCCAGGGCGACACCGAGTGGAAACTCAACCTAGAATCCATTTAGTAGGTCCCTAGCAGCTTGATTGCTAGATTACTTCCTTGCCGCTTCGAATCGACGTTTTAGAAGCCGAGCTCTAGTACAGTATTAGTTAGATTCTCCGGGAAAATCGTGTTTCATAGTACTTACAGACTCGAGAGAGTGCGCCAACTGCTTCACTGATGTTTCGAAAGACGGGTAGTCCTGCTTCAACGAACTTCTGCCATGCCGTTTCCCTTGCCACAGCGTACGCTACTTCAGGTATCGCCACCAGAACCGGCTTCCTTTCTTTCTCCACAACTTCGCTTCCTGCTTTGGCCATAGTTGCCCACAGATACTCGACCACATCAGCTGCTCCCATGATTGAAACAACTTGATAGATGTTATGAACGTCCGCCTGCAAGATGATTGAATCGAACGCAGGGTCAGCACCAGCAACACGGATTACTTCAGCCATTATTTGGTCGCTGTAGTAGTCTGCGGCGAGGTCAATGGGATTCGCTACGGAATTACCAACATCTCTTACCAGGGTTCGCAGCTTTTCGACGGTCTCAGGAGAAGAGGGGGGTACTCGAAGTCCACGCTCTACGCACAGGTCAGTGTTGATTACACTGGTTCCACCGCTTACTGCAATGATGCCAACGTTCGGTGAGCGTGGTCTAGGGCTTTTCGAGAAAACACTGAGAGTCGCTTCTAGGTCTTCTAATGTGTCAACTGCGACAACGTTTGCCTGACGGAATGCCGCGACCCAGACTTCGTCCCTGCCGGCCAAGGCGCCTGTATGAGATGAAACCGCTCTAAATCCCTCAATCGAACGTCCTCCCTTAACAGCAACAACAGGCTTCTTCTCAGCAACTCGCTTGAGAGAGTCAAGTAGGTGTTTTCCATCACTTGTTCCCTCAATGTACACTCCCACGACATCCGTTTCTTGGTCTGTTTCGAGGTAATCGAGAAGCTCAGAGGGAGAGATATCCACTGCATTCCCAAAGCTGAACATCTTGCTGAAGCCAACGCCGGCGTGCACAGCTGCCGTAAAGGCTGTAATCGCAACGCCGCCGGACTGTGAAATAAATCCAACATTTCCTGAAAGCCTATCCACTGTTGGCATGAACGCGAAGCCAATCTTTGGATACATTAATCCCATGCAATTTGGCCCAAAGACTCTAAATGACATTGAGTGAACGAGATCTTTGACTTCCTTCTCGCGCTGCCTACCCTCCTCCGTACCGAGTTCGGAGTAGCCGCTTGTGAAGATAGTCGCTCCCTTTACGCCCTTTTGGGCGCATTCCTTCAGTACTTCAGGAACTGCTCTCAACGGCACTGCAAGGATAACATAATCAACAGGCGCCGGTATGTCCAGAAGGCTCCGGTATATCTTGTGGCCCAAGACCTCCTCCCCCGACTTCGAGACCAACCATACCTTGAGGTCATGATCCCATTGAAGCATGGAGTGGGGCCAGTAGTAGCCCATCTTGGTTGAGACACCAACAATCGCGACTGACTTAATCTCAAGCATCTCTGATATTTTGGGCCGAACAATGGAGTTCATGAGGATGTCACCGAGCTAAGGCACGGGGACTGTCAATGCTGATTTAAAGACTACCGTAGAGGGTCATTCACCTGTTGCAGCACAAGGCTTTTCTTTGGTTGAAACGCCGCAGGATTCGGTTGCTAAAAGGACCACTAGCGAAAGACCTTAATGCTGGGCGAAACAAACTGGCAATTCTGAAGGGTTCTGCAGGTCCTCAAGCGTTGCCCTTTCCCGTAGCATTGCAAAGAGACGGAGACAAAACTACATGCGCGTATACCTCGATGCCAATTTCTTCATATCCGGATTCAGTGACAGACCTAAGGACGTATTCATCATTAAGGAGGCTGCCGATAAGATCGGGATGGAGCTCTGGATTAGCAGACAGGTCTTCCACGAGCTTCGTTGGTATATTCGAAGAGAGGTTGAACAGATAATCCAGATAGATGAAACTCTGTCAAAGGATATCAAGGCGCTTATCGCAGACATCAATAGACCTGAGGGGGCACTCCCTCAACCCAATGATATGTCCCTCATCCTTGCTGCGATGCGCGTCAAAGGCTCCAAGATTGTAACCAGTGACCTCAAACTCCTGAACACCATCGAGGACCTCAACATCGAGGTTGAAGGAATAGTTGGATCTGCTTACGCCTTGCAGCTAATGGAATCGGTTGACGATGAAGGTCTTGTGAAAAAGCTCAGCACAATACGTGAGCGAATCTACACGCAGGAAGTCAGATACAGCATATCTCGTCAGGAAGCCTACGATCCAGTGACCAGAATACGTATTATCGAAGAACATGCCATGCGAGTTCTTAGGGACGTGAAGCGTCCAGCTCGGGTTGACAAGTTTCTCTCGCAGGGCCAGCCCCTCTTTGTGCTCGACTTCCTTGAGGACATCAAGGCAGGCATTCCTACAATGTTCGATGACTTCAGAGAGATGAAGTATGATACACTTGCAAATGAAATCGAAGC
>JAUVHR010000096.1 GCA_030593165.1 Candidatus Thorarchaeota archaeon
TGGTGTGTGAAACATTATGTCACATCCTCCTCATTCTATTTTCGTTTCTGAATCATAGCTTCAGCTAGGACCCGAATGGCCCATGAAAGGTAGGTGCTGATGTCCTCCTTGCTGAAAGTGTCTCTAATCTTTTTGACTGCACCGTCGAGGAATTTGTCACGGTCGTCACTACTGGCAGCTGGTGAGAACCCAGCAAGGTACATTTTGAGTGTCTTATGCCAGTCATCCATACTCTGGGTTTTGTCAATCCAGCCCACTCTTAGCTCTTTGAGTTCATTGAAGTATCCGATTGCCTTGTCGAGCATTTCAGCCGCTTCAAGCAATGCTTCCAGCTCTTTCATCCGCTTTACATTGAAAATGAGTTCACTGAACTCGTCAGGATGTTCTTCGTAGACCTTCTCAACAGTCGCGTAGTATTTACTCTTCTTCTTGATCTCTTTGTCGTGCGAATCCTTGTCCTTCTTAGCAATCTCTTTGATGACTCCAAGCATCTCGTTCTGAACCGTAGCCAAAGTAAGACAGACTTCTAGAGCCTCGCCGACATCTGTTGATCCTTGAGCGAGCTGCTCCGGAACTTTATCAAGAAGCACCCTGAGTCGTGTGACAAAATCGGCCATGCCCTGCTGCTCGAAGATGTCAATAGCCTCGAGGAGTTGTCTGTGTGCTTCATCAGCTCGTTCCCTAATCTTGTTCTGAACTTGCTTTGATGTAGTAAGTGATCTCATGCTATCAAAAGCGTCAGCCGCTTCCTCAAGCTCATCTGGGGGATTATCCACGATTTTCTGGAGTGTCTTCATCTCGGCCCCTAGGTCGACACCGATTGTTGTTGCCTGCTGGAATGACTTGACGAGCTCCGAAGCCTCGCCTATTAGAGACTCAATTATTTTGTCAGTAATCTTCTTCTCGTAGAGCTCGATCATTTTCCTAGCGATTGCAGGAAGACTGAACACGGTTTCAGCCGCAACTCCAACATTGTTCAGTTCGCTAATAGCCTCTTGAACCTCGGCTGGGATGGTGACACCCACTCCCATAAGTTTGGCCCCCGCGAGTCTGATTTTCACTCCGAGTCTGTAACGAAGGTTTTCTAGGGAATCCTTCGCGCTCACGAGGATTCCGTCTTTAATGGACCGCATCTCGGATCGAATCTCTGCAAACTCATCCATTGTGCCGATTCGGGCCGAGCCTTCCTCCAGCTTTGCTATTATTGGCATGAATATCTCAGCGTACGCTGGTTTGATTGTCTGGAGGTCTTCGATGATTGCTTCGATTTCTTGTTCGCAGGCTTCTCTGAATGTTGCAACTCCACTCTCCACTGCCTGTTTGAGGCTTGACAGTGATTGCAGCAAGTAGACAATACCACCTTCAAGATCATCTATTTTCGGTGCCTTCTTTGAGAGCTGCGCATAATCCAAAACCCTATCGGCTGAAGTTGCGAGTTCGTTGAATCTTGCAAGATAGCTTCGAATCTGGTCAGTGATGAACTTCTTGTGTTCTTCTTGCATCTTCTTGGCCTGCAGGTAGACCCTAATCATTGCGTCAACCTCGCTTTTCTTGAGCTCTTTCCTGGCATCTGCAAGAAACTGCCTGACAGTAACGATGTCTTTGATTCCTGTTTCTTCAGGATGTTCAGTCGCTCGCTCAATATCCTCGAGAACTTCCTCGATTGTATCATTCAATGCTACCTTAACTTGGCCACTCCATTCCACCATTCTTTGATATTCCACAAGCAGGTCGGTTACATCCTCTTCATCGGATGCAAGCGTAGGAGCCTCTGGAATGACGTCAGAGGTAGTTGGGATACCACCTTCAACAATCTTAGTTGTTACTTCGTGTTTGATGTTGATTATCTTGTCTCTGAGCATGTTAGCCAGCTTGAATCTCGCTGTCTGAAGCTGGTTCTCAAGACTCACGAGTGTAGTTAGGTCGGTTGCATTTGTAGCGTCTCTGGCAAGTGCCCTTAGCTGCTTTGTGAAGTCCATTGGTAGGTCAAGACCAAGACGCGATGCTGTATCGCTTGAAGCTTGGAGCGACTCAACCTCAGTCATCAATGCAACACTGATCATCCGTCGGACCTCATCACTTCGGCCATCAAGAAATTCAGTTTCAGACTTCAGCTTCTCCATAACTGAAACCAGCTCCGTCAGCGAGGTGCCCGCAACGCTCTCTACAGAAGCTGTAGTTGTCACCTTGCTTCGGTCGATGGTAATATGTCGCTCATATGTTTCAAGAGTTCCCTTGTTCTCATCGAGCTTTTCCTGAACTTCTCTTATCAGGCTCTGGTGAAGGGCTGTGAACTTACTGGCTAGTGTAGCGCTAAAGGATGAAAGGGCTTCAAAGTCATCCATGTCACCAGCACCAATTGATGGAAACTTCACTGATGCAAGAGCCTTGGCCTCTTTCGGTCTCATGGCCTGGAGTGTAGGAATGACGTCCATCAATGCGCGCTGTTCTTTTCTGAGAATGTCTGCGAAGTCCCTGATGGTCTTCATGAGTTCGGTCTCAAGCGTTGTTCCTGATTTCTCCAATGTACTTTGGAGTTTCCTCTTCTTTAGGACACTTACTCCCGAGATTCCGCCGAGGTCTGCTTCTATCTTGGTAATCTTTGCATACAAGTCATATAATGCTCGGACCTGCCTATCAAGTTGCTCTTCCAGTTTCGTGTTTATGGACGTGATATGATCCTTGACCTCGGAGAGTCTATCGAGACGTCTTCTCCATTCTTGACTAGTCACCAACCTTCGGACCTCCTGTGGAGCACAGCCTCACTGAGATACTCCCGTTATTAAGTGCTTTTCCGGCTTAATACTTTCTACACTCGTTTTATGAGGCCAGCTTGGTGCCCGGCAATGCTCCGTAAAAGTTCCGAAAGCTGCTCCGACCACATTACTTTTCTACATAGTAGAAACTCACTTAAGGACTAACGAATGAGAAAACGGTACGCGGAAGAAGTCGGGGTTTGAACTATGTCTTCACATTCCGGAGGTCAGGGGAACGACACCCTGCCTCTAAAGCATGAAATCGTAACAGTGCTTGAGGCTGATGCCGTTCATCTAGCCTATGATGATAAGTTTCTGTATGCAGCCTGCCGGGACCAGATGATTCGAGTTTGGTCCAAAGGCGATTGGCAACAGGTTGCGGTTCTTGGTGAAACCGATTCTGCTCCTCTAGCTGTTCATGTTGACGAGGAACAGATCTATGCAACGTGTGAGAAACGTGTATACGTCTGGCGTAAGGACGCCTTCGGGATGATTGGCTGGTTTGAGTTGTCGTACTCAGCAATCACGTCCACACTTCAAGACGACCGATTCTATGTTGGGTCTCGCGATGGTCGCCTTGTTTCAATTAAGAAGGATACTCATGATACTTCGAGCTGGCAGCTGCACAAGACCGACCTTACGACTCTTTGGTCAGACAAAGAGATCATATGCACGGCTACAAAGAAGGAGGAGCCCGTCGTATGGAAACGTGATGAAGGCAGTGCCCCTACTGAGTTAGCAAGACTTGACAAGGATAAGGATGTTGTTCTAACTGGCAATGACAGTTTCATTATTGTTGGACTCAGTACTGGCAGTATCAAGGTGTGGAATCGGGCCGAGTGGAAACTTGAGAAGACCCTGGAACCCCGCCAAAATGGCGCAATTGCTTCAATGTGGAGTATTAACCCATATTTGTTAGTTGCATCACAACAAAGCTATCTAACTATCTGGGACCTCAGGAAGGACTTGGAAGTTGGTCAAATAGAAATGGATGGGGCCAAGTTTGTTTGGGCCGAGGCAGACCATGATTACATATTCGCGGCCAGTTCTGAAGGAATCGTCATTGCCCGAATCACAACCGCGGAAGGGCGCGCAGTAGACCTGTGTTCTAGGGATAGCGTCGAGTACACTGGAACAATAAGAGTTTCTCCATATGATGTGTTAGAAGAGGTCTTGGTGCTTCAGAGGAAGGGAGATGATTTCTTCGAAGACGAGAATTACCCCGAGGCGGTAGCTCACTTCGAGCGGGCACAGGAGCTGCTCATTGACAATCATCATGGACTCATGGAAGTACCAGAGGAACGTGAAAGATTAACGTCAGAGCTTAGTATGCGACATGGAAGAGCTTTGCTAAGAGCAAAGCTCGAAGAGTTGGACAAGCTCAAGAAAGAAGTGGAGGCGGTATCCAGTGGCTTCGACTCGAAATCTCAATCTACGACTGTAGACGAGGAAATCGTTCAACTGTGGGCTACGGTCACCAGAACAATCAAAGAGAGCCGCGTCCTCGCCGACGCAGAAGCTGAAAACATCCTGAGCTATCAGTTAGCGCAAGTGGCTGAGTCTCTTGAGTCCGAGCTCAAGATAGCGAAAAAGAAACTTGGCAAGTATCTTGAGAAAGTAAGCCAGGCCATCTCCTTAACTCATAGTATCTCGAGCGAATGGCGTTGGATGGAGCGGCGAAAGACGACACTCGAAGAAAGAAAGGCGTTCTTGGAACGGGTTATGGACCAACTTGAGGAACGATTGAAGAGTGCTGAGGGCGACATTGAAGTTGAGGAGGTTCTTACCTCCGCGCTTGATGAGTACAAACAACTCCATTCTCAAATAGACCGGATTCTAAGTGCCTCTTCGGAACCCTCCGAAGCTGAGGCGATAGTCAGTAAGGATGAAGCAGTTGAAACAATTAAGATTTTCTTGCAAGTCCTACCGAAGAAACAGAAAGCTATCCTTGCGATGTCCTCCAAAGAGGAAAAACGTACAGAAGCAGGGAAGCTCCTTGAAGCCTTGGAACAAGCCGCTAAGACTGCAGAACGTTACAAGCTCAAGGACATGGTAAAGAAGATAGCTGGCTTCTTAGCCAGTGTGACTGCGATTGTTGAAGAATGCTCAAAAGTTGAAGAGGAGTCTTCTGCAGACTAACTAGCCGGTTCTTGATAGCTGTAGGACATCAGATCCGGCATTGCAACGTTTTCATGAAGAAGCTCAACCCATTCACCAGCAATCTCTTCAAGAAGCGGGTCTATTGCGATTGCATTTCCAATTGCAACAAGTGCTGCCTCGAAGTCACCTACTGCGATGTAGCATGTTGATACATTGTACCACGTGATGGCTGAGTTAGGGTCAAGAAGAATCGAACGTTCAAGCGACTCAATGGCGATGTCCCATTGTTCATTAAGAATGTGGACGGAAGCGAGGAGCGCCCAGTTCCTTGCGTTGCGAGGTTTCAGACGAAGGCTCTCCTTCAGCGCAACTATACCTTCAGCGTTTTCGTTGAGGAGTAAGTGGAGGTAAGCCTTGTCTCCCCAAGTTCGAACGGCATGAGGGTCAATGCGCAGTATGTTGTTCAATGCGTCAATCGCCTGTTTGGGTTTCTTCATGCCAAGATTGCATACGACAACGCCTTCCCAGAACATTGTATTCTCCGGATAAATGGATAGTCCTCTCTGAAGTGTGGTGATGGCCTCACTGAATTCAGAGTTTGAGATGTGACAATCAGCCTGCTCTAGTATTTCCGCTGCGGCAGGTACTGCATTCTTTCTATCTCTCATTGGGGCTGACCACCCATGTTCATCTAGTCTATAGTATCTCCACCAAGACTTATTATCTTGCCTCGGATTTACCGAGAAAAAGGTTGCTTTAGGAGCAATTTCTTGGATTTTGGCTTAGGAGCGACACATGAGCGGTCTATGACGAGGAAGAGATGACCTCGATTGATGCGACATTCTTTGCCCAATACTTGCTTTCTGAAATGTAACCGTCCTCATTGGTGAAAACGATTCTAAGCGGCCCATCCTCGGTGAGGGGTTCGCCATCCTGAATGTACGCAAGTATCATTGTGAAGTTCTTCAAACCAACGGACTCGCCCGTGGAAGGATCGAAACCCTCCATCAAACCTTCCAAATGCGTTTCGTTGTAGAGCGTTGTATAGCCATCTGAAGCATTAGCACGAAGAGTAAAGTCATCAGGCAGTGAATCGAAAAGCTGTAGAAGATCACCAAACGCTACTCCAGTAAGACTCAACGGAAATACTATTGTTCCTGTTCGTTTGATGTATCCCCCCGTACCTGAGATGCTCGGAAGCGCCATGAGGTCTGACATCGTGAGCTGATGTATGTCATCGCCGAAGCTTAGTGTGAGGACTACCAATCCGGGTACGACATCAATGACTGTGATTGATGCAACGTTTGAAACACATTGAGGGCCCGCGGCACCAGCGTAGTATCCTGGTGATGAAGAATTTCCTGCATCATCATTTGTGTAGTATCCGTCAAGGGTGAGGAAGACAAGTCGATAACCAAGCTCATAGTCAGGGACTTTTGTCTGATTGAACTCATAGGCAAGAACCATGTCCCCCTGCAGGTCGTATGTACTTGCATCTGGAAACACTTTCTGGTAAGTGAAGGTTTGACTATAGCCGTCAGTTGCATTCACAACCAAGAGGTCTTCTTCTTGCATCCCGCCAATCATCTGAACCAGTGTTGATACTTCTACGCCCTTGTAGACTCCCTGTCCTCTGACATTTCCGTATGTATTTTGGTATGAGCCATATCTCTCGATGTAAGTCAGTGCTTCTAGGTCCGTAAGAGTTAGTATGCTCTGAGACCCGTCCCCCCCGATGAGTTGCAGTTCTGGACCACTTGGCAGAGTAGGTATCATTTGCAGGGCTAACATTGATACTCCTGCCATCACAAATACCAGAGTCAGCAAGACTGGCAGAGCTCTCTTGTCTGAACCAAGCACCATGAACATCACCGATATGTTTGACCGAACACGTCAGGTACATAATATATACCTTCTTGATTGTTTGTTTCAAAGATTCATATCATCTAGCGAAAGGTATTTGTAATCATAAACTATGGACCCGCAAACGGCCAAAGTACACTCTGCGGCCTTTGAAGCGTAGCAGGTCTTCCCGAACCCAATAGTAGACGTGGTATAGATGGCTGAGAGCGACTGGTTTTCAACTGATGTTCACCAGTCATTGGAAACCCTTGGTTCTACCAGGGACGGGCTCGGAGAGGAGGAAGCCGCTCATAGACTCGAGACTTATGGATTCAACGAGCTAATTGAAACAAAGAAAAAAGGCCCACTCATGATGTTCTTGGAGCAGTTCACAGACCCGCTCGTTGTGATACTAATCTTTGCAATTATCATTTCCGTCGCGATGAACCTCATTGACCCTTCACATGGTGAGGGGTGGGTTGATGCCATTGTAATCGGCTTCATTGTTGTCTTTAACTCTGTGTTCGGGTTTGTTCAGGAGTATCGATCGGAGAAGGCTCTAGAAGCTTTGAAGAAGATGGCCGCACCGAAAGCCAAGGTGAAACGGGGAGGCCTATGGAAAGTCATAGATTCTCGTGAAGTTGTGCCGGGGGATATTATCGCCTTTGAGATGGGTGACATGATTTCAGCGGACGGCAGAATCGTTGAAGCGATGGGACTCTCAGCAGATGAGGCTGTGCTTACCGGCGAATCCTTGGCTGCACGGAAGACCCACGAGACTCTCATTCTGGAAAACCCAGTCGTAGGCGACAAGCTCAACATGGTCTTTCAAGGTTGCATAATCACAGCTGGAAAAGGTAATGCAGTAATTACAGCCACCGGTATGCAGACCGAGTTTGGAAAGATTGCAAAGCTAGTCCAAGAGAGCGAGAAAGAGATGACACCCATGCAGATTGACCTTGAGGACATGGGCAAGAAGGTCGGTCTGATGATCCTGGTTCTCTGTGCAATGGTGTTCTTTGTGCAGATTGTGATGCTTCCAGACCAGTATTGGCTTGAGTCGTTTCTTGTCGCAATTGCATTGGCAGTTGCAGCGATTCCCGAAGGTCTTCCCGCAGTTGTCACAATTACACTTGCTATTGGCGTTCAGCGCATGGTGAAACGGAATGCCATAGTGAGACGATTACCTAGTGTTGAGACCCTTGGGTCAACTACAATCATCTGCTCAGACAAAACTGGAACCATCACGAGAAATGAGATGACAATTCGTCATGTCTATGCGGGCGACCTCCATTTCACAGTGACAGGTACTGGCTACAACATTGAGGGAGCGTTCTTGGTTGGAGCCGATGAGGACCCGTTCGATACTGCAGGTCAAGTGAGATACGACCCCGTGAACGATCCGCATCTTGTTCGTCTTTTTACTATAGGTCAAATGTGTTCGAACACGCTACTGCAACCAGACTATGAAACTGACAATGAATGGCAAGTCATAGGCGACCCCACAGAAGGTGCCATTCTCGTTGCAGCTGAAAAGGCTGGACTTCCATTCGAGGAAACCAGACCCAAGTATGAGTCATTGGCTGAGATATCATTTGACTCTAAGAGAAAGAGAATGACTGAGGTCTGTAAGCATCGAGATGGTTCGTTGTGGGCATTTACGAAAGGGGCGCCTGAAGTTCTTCTTGAGTTCTGTACTCATATCTACGAGGGCGGCAAAGAAGTACCAATGGACCAAGCGGCAAAAGACCGCGTCCTTGATGTCAATACAGAGCTTGCTGGCCGTGCCATGCGTATTCTTGGTCTAGCCTATCGCAGATTTGATGCTGAGATACCAGACTGGGAACCTACTGAAGTAGAATCGAACCTGGTCTTTGTTGGGCTTGTCGGCATGATTGACCCGCCCCGTCCCGAAGTATTTGACGCAATCGTCACCGCCCGGAAAGCCGGAATCCGCACTATCATGATTACGGGTGACCACGAACTGACCGCACGCGCCATTGCTGAAAGCGTTGGCCTCATCAAGGGCGCCGACGCCGTGATTGTCAGCGGCGCAGAGATTGAGGATATGACCGACGATGAGCTTGCGGAAGTGAGCCTATCCGTCGATGTGTTTGCTCGTGTTGCTCCAGAACACAAACTGCGAATCGTGAAAGCACTGAAGGACCACGACCACGTTGTGGCGATGACGGGCGACGGTGTCAACGACGCTCCCGCAGTGAAATCAGCCGATGTCGGAGTATCAATGGGAATTCGGGGTGCCGATGTTACAAAGGAGGCAAGCGATGTTATCCTTGCTGACGATAATTTCGCGACTATCGTGGACGCGGTTGAGGTTGGCCGAGAGATATACGCTAACATTCGGAAATTTGTTAGATTCCTTCTCTCAGCAAATGCTGGCGAAGTGCTTCTGGTATTTGTAATGGTAATGATTGGTCTGCCAATTCCGCTTATTCCAGTTCAGATTTTATGGCTCAACCTTGTGACAGATGGATTCCCCGCACTTGCTCTAGGTGTTGACCCTCCAGAAAAGGGCCTCATGGACCGGAAAGGTCGTGAACCTGGAGAGCGGATGCTGGATCGGGGAATGATCAACCTCATCATTGTTGGCGGGTTCTTTGCGTTTCTGTCTGCAGGCGTCCTCTTCCTTTGGGACCTCTGGTTCCAACTTGATTTCATACCTGGGATCACCGGTCCGACGGTGGATTGGAGTCTGCCAGTTTATGCAGCCGCATTGACCCATGCGCGAACTGCTGCCTATGCCGGATTGATATGCTTTGAGCTGCTCTTCGTATTCAGCTGCAGAGATGAGCGAAGGCCCATGTGGAAGACTGAACCCCACAAGGCACGAATGCTAATTGCTGCGGTGTTGTTCTCATTTGTGCTCACTCTGATTACTATCTACACTCCGCTCAACTACGCCTTTGGAAACGTCCCGTTGCTATTGGTGGAATGGGTTGTTGTGCTGATCGTATGTTTGCCAGCTCTGTTCGTCCCCTACTACAAGATTTTCAAGCATAAGGACGGTTTGGAGTCCGTACAGGACAAACCCTCCGCAGAATCCTGACTTGAACATAGTCTAGACGACTGCTATTGCCTGTATCTCAACACGAGCGTTCTTCGGAAGCCTTGCAACCTGAACAGCCGCTCTTGCGGGAGGATCCTCCGGAAACCACTTAGCGTACTCTTCGTTCATCTCGGTGAAGTCGTTCATGTCCAGCAGGAACACAGTTACTTTGACGACCTTCTTCATCGAGGACCCAGCAGCCTCTAGAACAGCTGAGATGTTCTTGAGGACTCGGCGAGTCTGTTCAGTAATCGACCCCGTTGATATCTCTCCAGTTTCCGGGTTCGCCGGAATCTGACCGGAGCAAAATACGAAACCATTGGCCACCACTCCTTGGGAGTATGGCCCTATTGCTTTAGGAGCCTTGTCTGTGGAGACTGACTTTCGTGTCATCTTTGTTCATCGAGGGTCGAGCATCCGTAGTGCATTAATGTAGCGGTCTTAACGCAGTGTTGCCATTGCATCT
>JAUVHR010000288.1 GCA_030593165.1 Candidatus Thorarchaeota archaeon
AAGCATTGGAATCAGTACTTGCGGATGATAGCCTTGAAACTCTGATCAGGGCGGAGATTGATGCTGGGCGTGCAATGAGTATTGTCGGTAGTTCACGACCTTGTTCTGGGACTGAGCATGCAATATCCCACGCAATGGACAGAAGTTCGGCTGAACTGCATGGATTGCAGGTTGCACTTGCTACACCAATTTGCCTACATTACCTTCTAGAAGCTGGTTGTACAGATTACAAACCTAGAGATATACTGAACTACATGTTGGAAAGACAAATGCCAGCAACATTGTCAGAGATGAAGATTAGTCCTGAGCAGTTTATTGATAGTATACATCAAGGTCTCTACATCATGGAGAAGAGAAACCGGTATTCAGTCTTGAAACATATGGATGTGGATGATAGTTCCCTCAGGTCAGTCATGGCAGATTTGGGATTCTAACATGTCGAGACACTTCGACAGTTTTAAAAGAAGTTAAACTGACGGCGCAGGAGAGCCTGTTCTTTGTAGAACAGGTCGAATTTGCAAATACCGATGAAGAACTAAACTGAGGTAGAAATAATGCCAAAGCCAAGTTTTGTAGAATGGGAGCCTACCGAGGAACTTCAGAAGAAGGCCCTTGAGGCTCTAGAAATAGCCAAAGACACGGGACGTATTAAGAAAGGTATCAATGAGGCGACAAAGAGCAGTGAGCGTGGCATAGCACGCTTGGTTGTTGTTGCTGAAGACGTTGAGCCGCAAGAAGTAATCATGTACTTGCCTGGTCTTTGTGATGACAAGAAAGCTCCTTACATCTTTGTGAAAAGCAAAGCAGACCTTGGAAATGCCGCAGGCATCGAGCGACCTACTGCTGCCGTCGCAATCATTGTTGAGGGCAAGGCAAAGGAACTCGTTGATGATCTCGTAGAGAAAATCAATGGCCTTCGTAAGTAAAATCCAGGTGATTGCCGACAATGAGCAAAGATGAAGAAACAACTCCTGTGATTCCTGCAGAAGTTATTCAACTCCTAGGGAGAACTGGAGTGACTGGTGAAATCACACAAGTCCGTGTGAAGATACTGGATGGCAGGGACAAAGGTCGAGTCCTAACTCGCAATGTAAAAGGGCCTATTAGAATGGGAGATATCCTGGTTCTAAGAGAGACTGAACGTGAAGCCCGTAAGATGAGGAGGCGCTAGACATGGTTGGTACACAGAAATGCTCATTCTGTGGGAAAGACATTGAGCCAGGTACTGGCTCTGCTTTTGTACAAACCAAAGACGGAGCCGTGTTTTGGTTCTGCTCTAACAAGTGTAAGGTCAACAGACTCAAACGCCGCTTGAAACCTCGGGACACAAAGTGGACCGCAGGCTATGAAAAGGGCGGTAAGATTTCACGCTAAACAACCCCCAAAAATATGGAACCAAAGGTGGTCTATACCACCTGAGGTTTCATCTATGCTTTTTCTACTTCTTCCTATACAAAATCAAAAATCACAGATGCTAATGCACTGATTTCTTCGGGAGTGATTCCCTTTGCGTCTTTTCCTAGAAGTTGAACTAGAGATTGGAGAACATTGTCCGATGTGTCACGATTCTCAATCGCGTTCTTAACAACATCACGAATCCCCATTGTATAATCAGCGTCACCTGAGCTATACTGTTCGATGTATGCTTTAGCTTGTTCTTCAGCATCGGAAGATTCTCTGAGACCACCCTCAGCAGTCCAAAGTTGGATTTCCTTTGTAGCTGTTTCAGGGGCGTCAGATGCATGTGCAATATTTACTCCTGCCCAAATGCCATACTTACCTCGAAGGGATGTCGGGTCGGCCTTTTGAACAAAGGTTGCACCAAGTGCGTCACGAACTCCCTGGATTACATCATCGGCTTCAAAAATCATGGTTAACACTGGAGCTGAAGATATGAAGTCAACAAGCCATGGAAAGAAGGGTTTCTCCTTGTGAACTGCATAATGTAGCTTGGCTAGTGACTCTGGGACCTTCATCTCTCTAAATGCGAGTACTTTGTAGCCTCGATCCATCAGCGTTTTCAGAACTAATGCGCTGACTCTTCGTCGAGCTGTGCCATCTGGCTTGATTATTACGAACGAGCGTTCCAAATTGTTTCACCTATAGCTCTCATGATAAATATATGCTGTATCTACGAATCTCGCGGGAAAGAGGGGTAATATAATACATTTCATTTGGCATACTTTGGAAAAAACGACACTTTCATAACTATAACCACAGTCCCACAGCCAATTCCTTGTGAGGTTCCAACCATGGCAGACAATGCAAAGTTACGTTCACCAATCGTCACTGTCTTGGGACATATTGACCATGGAAAGACTTCATTGCTTGACAAGATGCGAGGTACTGGGGTTCAGGATAGAGAAGCTGCTGGCATCACTCAACACATTGGTGCTTCATTCTTTCCCACTGAAACAATTCTCTCAATCTGTGGTGACCTTCTGAAAAGCGTCAATACTGAGCTAACTATTGATGGTCTACTCTTTATCGACACGCCAGGTCACGAGGCATATCTTAACCTCAGACGACGCGGTGGTGCTATAGCAGATATCGCAATTCTTGTTGTTGACATCAATGAAGGACCTCTCACGCAGTCCTACGAGTCACTCAAAATCTTACGATCTGGAAAGACTCCATTTCTGATAGCCGCAAATAAGCTTGACAAGGTTCCAGGCTGGAGAGATAAGCCAGGAATGACCCTATTCGAAGCCATAAAGGCACAAGGTCAATCAACTCAGAATGAAATTGACAGACGGCTCTATGAGATTGTGGGAGCTCTCTCAGCCAACAGTATTCAATCAGAGAGATTTGACCGAGTTGAGGATTTCAAAAAGATTGTGGCTATCGTTCCAACTAGTGCTAAAACAGGAGATGGAATTCCTGAACTTTTGATGGTTCTCTCGGGTCTGACTCAACAGTATATGAAGGACCGGTTGAGCATTTCAGAAGGGCCTGCAATAGGTGCTATTCTGGAAGTGCGAGAGGAAACAGGACTGGGAATCACCTTGGACACAATAATATACGAAGGAGTGCTCAAGAAGACCGACACCGTTGTGATCGGTGGACTTGATGGTGTCATTGTGGCCAAGATTAGAGCATTATTACAGCCAAAGCCGTTGGATGAGATTAGAGACCCAAAAGAAAAATTCACTCACGTAGATGTGGTCCATGCAGCAGCTGGTGTCAAGATAGTTTCACCGGACATAGAGGGAGCAGTAGCTGGTGCTCCAGTTTATGCTGTCACTAATCCAGAAAACCTTGAAGAAATCAAGCAAAGGGTTCAGGACGAAGTCGGTGCAATTCGGATTCAAACAGATAAGTCAGGTATTGTCTTGAAGACTGATACTTTGGGATCACTGGAAGCGGTAACTCAATTCCTACAAGAACGTAAGGTACCTGTGAGAGCTGCAGACGTCGGACCTATTGTGAAGCGAGACATTATCGAAGCTCAGGCGTCTGGCGACACAGAACCTCTGAATGCTGTTGTTCTTGGATTCAATGTCAAATTTGGGCCAGATATTGAGGATTTGGCTGCGGAATTGGGTGTAGAAACTTTTCTGAATGAGGTCATTTACCGCCTTTATGACGACTATAATGCTTGGTTGATCGTCAAGAGGGAACAGGCAAAAGCAGAGTCTCTTGGTTCCATCATTCGACCGGGAAAGATTGAGCTGATGCCGGATTTTGTCTTCAGACAAAGTGGTCCAGCTGTTGTAGGCGTGAAGGTGCATGGCGTAATTAGACCCAAAACTGCATTGATTAACGAAGAAGGAAGACGGGTTGGTACTATTCTTCAGATACAAGACAGAATTGTCACAATCGATGAGGCTACAGAGGGCATGGAAGTAGCTGTTTCAATCCGAGGTCCTACGATTGGTCGACAAGTAAAGAATACCGAGATTCTGTATACAGATGTGCCTGACAAACATATTCTGACAATCAGAAAGAAGTTTCTGGATGATCTCTCACAATCAGAGCAAGAAGTGCTTGAGGAGTTAACTACCATCAAAAGAGCAGCTGGGGCTTTTGTCTGAGATCTATCGACCTTTGGCAATGTTTTTAGGCAACTCCGGGAAAAACACCGATGCAGCAGGTAGGACGGGCCGTTTGCCGCGGTCGAAACCACATGGCACTAGTGGCGTCAGTAACCCCGTGGAGGATGAACCCCGATCACGCTGGGTTTCGCTGTGGGACTGTGATTGGCAGTCTCTGGAGTCTGTCATGGGTATAACAACACTCGTAGGTTTGTTGTGATTGCCTTAAACTTCCGAACCGGGTCAGGTCCTGGCGGGAACAGCCCTAAGGATGAGTGGTGGAGCCCCAGAGGTCGCTGCTTCGAGAATTGCGCGAGTATTCTCTTCAGGGAATGGACATTCGAAGCCATCGGTGCCGCTGCACTCTATTCTAAGTATAAGGTGAATAGTAATTCCTCTTGGCACCCATTTCAGTTTCACTTTGATTCCGGTTCTTCTCATCTCTTTGATTATACGTTTTGTTTTCTTATGCAATGCACGAATTTGATTTGACCTGATACACACCAGTTAGTTGTCTAATAACGAGTTGACTATCGCTTCTGATTCTTAGAAAATCACCGGGATTTAATATTTGTATGACTGCCTTTAGACCGTGAATCAGACCTTGATACTCAGCTACATTATTCGTCATACCTAGTCCCGCTCCAATTACTCCATTACCAGTGTCTTGCTGGACGCCTTTGGCACTGTAAATATAACCGTATGTGGCAATTCCTCCAGGGTTTTTTGGTTCGCATGCACCATCAAAACTAAGTGTCCATTTCGTCTTCGTCAATATCATTGG
>JAUVHR010000362.1 GCA_030593165.1 Candidatus Thorarchaeota archaeon
CGCTTAGGTTGGGGACCTTGCGGCAAAGCCTCCAGCCTAGAAGTCGACGTAAGGCAAAACTAACTGTTCGCGGTGCGAGTTTTGTCTTCTCGCTGATGTCCTTGGGACTCATAGGGCCACTGACAGTCAAACCCTCTAACACTAATAGCGCACTTTTTGGAAGATTTAGCGACATCATTCTTTTCACCATCCTTAATTAGCGTTTATGCCCGTGCACACTAGTCTGAAAGGCGTTAACCTTGCATTGGAAATAGTTCTCCTATAAGATATGCTTTTGGTTGAACGTAACGACATTAGCCTATCATTCGTTCGACTCAGCTCAAAGTTTTTCTCGAAAGTCGACCATTTGCAGGTCAACGTTATTTGAGATGAAATGGTGGTCAGGACCAGCCATTGCCAGCCCCGACCTATGGTTGCGTTTAGAGAAAGGCACAGCAGTTTGTATTTCCCTCCTATGCATCAGGGCTCGACAGACTTCTTATTCCCGAGATGACAAAGATGCTACCCACGCTCAGCAATATGGCGGGTCCGATGAGTGCGAAGAGTACCTGAAAACCAAACGGGCTTATCATGCTCTCCAGCACTACAAGCAAGTCCATGACACTCAAGAATACGAGGAGAATTATCGAACCCATCATAGAGAACATGGGGATCGCTATCGCTGTCATCATGTTAGCTTGATGAGCAGGTGACTTTGTGTCTTCATAGTTCGGATTGCGGGCAGTAACTCCAATCGCCACCATGGACGAGCCGATGACAACCATGAATCCAAATCCCAAAAGCAACAACGCATCCACCGCACCAAGGCCAAGGACGAAAGCCATCGTAGCAGCCACAATTAAAGTCAGAAACACATCAGCGATTGCAGCCATCACAAGCCGGGACTTGACGAACCTTGACGCGCCCCGGGGGGCACTCTGGATGATCCATAACTGGTTCTTGCTCTCAAGGAATCCAGTCCCGACAAACGGAAAGGCTCCCACCATGGCAAACATCATTCCAAACATGGAGATTATGTCTACGAGGTCTGAGTCAACCCCAAAGTCCGTGAAGAGCATCATCATGATTGGAAGTACAATAGCCAAGATGACTCCATAGAACATCTTGGAAAGGTTCTGCGCCTTTCTGAAGTAGTCTTTTATGTTGACAACCAGCAGAACACCGGATGAATCACCACTGAGCTTCCTCAAACCTCGAAGAATGAAATTTTCTCGGCCAACTGTTATGATTCTCTCCGTTCGAGCTCCTGCGGTGATGGTGAACACCCTGCCTGCAGCCCCGAGTGTCAGACCTAGGACACCGACACTGAAAGCGCCCACCAATAAAGTACTGACTAGCAGATCGAGTTGAAGTATAGTGCTGAAGAACGCTACTTCAGATTCAGTAAGGCCAATCCCGTTGAACGTGATGGCAATCCAGCTTACGACATCAGCACTCCATGTGAAAGGAAAGAGTAGAAAGACATCCGTGCCTAGAATCTCGGTCATCATCGGCGCAGCAAACATCAGTCCATACATTGGCAAAATGCCAACGAATGCAATTACAAATGACAGCGCTTTTGCAATGTCGTTCCCTCTTGAAGAGTCCCCAAGCTTTGACTGAACCGCTGCTGTGATGAAGTTTGAGACCCATAGAACTGTGAGGACAGTGAATACGAGTACTGTGTACATGAGAGTCACTCCAATGAGTGAAACCTCAAAGGCCAGTATGAATGGGGTGATCACTAGAGGTGCTAGGAAGAGGGTCACTAGACCGTAGAATGGCAATCCACCGAGGAACCCACCCGTCAGGATATCTCTTGTCTTCACGTTGTTGGAGAGGAATATCTCCCAATGTCCAATCTTAATCTCCTCAAGTGCCTTGGTCATGGGGAATAGCAGGAGCATAATCCACAACACCATCATTGCTGAACGCATTAGCCCTGGAAACATTATCATCAGCATTGCGCGAATACCGCTCATGGGCATGATTGCATTGAGGGCTCCACCAATGAGGAATGGAGCACCGTAGACCGCCCACACAATCCCCAGAGCATAGAAAACCACTGAGTACAATCGCCTGTGGTTCCTCATGCCTGCCGTGAGGACGTAGAAATCGGCCTTGGCAATATGAAACCATTTTTTCACCATAGGATTCACCTCCAAGCAAGTAGAGCCTTGCGATCTACACGGCCACCGACAATGTCCAAGTAAGCATGTTCAAGGTCAGACGCGCCTGCCGAATCGATAATACTCTCTGGCGAACCAAGCGTAACAAGTTCGCCCTCGTTCAGTATCCCAATCACGTCGCAGACATCTTCTGCAAAATTTGTCATGTGAGTGCAGATGAAGAAGCTCGTTTCGGTTTCCTCAGCGAGGACAAGTATGAGTTCTTTCACAATAGCACTTGCCGCAGGATCAAGGCGTGAGGTGGGCTCGTCTAGAAACACCAGCTTGGGCTCGTGCAGAAGAGTGGAAGCCATAAGCACCTTCTGTTTCATTCCTGAAGAGTACGATTCCAGGAGATCGTCTTGGCGACCCTCAAGTCCGAGCATAGATAGTAGGCTGTCAATGCGGCGATTCAACGATTCGCCATTGCGTCCATTGAGTGCGCCAACAAACTCGAGAAACTCCACAGCTGAGAGCTTGGAATAGAGTCCTGGCGACTCGGGAAGCAGACCTGTGATTGCCTTGATCTCCTCACGATGAGTGTCAATACTGTAGCCGCAGACCTCAGCTGTTCCGCTCGTTTGTTTCAGAAGACCCGAAAGTATGCGGACAGTGGTCGTCTTCCCTGCACCGTTAGGGCCGAGAAAACCGAATCTGCCGCCTGTAACAATCTCTAGGTCCAGATTCCTAACAGCTTGTACTGTGTCGAAGTTCTTGCACAGTGCTTCTGTCTTGATGCTAATTCCATTTTGTGTCATTATAGTCACCTAGGTAAATCTTTACCAGATTCCTATACATTGTTCAACAAGTTTATATATATACTTTACCTACTAAGCATGAAAGAAATACCAGGAAGCCTACTTACGGTGGACTAGCAAAAAAAACGAGAATCGGAAATGGAACTACTGTCACCCCATGAAGCGATTGTCTGGTGGGAATTTCAGCACGCGAAATCTACAAGTGATATTGCGAGCGAGTATGAGAGAAGTGGCACTGCCCCGCAGTACGTATTGAATCTTCTCGGAGAAACCGATTCAAAGGTTGCCTTCAAGGATGCAGGATATGTATCAAGAGTGCTCAACCGTGC
>JAUVHR010000027.1 GCA_030593165.1 Candidatus Thorarchaeota archaeon
CTATCTAGGGGCACCTTCCAATTCTCAAATGATGCCTGGCTAACTAGATCAGGTACGTCCGAAACGGTCTCACCTAACAACATGTGCCTATTACCTTCCCATCTGGAATAGAACCACTGTTTGTCAATAGACCCCACAGATGCGGGTCTGGTAATAGAGAGTAAATGATCCGTAGGCATGAGAACGTATCCATCAACACGCAAATCCTGGGTGGTCCCTACCGTTCTCTCGGCCCATAACCTCAACGAGTATTGGGTTATGTCCTGAGGAACAGATGATCCTGAATGGGGTACCGGTGTAGGAGGAATAGCTATCACACCTAACGGCACCGCTCTCCAATTGGTGTCTTCGAATAGAATTTCGTTGTTGGCGGCAAATACATTGTTCTGATTCCATCCATGGCGTAGCTGTACTCCGAACTTGGCGCCTGACGCAGTTGCCTTCATCCTAGCGATAACAAGGTAGCGACCGATGTAGTGGTCCTCCTGATCTGCTGTAGCCCACTGGTAAAGTTCAATGTGAGCCCGCTCAACAAGACCAGTTTGGGTTGCGAATGTAACCTCGAGACAGTTAGGAGTTCCCCCACTCGCCCCAGCATCGGTTATGAATGACGCGTCGTCTCCATCAGCCGACCCATCCTCTATTTCGATAAGGGGGTCGTAGTATTGGAGACCTCTACGCGCCTTTCGTATGCCTAACCATGCTCTACCGACACCAATGTGGTTTAGGAACCCATAATTGATTCTAGCGTGTCGTGTACCTTTTGGATTGGATAGGGTAGCGTTGCCGCCCCAAGTGCTGAGGCCGCTGTTGTAATCCGCTGTTGGCGAGCTCGCTTCCCAGTATGGCATACGGAGTATGCGGAACTTCCACTTGGTTATTTGTATGTCACCTTCATCTAAAAATGGACTGGTACCGACAAGAGGGATCTGCTGTAGATCCGCGTCTATAATAACGGTGTGATTCTCGACGTCATCTTCTTCAAGGCATAGCGTTATAGGTTTGTTGTTGAGCATGTCTTTGTGGTACTCGACCGCCCAACGTTCGAAGTCCCTTAGGCGGCGTGTCATGTCCTTAATGACTTGGGGTGTTCCTCGAATCGTTATAGGTAAGGTGTCCCACAATGGGCTATGGGTGCCGGCGTGCCCCCCTGAGGGAGAGGCAGGAATCCAGTCATCCTCAATGGAGCAGCTGCTGTCGTACAGGCTCAGGTAGTCGCCTGTGACGCTTTCAAGCCATAGATCGCTCATAATTTTCCCATGTACTCACTAAACCGTTTCTTTCGCGTTTCTTCTATTTGATGCTTTATGTACCTGTATGTGTCACGATCTGTAACAAGGAATGTATTCGTATCGCCCTCGAGAACAACTGGAGCTGGTTGGCTCATCATACCATTTGCATCTCCTAGCGTAAGTGCTCCTGGGGGGATACGTGATATTCCCATGCCCTGTTTAGTGAATAGGCTATTCTTCAGGGTCTCGTCAGCAGTGGTAATTGATTCAGTGATGGCGTCAAACAATGTTGCTAACAGTGGCGTAGGCGAATTGGTGCGCATGATCCCGCCAGGCTCTATGCCCATCAGGCCCCTCAGCAAATCATTGATTGCTTTTAATGTTGCAGCGATCCCATCAAGTACATAACCAAGTATCCTGAACGCTGATTCAAGTTTGGGGATTGCAAAATCTGCTACGGCCTCCATGGCCCCGCCAAGTCCTTTAACTACGAATATCTCCCAGATGACAGTGAGTATGTCAGCAATGAGTCCAAGAACCTTGGCAGCCTTTACGCCTTGGGTACCGCCAGAAAATCCAAGGAAGGTCATGATTCCCGAAAATGCATCACCTCCCAGGTTCAAGACGGCGACCACGATGAGGTGCAGGAAGTCACTTATTTCCCTGAGTACGGGAACAACATGCTCAAGGGTCCATCCACCTATGAACTCTAGTATAGGTTTTACATATTCATCCCAAGCACCTCCAAATGCTCCGAACACATCATCGGCCATATTCGTGAAGAAATTCTCAAACCTCTTCAAAGGTCCGTCCTCTTCGAGTAGTGGTGCCATAGTCATACTAATAGCGAAGAAGGTAGGTTGGACAAACTTCTTGTACGCTGTATCAAAGTTTGAAAATCCCCACTTGGCCTCGTTAGCAAACCACTCCGATATGTTTATAAGTTTGGGCAGGAGTTCATCTACTATGTAATTTCTGAGGGCTTGGAGTTTAGGTATGACATCGTCATTGATCGCGTCACGAATCCCTAACAACCCTGACTGGGCCTTTTTTATACCTTCCTCCGCCCACTTCTTGAATGCGGGGATAACTTCCTCACGTATTTCACCCCAAAGGATGACCAATGCGGGTATGAGATCCTCATTGATCCATTCAGTAAGTTTGCGGATGGCAAACCTGACCTTTTCTAAAATGATTTTAGCCCACTCACGTAGTGTGGGCAGGAGTTCATCCTCAATCCATTCCCAACCTGTTTGCAGTGCGGGGAGAAGTTCATCATCCCAGAAAGCCCTCAGCTTCTCCTGGGCCTTGGGAATCTCTTCACCTAGCCACTTGCCAAACTTCTCAAGGGCGGGTCTAATGTCTTGCTCCCACGCGGTGACAATCTTGTCTTTAATTTCTGTCCAATTGCCCCCTATGAGGAATCCGGCAATGGTGGCAACGACGCCAAGCCATGTAAACTTCGTTCCTATCCCTAAAACAAGCCCAACTAACTTGGGGCCCCACGTCCTGACGAAGTTAATCACCGTTGGACCGAGAAGTACAGTCAGTCCCGCTATGAGTGCTCCCTTCCCAGCACCTTCGGGGTCCTCAATTACCCCTAGATCCTCGTTTATCTCATTTATCGAGGTCTTGATGTTCTCTAGCGGTTCTAGCAGGTCCGTGCCGATTATGTCGCCGGTAATCTTGATGGTGAGCTCGAGTGGACTGTACTTATCGAACAGGTCCTTGATGTGTTTGATTCGGTCCACTACTCGCTGGAGCTGCCGATAGATCTTGAACACCCAATCGCGGAAGAGGATGCCCCACGCTTCAATCTTGTCTAGGTTCTCCTGTGAGATCATTTTATCGGCAAACGCCCTCAATCCTGGAGTGATTGCCTCGAACAATGGCCCGAAGAACGTACGGAGACCAACCTCTCTGAACTTCTGAAGGGAGAGGATCGCGCCGCCAAAGGTGTTCATTATACGATCAGCTGCGCCCGCAAGATCCTCTTCGAGGAGATTGACTAGTGCGGGAAGGAAGTCATCGGCCATGATCTTTCCTTCCTTCTGTAAATTCATGAACTCCTCAACAGTCATGCCCATTGCCATGGCCATAACATCGAGACCTACACCAGCATTAACCATCTGGCGAATCTCTTGTGCTAGAAGGCGTCCATGAGCCCGTACCTGGCCTAGAGCAAGTACAATGCGGCCCAAGTTCTCTGAGGGGAGACCGATAGCGGCCATTAGGTCGAGGAGGCCAACTGTCAGACGTTGTGCAGTAACAACATCATCTTCACGTGCCTGACGTAGACGGTCCTCTTCAGTTAGTAATTCAGATGCATGCTGAGTGATGAATCCGTACCCAGCAGCAACACGTAGAGCCTGTAGGACGTCGGTTTCTGAGAACGGAGAGTTCAATGATAGACGAACAACCCAATCGGTCAACTCTTCCGCAGGCCCCGCAGCTATCCCTAGAGCATCAGCAAGGGAGAGAGTCTTGAGCAACGACGATGTTGTTACTGTAACGAGCTTCCCTTGAAGCCCTTGCATCCTCTCGATCTCGGTAGCAAGATCCGACATCTCAATAGTGGTCTCCCGAATGGCCACCGAGTTCGCAAGCCAATCGATGTCAGACTCGTCAAGACCCGCTTGATCCTCTTTGAGGTCGAGCATCTCCTCCCCGAGGGCGGAATACTTGACTATCAACTTGTCAAGGGCTAAAATCTCCGAATCCGTCAAATTACGAATGAACGACGTCGTTTCTTCTACTGTCTCCCCACGGGCCATTTCACGTGCAACAAGAGACTGGAGAGAGACCTCCATCCTCTCTAGGTTCGAGAATGATTCTATAGCGGTGCGGCCAAGATCAAAGATTTGTTGGCTGATGAGCCTAAACGTGCCGGCAATGAGGATACCAGAAGCAATCTGGAAGATACGTTGGAGAGCCCTGCGTATTCCAGTAAGTTTGCCAGATGCTCTATCAGTGCCGGTGACCAGGATGTCGAGTCTATAGGTCGGCATTTTTAGCTATCCCTTTGTTTTCAGGCTTCGCGAACTCGGTCTCCATAGTCCACATCATCAAGAACTCGTGGATGCGGGGAGCTGGAGCGTTGTCCAACTCGTCTATTGTCCAACCAAATCGTTCGCATATCAGCATATCTATGTATTCAGCGGGAGCGGACCCACCGGCCCAAAGATGGGTCCGCATCTCCGACCTTAGCGTCTCGCTTTTCCCTCCTCTTCCATGTCCTTGATTCCGAAGAGGTCCTGAACGCATTCCAATACGACGCCCAGTTCAGTTTGCAGCAAGTCCCCTGAACCCATTTGTGGCAAGGCTGGGAGGTCTTGTCCATCCTCGTCACACCAGTTCCATGATTCGAACTTGCTAACTGCCAACTCCCATAACATGTCTACCAAAGCCGTCTCAGCCTCTTCAGGCTTGAATGCTCCAGCAGGAACAGTCTGCAGGATGCCCTCAGCATCTGTTTGCTGCTTGACCATACCTCTACTCTCCACTCTGATATGAGTGATCGCCTCTCGGGCCTCTTCCCATGTTGGAATTTGGAATTTGATCCAAGATGACGCACCTTGGGCTTTGACAGTAGGGTACGCTGTCGTCGTACGACGCTTACCTTTACGTTTTGCCATTCGAGCCTCCTAAAGACTACATACTACGTATAAACATCATCGGATTCGTCTTCACCAACGAACATGAACTCAAGAGCTAATGCGTCGCCTGTCCCTGCATCGCCTGCTGGCGGGGGACATGCCGTAATAAGACCAGGACCGATTGTAATACGCTGCATGCCAGCGACATTACCCTCTGGGCCGTAGCGCACCCATATCTCGGTCTTATTGAGGTAGTAGCCACGCGCTTTCAAATATAACTCTGCTGCGCCAGTGGTATAAAGTACGCGAATGTTGTACTCCATTGCTGAACGCTTACCAGTTGTTATATAAGGAACATCGCGGCCAGCGACGTGTGTAACTCCTCGAGCTCGCTCACCGCCGCCTGGCGTAACAGCTACAGCCTGTGCAGCATACGCAGTGAAGGCGGCACCGTCAGTTGAGAGTTCGATTTCGAAGTCACTTTGTGGAAATGGACCTGCCATGTTGTCCTCCTATGTATTTGCAGTAATCCTGGTGAGGATTGACTCTAACAGATACCCTTGATTATCCAAAACCAATAGGTCAATGCTACTAAAATCGGCCCAGTCTAAGTTGTACCAAATCCCTTCGGCGCGCTTGTTAGCTGCCAGGGTTTCGGCAATGGCCTGCTCTATGCTATTTATAGCAGCCCACGACTCTGATTCAACAATGTCTCCAGCGGTGTGTGTGAATAGGACATAGATATAGATGATCACATTGACGTGCAGTTCCCTACGCGCGCTTGTTAGCTTAGGTCGTTGAGAACCCCTAGCTGCTATGGCCACGAATGGTGATATACCTTCAGGATTGCTCGGAATGTAATTGAATACATCCTCCACAAGGTTGTCCTGCTCAACCAAACGTGACTTGAGTAGCATTGCAACATGATCTATGATTATTTGTCGTGTCATTGTTATACCTATATACTACCACCAAGTGACTGTGCAGCTCCTAATACTCCAGAAGCCGCTGTACCAGCTATTCCAATAATATTCCCGCCTCTGGGCAGCCTTCCGTATATGACATTGTGAGCAATAAGAAGTGCAAATGGGCCAGCTTCCTCGTATGTTCGACGGTAGAAAGCATGCGCCCCACCTTTTCTATGCTCAACAAGGCCATATTCAGATGGCTTATCACCTGTAAACGGGTTTACAGTTAGAGGGCTGATGTAAATGAGTCCAGCAGCACTATCTCGTACCCTGATCTTATAACGGTACGTCTCAGCTCCGCCCGCGGCGAAGTCAACGAGGTGCGAAGATGCCAATGTACCGCTCACTACGTGAGTGACGTTCACTGCGTAGCCGTGAAGGAACAGTGTGGCCTGTTTAACAGCCTCACCTAACCCTCCCCTAGGGCTGATAGCCTCAAGGAGTTGCACACGGGCCGCTTGTAGTTCCCAGTAACCTCGTATCTGCGGGTGAATCATCTGTGCCTAAGATCCTTGGTACTTCCTAAGAGCCAATTGCATGACCTCTTTGCCGACAACGGCCCAAGTGCTTACCTCTACAACGGTGTATTCCTCACCCTGAGTGGTAACTAGATCCTCGGGGAGGATATCAGCGACATCGCAGAACACTTGCTTGTCAATGGAGACACCTCGGACATGCGCTTCCTGGCGTGCTGTGGACTCAAGAGGGAGAATAGGCGCGCACCGTATATCCGTCAGATACGCAACGGCGGCGCCTCGTCTCACGCCTGAAATCGAGCCACGTCTGGTGGTCAGGAGTTCAGAGAACCCTCTTGGAAACATCGTATGAGGAGGCATTAGGCGTCCTCTTGAATAGTAACGATCCTAAGGGTACCTGTTGAGAGCATAGTTGGGCCCCAACCGTACTCACTGCTGAGTCGGGTCTCCAGGCTTGCAAGATACCTTTCCATCTGTTTCGCAAATTGACTGTTCCACATCCCTGTAGGTCCTATCTTCTCGTCAGTATCATCCAAGTTGCCAAGGATGTTCTTGCACAAGCGCCATTCACATAACGCCAGGAAGAAATTGTACTCACTGGTAGGAACCTGAGCTACGTCCGCATCTGCTGGCTGAGTTATGTCAGCTGGTGCAGTGTATTCAAGTTCCAATAGGGACCAAGAAATGGGATCAGAGAAGTTGGGATTGGTTCCATCAAATGTAACGGTCATCTCTGCCCGAAACATAGCTGGACCCATTCGACGAAAAAGTATCTCTTCAACCTGGGGTCTATTTAGGGCCATCTATCCCTCACTCACTTCTAGTAACCACTTGGTACATCGTACCCGTCGCCGGCCACGTTGACCTCCATCGCTACACCGTTTAACCGGTTCGCGACTCCGAGGCCAAAGCGCCAACGCCAAGTAGCCTTGTGCAGCGGGTAAACCTCGTCGTTTGCAACGAGTTGCAGCCCACTTGCTAGCCCTGTCTCAGGAATGTCTACACGCTCCAAGAGAGGGGGCTCTTCCTGTAGGTGCAGGAAGATGATGTAGGTTGCTGGCAGCCAACGCCACTCAACCACCCACACGCCACTGTGACGGCCACGAATCTTCCCGGGCACGCTCGGTAGGCCAATAGGAACGTCGGTATCGACACCTAAACGTACGAATTGGTCAGGAACGGCCACGAAGTTCGTCAGCTCATTAGCGAGCTCGTCTGAGACATCCTTGGCGCATAGAGCGACGATATTCTCGCCACCTGCTGATGTTCCAAAGTGCTCTTCAAGCTCGTCGCGGCCAACGGGAAGCGGGTTGTTGGTATCTGATATGCTTGTGACAGCATATGCCGCTTCGAGGTAGTGATCATCAACGGCGCCGTCTTCAGCACCGAGAACTGGAGGATACACTACCGCATCACCATTGGCGAGCGGTTCGATTAAGAGTGTTCCCTTTCGCTCATCGACGAAGGAGTCCTGAGTGTTGTTCAGGAGTGCCTTCAACATCTCGTAGCGATAGGTGTTCGTGGCGCGGAGGAAGATGGTGGACAGATGCCGATTGAGGTCTCCACCTGTCATGTAGGCCAGGTCAACCTCGTTGTCGGCGATTGCATCACCAAACTCTTCCAAAGGGAATGCCACGTCCCATTGGCCGTATACTTTCACGACACCAGGACCACTTTGCTGGCGGGTTCTTTGCATGTGCCCGCCACCCGGTGACTTATACCGGATCTTGAAATCCGACGTCTGCCCGGTCACAAATACCTGTGTCGCTGCCTGCATATCGGCGTTCCACCGAACAGCAAGGTCAGTAATCGCATCGTATACGATGGATTGTCCAACGGTATTTACGAACTCACGGTCAGAGTCGAATAGGGTCAATAAACCATATCGACTTGCCATATCTAAATCCTCCTACATAATGTTATGTACTATTCACCCACTGGGAACTATCTAGTTCCAAGCGATGTCGAAGAATAGCACTTTCGTACGGGCTTTGTCGGTCATCGGAACGACCCGGCCGCATGGGACGCCAACAGTTCCTGTCGCGTCGGCAAGGGCCCCTGCAGTGTCACTCAACCAGATTTGGGCCTCGAATGCCTGCGTGAGAGTGTATCCCGCTACGTGGCCCCTCTTGAGAATGTTGAACGCCTGGCCTGCCCCAGCTGAATTCAAAGCAATTCCCTTCAACGTAGCGGTACCAGCAGCACTTCCATCAGCAAGGTCTGCATCACCACCAGAATCGAAGTAAACCACCTGACCAGCAGTAATCGCAACAGCCGCAATGGCCGTATGAATCTCTGCTTTCAGTGGGAAGATCACAGCGACAGCAGCTTCGGTGGAAACTAAATCTGCCATTTCATTACCTCCTAAGGATGCCCGACAACATTATGTAGACGGACATCAAAAATTAACTAAAGGTCTAGTCGGGCCCTCTTTCCCAGAGCTCGACTTTGATGCGGGCGCTCCGGCACCTTTCGGAGACGGAGTTCCCTTACGGACTTCAGGCTGCACCCAATGAGGGCGCAGCTCGGCGACTTTCTTCACCGTTGCCTTGGCTCCGACCACTTTTCCCGTCTCGGAGTCAATCTTCAGACCGTTCTTCATGTCACCATTACTTTGAATGAGCATCCAAACATCTTCTAATGAATCCTTGAGGAAGTTATGTTCGCGAGCCGCGGACAATACTGTAGTTCTCAATTTGTATTCCTGCATCTCATCTTGAGCGGCTGTAAGATCAGCTGATAGCTCAGTGACCTGAACATTAGCCGCCGCCAAGTCGTCTGTCAGTTTTTCCCCCTCACTTTTTTGAGTGGTCAGGTACTCGGTGTATCCTGTAAGAGCTTCTTTCAAGGCATCGGTGTTTTCGTACCCCAAATCACTCAGTAGGGAGGAAACCGCACTACGGGCAGCTCGATCAGCGCGTGCTGTGTGGCTGGCATC
Source organism: Candidatus Thorarchaeota archaeon (assembly GCA_030593165.1). Lineage (GTDB taxonomy): Archaea > Asgardarchaeota > Thorarchaeia > Thorarchaeales > Thorarchaeaceae > JAJRWI01. Next base: position 9,211 of record JAUVHR010000027.1, read on the forward strand.
GAGCTCCGCTTGCGTCATTGAAACCATATCGGTATTTGGCGACTTGTCGCCTGCGGGTGGAGTATCACCCTTTTTCTTTTTCTTATCGTTACCCTCTGACATTATGTCCTCCAACTTTACCGCCGTTGTGGCGTATAGGCCCTTATGGGCGTACGGACTAGAAACTGGGCAATCTGATTATTGCCAATGTTACGCTGGCATCCTGATCGATGTCGACGTCCACCAATCCTGTAGAATTGTTGAACACCGCGGGATCGAAGGGACCGAAGAATTCGTCAGTTCCGTTAGCAACTGACCCTCCAGCATCATCAAGAGCAAGCCCCGCTCGCGTAAATGGACTGATAATATCCACTACGCATGCAGAACCTCCACCATTTATCACATGGAGAATCAGGTCACCACGATCATTCTGAAATTCGTGATCGTTAGTTGCGTCTCCAGTCACGTATGATGCGACCAGCCCGGCTAGGACGACGTCCTGGACCGGTAGTGGGGTTCGTGCCATTTAGCACCTCCTTTGGGATTGAGGGCGGCTCGATAGCCACCCAATTGCCTGAAATAAGAAGCTCTGTACTCATTTGTTTATTACGTACAATTCTATGCGCGGTGACTTTCATTATCCTTCTCTGGACTTGTTCGTTTTAACGTCGAAGTCTTGTCCGCCTGACGGTGCCGCTCGACCTGAGATGTCGCCACGCGAATCACCCTCACCTAGATCGTCTGTGGAAGGTCCTTGCAGCGATTCCACCTGGGCTGCGAGGCCTTCCAAATACATCTTGTAAAACTCAGAGTTGATGATCTCCTTGATCCTATCAGGAGCCCATTGCATGTCTTTGAGGTATATCTCTAAGCTCACACCTGCCCTCTCAGCAAGTGAGGCATTTGTCCAAAGCTGCCGTGCCTGATCGAGACTCTCTGACGGGTGAGGCTTGAATACGTGGCGATCAGTCCTGAGTTTGTGGTCAGTCTTGTCGCCATCCCAATCCGCATAACCAAATCCTGTGAAACCATCGTAACGGGCCTCACCTGCAATAGCAATAGCCATTCGTTGGGCTCGTATGAGCATGGTGTCGTAGTTGACCCTGCGGGCGTAAACCTTGTCCTCAGCCTCCTGTCGCGCCAAAAGTAGCGCACGACCAGAGACGTCACCTGAACTTGAACCTGTTTTCATTGATGTTCTTAGTTCGGGATAGGATTTCTCAATCTCCGTCCCTATTTCCTGCACGTTCATGAGCGCGGCCTCTATGTCCAGCTCCGAGACGAGTGGGTAAGCCCGCGCTTGCGGATCATGTGCGTATAGAATCGGTGTCTCCTCTCGCGATATCTCTGAACTGGTTGGGCTATTCTCGCCACCGAGGCCTTCGATGGTAATCGTTCCACCACTTCGACCAGGTTTAATACCTGTGAACATCCAAGGGGAGTCGACCATCTTCCTGATTTGATCACCCAACTTGCTGGCCTGATCGTCTAACTCGCGGAATGTGCTCAATTTGGGGAACATTTCAGACCATCCCCAATCAAGACCTACATCATTGTGCTTCACATGAACCATTGGGATGAAGGGGTAATCAACCACCCACTCGAAATCCTCCCCGTTCCACTCGTATGGCTGATTGTTCCTGAATGTGGAATAGAGAACGCCTGTATCCTCGATGAGCTCGGCTTTTTCTGTGTATAGCACTCCACTTCCGTCATTTCTAACAGGATCTAGCCTGGTATACGCCATTTCATAGTACGTGATCTCTTCCAGTTCATTCTTACGGATGTCTACAATCCATGCGGGATGCACCCTATCTAGGTAAACGAGCTTACGATCAGGCATGTCCACAACGCGAATGAAGACGTCCCCGAAAACAGAGCCGTAGAGAGTAACAATATCCTTCTTGACCCCCCATCTGGACCACTTCCACAATTGTGAGATTGCCGTACGCAGGGTTTCATCAACGTCTGCAATGGGCAGTGACGTAGGGATTTCAGAACCATCCCCAGCTTCAACATCGAGATGGCCTCCCCAAATGTGCGTTTGATGGAAATTACAGATTCGGTTGGCGGGGTTATAGATGTCGCGTATGTACGTGTAGAGACCGTAATCGGCCTTCATCTTTCTCGCCCACTTGTGCAGCTCACGATACGCATTCCCCTGGTAATACGCCCAAAGAACATCGTATCGAGTGCCTCGGCCTTCTGAGCCCTCGAAGTCATAGATGGCACTAAACGCCCTATCCCCTTCGAAGCCTTCCATGCCAGCGGTCATGTATGCTTCTCTAAATGCCCGTAACGCTGTCATTACTCTCCTGGTGAATGTTGCCATCTCAACGACGTTTCTTCCTCGCGTGCTCACGAGCGTCTGCTGTCATAGTGGCAGCGAAATCTCGTGCTGTCCTACTATCAGATGTCGTGAAGATGGGCAAAGTGCGACCTCTAACCACCATATACACTCTCTTCCCACGTGCTCTGTATTTCTTCATTATCCTCTATATCCTGATAACGGATTAGCACCCGTACCAACGTTAAACGTTTCAATGCTGGCCTCGTGCGCCAGCGCAAATGCCCAAAACTTGTCCGCGTGATGCTTCTCGTTGCGCGCCGTGTCGAACACAAGACGTTTGCCAGGAGTCACCATGCGCTTAATGCTGTGAAACTGGTACGCATAGGACCGATCGAGGGGTATCGGCGAGAGACCCTTCTGCATGCGCAGTTTCACATTGACTGCCATCTCCTGCTTGGATTCATTAGTGAACGTGAATCCGTCAACAATAATGGGATATTCGTTCTCCATGTCCTCAGCAAGCTGCATGCCAATGCCCATATCGTCTACCAAGAGGCGTGAGACGGGCAGTTTGTCCATACAGAGACGCATGATGTGCTTCTGATCCTCGAACTCCAAACGGTCCATAGAGATTCCCAAGTGCATGGGCCATTGCTCCATCTTGCCCTGTTGTGGAAGTCCTAGGAACACCAACTCGCTGAGATTCCTTTTACGGCCAACGTCCATTCCACCAACGAGGACGGGACCGATCTCCTGAGCTTTGATTGCTTCAGCGACCTGATCAATGAAGAACTCAACTTCAATCACGTTGTTCTTGTTTACCTCTACCGTTCGGTTGAACAAGACACCAAGCTGTGCGTCAACCTGGTTTCGTTTAACCTCTTCCCAAGTGATCCATGCCACCGACTCGTCTGACCAATCACACTCGTATTCCTGCTGGAAGTCCTCCAGAGGCATGTTCTCGAATATGTAGATGAGCCGCTCGGTACCATATTCATAAACTCTTTCCACCGTACCCAATGAGGGAGCCTCTAGCTTGGCCTCCTTCGGGTTCTTGCATAAATGATCGACTGTCCACCAAGGGACGGTCATTCTTACGTATCCTGGGTATGCCTGAATGGCTTCGGTGAATATTTCCCAAAATAGTCCTTGAGCCCCAAGTGGTGAGGATCCTATTCGGATCACTCCTCCTCTCGTGATAATAGGGACGGCCGCTGTATATATCTCTTCGTCACGAGGGTAATGCGCAAACTCGTCGAGGTAAACCCTTGCCCTAGCCTTACCACGCGGAGGGCGACATGGATGCGAAACAATCCTAGATCCATTGTCCAATTCGATTTCCGTTCTGTTGTCAATGAGTTTCTTTGGCCTGACCTCCTGATCGAGAGCCTCAATGCAGTAGTTGGCATACCTGACCTTCTCTGCTGCTTCCACTTGAGTCACGGAGACGAATATCACTGTGCTCCTGGGAACAAGAACTGCCTCAGCCACGGCTTCCGCAGCTGCTGTGAAACTCCAACCAACCTGTCTGCTCTTGATGTCGCAACTCAGTATGCTCCTGTTGTTCAGAAATTGTAACTGATACCATTCCCACTTCGCCTTCGGGTCTCCTGTAGCCTCGGGCAGGTCAAGAAATTCAATTAGGAAGACGAGGCGGTCAGTTGGGCGCTGATTCACTGGGAACTTTCGTCCTCAATGTGCTCGTTCGATCCTTTAGGAGGCTCACTAACCACCTCATCTGCCATGACGTCTTTACCTAGGTGCTCAGCATCGGAGTCATCATAATCGTATTCACCGTCTATGACGTCTCCAAGCAAAGGACCGACTTCATCCCAACGCTGCTTACGAACCTCTTCCATTCTTGTGTGGATATTTACATGTGCTGTTTGATCTGTCGCCATCCCTGATGCGAGACGGCCTAGTTTGGAACCCGTTTCAGCGAACCGTGCGACGTGCTCAGGTTTGACAGCGCGCTTAGGCACACGGCCAGGAGGAGTATTACCGTTCGTGTCTGGGAGCCTGGGAGCCAATGAGCCTAAGGTCTCCTCAGCAATGTCGAGGAGGGAGGAGCTGACTTCCCATTCCTTCTCACGAAGGGCTCGTCTGCGTGTCTCCCACAGTTCACTGTCTCGCATGCGTTGGAACTCATCGAAGGCCTCTGCCCTGATCTTCCAATTCCACCCAGTGGCCATGTGATGCCATCTAGGACTTGGTGAGTACCCTGATGCGTCCCAACCCTCTTCCGCTTTGATGTATGCACGATAGGCTCGTGCTATGTTCCTTCCTGCTCCGAGGAGAGTGTAGTAACTGAAGAAGATGTTGTACCAGTTATTTGGTTCTCCTGGCTGGCGCTCCCATGGATAGTTTGTGTTGTCTTCGAATGGGGCAACCTGAATCGCAGTACCGTCCGCGTTTATTGCGCCGCGACTGGCACTGTCGTTCACTTGTTCTATGATAGTGGTTTTTTCTTCATTCATGATATTGTTTAGAGCATGGATACCGCTTACTATATTATAAAGCATGTTGAGCGTAGGGGCAAGGGCAACTGTGTAACAAGTGATACAGGTCATTAGTATCTATATATATTTATTATTTTATTATTTACTTATAAAAACGATAAATAACTACTAACTAATGGTGAAGGACATTCATCACTATCACTCTATATATACATCTTATGTTTCAAGTCAATAAGAAAATATTAATATTTTTATTGAACTACTGTCCCTCTTCTTTCCTGCTCTGCTCCCCTGCGCCCAAAGACTCCATTCCAATAGTCATGTGGTATGGTCTCAGTGGCCCGAAGGGTCTCGAAGGGAGTGTGCTTCTCGATTTTAATGAGATGAATGAAGAATGAAGAATGTTGATGATTAAAAACAAATAAGATATAATTATTATATAGAATTTTTCGCTCGCTGGTGCGCCAGCCCTACCCCTTGGAGGTGACTAATGCCAATGAAACGAATAAATGAGGAAATGAGAGGAGAGATCAAGGAGATGACGACGGCTGGAATGCCTGTCAAGAAGATCGCCACGGAGTTGGAGCTTAGTGTCCCATCAGTGTATAGGATCTTGGCTGAGGAGGGGCTGAAACCTACCAAGGCTGTTTTGAAAGTTGTTGATCGGTTGTCTGAGGAGGACTTGGAACACATTCTGGAGCAGTATTATGATTTTCTGCCCGTTGGGGAGATTCTCTTCCAGTTCAACTTGAATCATAACCAGTTGTACCAGATCCTTCAAGACATGGGCCTGGAACCGCGTCGTAAACAGTCTCAGACCAAGGAGGCTCAGGGAATGATGATTGATCATGCGCTAGACCTCTACCAGAACGATTCAGATATGACTGTCGATGAGATCGTCCGGGAAACTGGAGTGTCTCAGCCTACCATTCATAACGAGATTGCTCGTCGGGGTTTGGAGAAAAGACGTCCTCGTCGTAAAGATGGAGGGTCTGCTTCTAAAGGCTCCAGCCGTGGACGTGTAGGCTCTTACCGAGATGCTGTACCTGAGCACGAGCCAGCCAAGGGCCAAGCCGAGCCTGGTTCTGAAGGATAGTGAGTATGTCCTGACCGTGTCGTAACCTTTTCCCTATTTCCATTAGCGTGGGTCTCCTCTCTTTGAGGCCTGCGCTTTTTTCTTGCCTGGATGATGATGAGAAGGGGGCATGTATGGGCAGTTTTGAAAAATTTTCTATGCGATACGAGAAGGTATATATAAATATTTTACAACAAGAACAAGGGGTGGGCATCGGTCGCGAATGGTTATGTCAAGTGTGATTGTGAAGGAATGCACGAGCAGTCATTCTATATTATGTCAATGCGACGCAAAATGGAGCGAGTGAATGGGAGCAGAAAGAACGAGAAGAACGAGAAGAACAGAACAATCATTCGGAAGTAATCGTAAGGAAGATACTCTATCGGATGTAGTCGAAAGGTAGTGTGGGGTACGTATTACCTTTGAAAAGTAATGTGAAGGCTCGTTGTCGATGACATTCGAGATTCGAGGTGTTACCTTCTGTTACCATATGGATACTTAATGAAGGGTAGACATGGGTCGCAAGTCAAGAAAATATATTTGACTTTGATTACTCATTTATGGTATAATTCTTATGTAGCCGAACGAGAGCTACAATAAGCCGAATAATCGGCAAAGGGAAAGTTACAATGGCTAGTCAAAAGTATGGCGGACTCCCAAGAGCAACCGCAGCAAAGCAACTAAACGCAAAAGTTGCGGATTTAATCTCGTTGGAAGAAGCCGCGACTGTAATGGGCATTAAACCATTCCGAACGCGTAAATTGCTAGGCTCCGGGAAAGTTGCCGGTCGCAAAGTGCAAGAAGCGCAGCACAAGGTTGGCAAATGGTACACAACCGTAGCTGCGTGCAAGGCATATCAGGCAACCAAAGGCAAACGACAAGACGGCATGACAACTGTTCTTGTTCGGATGCCTTATGCCGAAGCCGTAACATACGCAAAGGCAAACAAGAACGCAACATTGCGATACAATCGCAAGAAATAACGTTCTTGCCAATTGAATAATTCGGCTCCGCTTCCCTAAGCCGAATAAAAGAAGCGGAGCCGAATGACCCAAAACGCACTCATTGATTATTATTATAAATGCAAGACAAATCAGTTTAATAGATTCTCAGATGGCAGCTCGGGGACGTCGAAATCCTGAAGAACCGGGGCACCCTCAATTTATTTAACACCCCCCATCATTCCTCAATCAGCAACCCCCATCACTCCTAAATCAATAACACCCATCCATCAAGCATCAACATCCACCATCAACGAAAGAGGTCTGAGGGACCCCCGTCAACTCTGCATTTGCAACAAACTGCGCGAAGCCCGGCTGAGGGACCGGGGTCATTTGAGAATGAGTAGTGGACCCCCGTCAATCAAGATCAATCAACTACATCCACTAGGAGCTGAGGATTGATGGACCCCCGTCAATTGCTGAGGAATGGAGCCTGCTCGAAGCCCGGCAGGTGGACCCCCGTCAATTGTCTAGTAATGGACCCCCGTCAATTCAACTAGCCGGCGACCGAGGTCTTTGAAGAAGAACTAAGGGACCCCCGTCAATGCTTGATCGAGGATCTATCTTTCTGATGAAGAAATGATCCCTATATCAATTGCGATCAATAACATGGATCAATAATGCAGCTCGAATGACCCGTCTTTAATATTTCTTAGTGGACCCGTCTTTAATATTGAGTAATGGACCCCCGTCACTAATTGTTATATGACCCACGTCATCAAATGCACTCAATTACCCCCATCCACAGTTACGATGCTACGCGGGGCTAGCAGCTAGGAGGGATAGTGGTCTAGGGTTACGTTAAAGACCGCTCCCTGGTTAGGTCTGATCCAGATCATTGAGATACATTAGTGACCCCCCGCTTATATCTTCAATAAAGCTACCTGTATATACTTAACTATAGACACAGAACGATAAGCCCTACACTACACGGCTTCAGCAAGTAAGCAATGACCGATGATTGCTATTTAAGATTGTATAGGTTATAATTATATATAGCTAATTACACTGGACATCTATATTTACTTAACTATAGCCCTGTATATATAGTTAGTAAGAAGGAGACGGATCATAAAACTAATAAAAATGTTAAGGCTCTTTATTAAAGAGTTACTCAGGTATCACTGTTTAAGATAGA
>JAUVHR010000237.1 GCA_030593165.1 Candidatus Thorarchaeota archaeon
CAACTGTAGTTGTAGATTTTTCTGGAACTGGTTTTGATCCTGGAGAACTCGACCGTGATGACTGGAATGAATGGGCTTACTTAATGGAGCACAATTTTGTATTGTTTAACGTTAGTCTACACGAAATGACTGCTGTTACTATCGAAGTGAACGCAGAACTATCAATGAGTGTCCCAACTGATGAGTTTCTTTTTACTTACTGTGTAGGAACTGCGAGAGCATGGAATGGTGATACAATCGAAGTAGTTCGAATAACTCTTCAAAACACAAGTTTCTATTTGGATACTTCATTCAATCCAGAAGAGTCATTGACAGAAACAGAAGATTTGGACACGAAAATAGGGACGTGGAGTCTTGATTTCAATTCTTTCACAGCGGATAGTGTTGGAGTGGCTATTTCTCAGAAGCGATGGCCATACACACCTATACAGAATCCTGAAGATTACAGTTTACTCCTTGTTGTAGCAGGCATAGCCGCGACTGGAGCAATTGCTGTAGCCATCGTTTGGAGAATCAAGTACGCTGGGCCTTGAGCATTTTGGAGTTGGATTCCTGTGGCAATCCAACTTAACCAATCATTAAGGAATCTATAAACTCCTTATTGCAGGAATGGTTTCCTTGGCGATTCTCTCAAAGACTGGAATCTGATCAGGAGCAAAGAATGGATAGAAGAATATCAATTCGGTTAATCCAAGAGCTCTATATCTCTCAACTATTTCCATGAATTGTTCCTCAGAAGCAAACGCATTGTTTGCTTCGGCACCAAAGACTAACAGTGAACGTCTTAATGATCCAGGGTCGCGGCCTATTTTCTCACAATACTTGTCAAGAAAATCACTTCGTTTCCGTGTTTTCTCAACGATAAGTTCGGGCGGGGACCCAAAATCGCCACCAAAGGAGTTCCAGGTATCAGCGTGTTCTGCAACTATCTTGAGTGATTCTTTCACATGTGCGGCAATTGTTAATGGCGGTCGAGGTTTTTGAACAGGTCCAGGCGCCATTACTGCATCTTCAATCTGGTAGTATTCTCCATTGTAGCTAGATGTTGTATTTCGAAGAAGCTTGTCAACAATTTCCACTTGTTCTTTGAACCGTTTTATTCTCTCTCTGAATGGCCAATCTGTGATGCCTGTCATCTTGTATGATGGATCAATCTTTCCCGGTGCACCTGCGCCAATACCGATCTCTAATCGACCATTGGAGATATGGTCAATAGTTAGAGCTTGACGAGCCAGAATTGCAGGATTACGTAAAGGAATTGAGGTTACCAATGTACCAATTCTAATTCGAGATGTTACACTGGCAAGTCCCGCCAGGGTTGACCATCCCTCAAACCAAGGACTTGTTGGATGCGCATAATTCACAAAGTGATCTGCAACCCACGTGCTATCGAAACCTAATGATTCAAACTTCTGCCAGAGATTGGTCAATTCTTGCCATGGCATGTCCTGTAAGACTATTGTTCCAAATCTCATTGTGTCTCTCATGACACTTTCCTATCCTTCAGAGTATATAATGAAAAGTCACATTAAAAGGTCGCAACGAGTTACTATCCATTCGAGAATGAGTGTGGCAATATGATTCCGAAGATGAACGGATTTCTTTCAGATCACGAATCGGAACAAACTGTAGTTTCAATCACAGTGGAACCGAAAACTATCTACTTCGAAGAGAGTCGAGATTCTCTAGATCTCAACTTCGATTTTGTTATCACAGGATTGACTGAACGTAGACTACACATCAGATTCATCAAAGTCGCTGTATATGACATGTCCGCAAATCTGGCTACCTTTAAACATCTGAATCATAATGGCGTTGGAACTCCTGGAATCTACACAATAGGCAAATTCGAGATAAATGGTCAAGAAACGCTTGATGTGTTCAACCCATTTCATAAGTTTCCGAAACAAATGGAAATAGGCTATCTTAGGTATATGTTCACTTTCTACGATCCTGAAACAAAAACGGAGTTCTACTATGGAAATATCATTGTAACCCCGGCACTATTCAAGCAGAAGGTTAAGCTTTCAATCCCTCTCAGAGGAGTTCTTACGATTCTTGACGGTCACGATTTCTATTCTCATCATCGTAGATTCGCAATGTCATTGGTACGGGCTGTTACTGGCGGAAAGTTTACATCTAACTTTAGTCGCTACTCAATTGACTTCACAGTGGTCGGACCGGATGGCAATACACGAGAAATGAATCAAGAGGAATTCGACAAGAATTACGATTTTCACTTCAGCGATGTAACGAAATTCTATACACATGAAGTGACAGTATTCGCACCTGCAGAGGGTGTGGTTGTTGAAGTCATAGACGACCTTGAAGACCTCATTGATTCACCTTTTGACATGGAACTTGCAATCAAGGAAGATAAGATTAAGGAAATCGCTGGAAACTACATCATAATCAAACATAACGAAGGTGAGTTCAGTCATCTCTTTCATCTTCTTAAGAACAGCATAGAAGTCACTCTTGGTCAAGAAGTTGAACGTGGACAACCACTAGCAAAGACTGGCTTCTCAGGCGCAGCAACAACCTACTCCCATCTGCACTACCAACTCATGGATGGGCCGGACTTTCTCAATGACAATCCATTACCATGCAAATTTTCTGACGTAACACTTGTACTTGGTCCTAAGAAAGTGAGATATGAAGAACTGTCGATAGATACGGGGGATTTCATCCAATCTAACTTCGACGTAGTTTGAATCTACAGCTCTTCTCTCCCAGTGCTCTACATGAGATCTGTTCGACGAAAACACCCGGATTATCTAGCGCCCCCTCAATGAAGCCACTGAAGAAATGACACATTGGCTTTTCTGCAGTCCTTCCTCGACAGATCGGACACAGTAGAATGTCATAGACCTCTTCCTTCATGTCATATTTCGAAACTGAAATCTCATTCAGCAATTCCAGAACGTTTTCTTGGTTAATAACGAATTCATCATGAAAACGATTATGGGCAATCCTCCATCCTGAATATTTTCCCAGTGTTCGTCCTACAACTGCTTCTAGATCCTCATCATCTACAAAGAGCTTGCTCAGCCGTCGGACAAGTTTAATCGTGTCGTCGGGGAATCCCTCAATAACATCCAAACCTAAATTCAAAACCTCATTCAGACGAGTGAGTGGAATGAATGATGGGAGAAAATCGACAAGCTGTGGATAATCCGTGTATATTCTCATGAGACTGTCATAAATCTCTATAACTTTGGCCTCGAACGGATTGAAGAAATCAGCGTGGACAAAGACTGATCCATCAACGAGTATGTCTTCGTAGGATGCTAAGAACTCGTGCTCGACCTGTTTGACCAAGAGTTTGGCAAGCTGCTCGTTTTTTGGATGCACAGCATGAACAACAAATAGGAGCGGTTCCTTTGAGCTATAGACCAGCACCCCGTCACCAACAGTGATCGACTTGAGTTCCTTGTGTCCCAACTCTTTGACGAGGACATTGATCGCACTAGAAAATCCACCAAACAAATCCAAGAATGTGCTGCGTTTTTCTTCTGTTGATTCATCTAGATTAACTCGTAGAACAGGAGTTCCATCTAGGTGAAGGATGTAGATTGCTTTGAGCAGACTATCCATCTGCTTCTTCTCCAAAAAGGCGTTTTGAGAAGCTGTAGAACTGTCGAAAAGCAATGACCAGTATAAAAATCCCTAGAAGAAACAGCAAGAGTCTTGTCGGTTTCCAGATGAAATCATAGAATTCCTTTGGGGTGAACCAAAACCACTCGTCAAACGCATCCATGGCCGTACTTACTATCCCAAGGATTGCAAAGCCTACCAATGGCCAGAAGGTTCTTCTTCGTTCTATCATAGGATACCGATTCTTAGCATAAAGAATGATGACTAGCACAACAATAAATGCCGCGACTGTGGAAAGATCGAGGAATGCCTTGATTAATTCCAATGGATTGGTGGGTGGATGGAAATCAATTTGAAGTTCTTGCATCTTCTATGGCCCCCACTGTTCTGCACCATATTCGGCGATTCCATAGATTCCCACAGCAAAGAGAAGCAGTCCGAGCACAAACGTGGCTCCGTCAAGAACATTCAGTATATCTACAACAAGGTCTTCCCATTGTAGAGTATCCAAGACATCAAATATCGCGTGTAGAAGAATAAAGGCAAGTCCAATGATTATCGCAGTCCATCCCTTGGAAGTTAGTTTCGGATGTCGTGATTGAACTAGATATGCCATTATCAATGCGCCCAGTAAACCCAGAGTAATCAGGGATTCTACTCCAATAAGGACAAGATCTTCAGGGTCAAGTAGACCAGATTGAATGGCAGTCACCCGGAAATAGACACAAGTTCATACGATGTAAGTCTTCCTGAGGGACCTATGAAACAGCCTAGCTTCTTGGCGCTTGCTCTGCAAAAGTTCATAATTGCGTAGGACCAGAATCATGAGGGAATGGCCGTTGACTCGCGAAGAAGATGAGAGGGAAGTAGCCTTCAAAGTTGTGAAAATCATGCAGACAATTGCCGAGGACCTAGATGATTCTGGCAAGAAGGCATGGCGTAAGATGCTTGGAATGTCCAACACAACAGAACCCAGCCCCGATACGCCACATAGGCGAAAAACTGAGGACAATAATCAAGAATGAACAAGTAGTGGACCGAGCGAGATTTGAACTCGCGACCTCCTCCATGTCAAGAAATTCTCTCACATCAGCAGAATGGGGACTAGTAGGGACAATCCATTTTCATTTCTAGAAGCTTTACTCTACCACACGCACATAACTTTCCAGTGGCACAAGCTCACGACTCACGATATCTAGTGTCTTTTGGGACAACTCCCCATGTTCAATCAGCTGCCTTCCAGCCATTCTTGCAGCTTCAAGCACATCATCGCCTTGATTGCCACCTTCAACCAATGATTTGAGAGCATACGCATGCGGTCGGAGAATGGAACCAATATACTCTCGATGTGTATGGAAACATAGCTCCTTTGTATGCTCTATTAGAAGATTGAAATTATGAAGTCCCCAATAACCACAGCTAGAAACTAGAATTACTTTTCCACTTTTGATCCCTTCTCGCATGGGGTGACGAGATCGACCCTCTTTATACTCAGTGTGAGCTTCACCCATTGGAATGACCATGCGGTCCCATAGAATCTTCATTGGTCCGTTGACCCCGCTCAAGTATAGAGGTGATCCAAAAACCCAGATGTCTGCATCCACGATTTTTGAGAATAACACCTCCATGTCATCCTTCTGGAAGCATTCACCGGGTGTTTCTATTACACAACGAAACTCACCCTGACAGGGTCGGATTCGAAGTTTTTTCGTATAGAACAACTCAACTTCCGCTCCCCTCTCTCGCATTCCCTCAAGAAACGGCATCAGGATTAGAGCTGTGTTCCCCTTATCCATATTGGGGCTGCTATTCACAGCGATTACTTTGGATGGCATTGATTTCACCTGGCGACCTGTATCATCTAGCGTCCACTATAATGGCTTTGTGATTCTAGGCTACAATATTTCATTCAATTCTCTTCGCAGAAACGACCTGCATTGGGTCTATGTAGAGGAATTCTGATATCTCTCCTGATTCGTCCTTCTTGAATTCGATTGAATATGCTCCACTTTTTGCCTT
>JAUVHR010000183.1 GCA_030593165.1 Candidatus Thorarchaeota archaeon
AGCTCTCGTAGTTGCAGCATTCTTCCTGATTCTATCACATGACAGAGCAAACGAGTTTTTGACGGAGGTTGGTTGGGACACCGTTTTCTTTCTTGTGGGACTCTTCGGACTTGTGGGTGCTCTTGTTATGACTGGCTTGATTGATGATTTGGCCGTGTTCATAGCAGGCGTAATCGGAGATGACAAGACTATCGCCACCGTATTCATGATCTGGATCCCAGCTATGCTCTCAGCCTTTCTAGACAACCTGCCCGTATCGATGGTCCTTGCGCCAATTGCAGTGTATCCCGGGTTCTCCGAAGCAATCAGAGCTATCCTCCCATTCGCATTAATCTTTGCAGTCAATATTGGAGGGTACATCTTCACACCTCTGGGCTCCCCAGCAAACATGGTAGCCATGGGCTTCTCAGAGAAGGAGCACGATCCAATCTCCTTCATACAGTTTGCGAAGATAGGGACGGTGGTTGGCCTGATTCATCTTATGATTGGCTCGGGTTGGCTATTATTGGTCGGCTTCATTGGAATGTTACCCATGTTCATGATTGGAATTGTTATTGCATCTGTTCTCATGGTTGCATTCCTTTTGCCGTACATTAGAGGTCAAGAAGAAGCTGTAGCTCAGCCCGAATATCATGAATCTGGGTAAGTCTGAATCTTGCATTTCCATAAGTGATTCTGTACTTGAAATGTAACAAAATCGTAAAATCATCCCTCTACATATCATACTCAGTCTTCTGATAGACAGAGCTTGTCCAAGGCTAACCTGAAGCGATCCTTCATTCCCCTCGTTCATTCAGTTGTGTCGACATCGGGGATGGGTTACCAAGTAATTCACAGATACGAGTTTAAAACCCCACTTCATCATTATATGACATGATGGGACTAGGTAAGTGGGCTAGTGCAATAGCACGAAGCACGCGACTGAAAGCCCGACGGAAGAATTCTTCTTCCGAACGGATGTCCTCACTCCCCACAAAGGACCAAACATCAGGTCCCAGGGAGTCCGCGGCTGTTCACTTTGTCCGATTGGATCTCTCTAGCTTTGGTGACGAGGCTGGAGTGAGTGATAATGACCCCGCCGTGGTAACAGCTGTGGAAAGACTCTCTGTCGCTGGGAGTGATGTGCCAGCAACAAGACAGGAGAAGGAAGCCAGGACTGTGGGAGGGATTTCATCCCAATGATTACAGACAAAGCCCCTGCTGATTGTGGACTCGTCAGAGTCTGCAAGGTGGTGACACCGGGCAGGGGAGGGGTGGAACACAGAGGTTTCTTACAGTTGAGGTTCACTCTCAAAATGTAAGAAACGGGTTATGTCATAGTGATTGGTTTAAGTGGAGGTTCATTGTCTAGTGGGCGTGAGGTCCAAGTTCCTTGGCACTTGATCCTGTAGCTGGACTAGTTCTTCTAGTCTTCATATGCACCTACATCGCTATCTCCACAGAGAAAGTGAATAGAACCGCGGCTGCGCTGTTGGGGATGGGAATAGTAGGGGCAGTCCTTGTTGCTGCAGAAGTGGGCACGTTCTCTGGAATGGTAGAGCATATCGAATGGCACACGGTTCTATTCGTTTTTTCTATGATGACCATAGTCACAATCGCAGCATCAACTGGTATGTTCCAGTATCTGGCTGTTGAGATGACAAAACCAACTCATGGACAGACGCGAGAACTCTTTGTGTCGTTCATGGCCTTCGTTTTCGTCGTCTCACTCTTCATTGACACAACATCCACTATGCTGATCATGGGACCCCTCACAATCGAGTTGTGCAAGGCGCTCAAAATAGACTTCAAACCGTTCCTGATATCTGAGGCAATAGTAACAAACTTCGCGTCTATTCCAACTATTGTTGGTGCAGTGCCGAACCTGGTTATTGCAGAAGAAACAGCGAATGTTACCACACTAGACCAAGGCCTGATGTTCATAGTCATGATGCCACTATCAGTGATAATGTTCTTGGTGGCCGTTCCAATCTTGCTGAGATACTTCAAGGACCAGCTTAAACCAGGAGAGGAGGATTCAATCAATGAGATGCTTCTGGTTGATGCTTCCTACATGATCAGGTCCCGCAAGGACTTCTACGCCGCAATCATAGCCATGGTCATTCTCGTCGTAGGGTTCACGGTAGGCCATAGTGCTGGGTTTCAACCATCATTGATAGCCATAATCGTAGCAGGAGGGCTATTGCTATTCACTCGAGAATTGGTAGATGATGTCCTTAAGAAAATCAACTGGGGAACGATTTTCTTCCTGGTTGGACTCTTTGGTCTTGTGGCAGCACTTGAAGTGACAGGTCTTATAGATGCACTTGGAGATGCAGTTGGTGGGTTGATTTCCGGAGATGATACTCTGGCAATTGTATTCATGGTATGGGTGCCGAGTCTCTTGTCGGCTGTGATTGATAACATCCCGGTCTCTGTAGTGCTTGCACCAATTGCAGCGGACTTTGCGCTGGCCAGCCCGCTTCTCCCGTTTGTCCTCATGTTTGCGGTGAACATCGGAGGTTTTGTACTTCCGATTGGGTCTCCAGCCAATATTCTTGCCCTGGCCATGTCTGAGAAGGAGAACGAACCTATTCGCTTCACTGACTTCCTCAAGATAGCAACGCCTCTTGGCCTCCTGTTCCTCGCTATGGGAACTGGTTGGTTCCTACTGCTGTCGATGTTCATATGACCAAGGATGGATTCGATTGCCAAAACGAGCCAGATGTCCTCATTGTGATAGGTTGTTTGACCGAGATGCACTTGACCGGCACATCATGCGATGTAGAGAGAAAGATCGAAGGGCTGAACGAACGAGTGTGAAATCCAGTAGGTCTACACTAATCATGGATGGAAACAACATCGCCTTCTACCTATCGGGTGACGGAGTGCCAAGACTCCAAAATCTGGTCTTGGCTCATCGTAGTCTTCGCGAGGTGGGGTACAGACCAACCATTGTTGTTTCCGCGGCTCTGAAACATAAGGTAGACAAACCTGAAGCACTTCGAGAACTGCTTGCAGGTGGTGCAGTTGTTGAGGCTCAGAGAGGGACGAATGATGATCTTCTCATCATCAAACTTGCAAAACAGAAGAATGCAGACATCGTGTCCAATGATAGGTTCCTAGATTGGATTGAGAGGTATCCATGGGTTCCAGACAGGATACGAAGATACCGCATGACCCCCTCTGGACTAATCCTGCTCTAGAGAGCTCGCATTGAATACGTTCCATCAAAAGCGTTAAAATCGCTTGAGAAGTTGATGCAACGAACTGACACTTCTAATGGTGGGTGTTTAGCAATGAACGTTAAGGAGTTAAAACGACTGTACTTGAAGTTCTTCGAGGAGAAGGGCCATGCGATAATCCCTTCTGCATCAATCCTGCCGGAGAACGATCCCACAGTGTTGTTCATATCTGCAGGCATGCATCCTCTTGTACCATACCTGCTTGGACAACCACATCCCCAAGGCAGCCGTATTGCCGATTGTCAGAAGTGTATTCGAACCACAGATATTGATGAAGTTGGGGACTCCAGCCATCTAACATTCATTGAGATGTTGGGTAATTGGAGCATTGGTGATGATTATTGGAAAGAAGAGGCGATAACCTGCTCCTACGAGTTCCTTACCTCCGAGAAGTGGCTAGGCTTTGATCCTGAGAAGCTCTCGGTCACCGTATTTGCAGGTGACGATGACGCTGCACGAGACAATGAGTCGGCCGAAATCTGGATGAGCCTCGGAATTCCGAAGGAACGTATCTACTACCTGCCAAAAGAGGACAATTGGTGGGGACCAGCAGGAACTACGGGCCCGTGTGGTCCCTGCACTGAGATGTTCATCAGGATTGATGATGTGCCATTGTGCAGTCCAGACTGCAGGCCGGGCTGCAGTTGTGGAGCTTACTTCGAGATCTGGAATGATGTCTTCATGCAGTACAATAAGCGCGAGGATGGCATCTACGAGATAATGGACAGGACAAATGTAGATACTGGGATGGGTGTTGAACGAACTGTCGCAATGCTTCAGGGCAAGCCGACAGTCTACGATATCGAGTTGTTTGTCCCATTGATGACAAAGATCAAGGAACTCTCTGGTAAGGAGGAGTTCAATGACGATGACATCAAACTGATGCGGATTGTGGCAGACCATGTAAGATCTGCAGTCATGATAATGGCAGATGACCACAAGATTGCTCCATCGAATATTGAACATGGTTACATAGTTCGCCGACTACTGAGAAAGAGTATTCACAGCGCAGACCGACTTGGAATTGGGGCTGGCTTCTTGCGGGACCTTGCTGAGATAGT
The DNA here is from genome assembly GCA_030593165.1 of Candidatus Thorarchaeota archaeon. Classification (GTDB taxonomy): domain Archaea; phylum Asgardarchaeota; class Thorarchaeia; order Thorarchaeales; family Thorarchaeaceae; genus JAJRWI01. The sequence goes on from JAUVHR010000183.1 coordinate 4,286, forward strand.
CATCAGTATGTACAAGGAAGCATACGACGAAGTTGAACGCAATCGCGACTTCGTGATGCGGAACTTGGATGATGAAGAAGCTAAGTTCAGGAAGACTCTTGGAAAGGCCCTGAGGAAGTTTGAGAGAATCCTTGAGGAGAACGGCACCATCACAGGCAAAGATGCTTTCCTGTTGTTCACGAGCTTCGGCTTGCCGCTGGAGATGTCCCGAGATCTTGCAGAAGAGCGAGGAATAGATATCGACATGGCAGAATTCCAAACGGAGTTTGAACATCACCGAGAACTCTCTCGTACTGCAGCTCAGGGTAAGTTCAGCGGTGGACTTGCAGACCATAGCGAGGAGATTACTCACCTTCATACAGCAACGCACCTGCTGCAGGCTGCACTGAGAAAGGTGCTAGGCGATTCTGTCACACAGAATGGGTCCAACATCACTAAAGAACGTCTGAGATTCGACTTCACGTTTGACAGGAAACTGACACCTGACGAGCTCAAGCAAGTTGAGGAGTTCGTGAACGACTTGATAGCCAGAGACCTCCCGCTCACCCAGCAGTTCATGCCGCTGAAGGAGGCTCTGGAGAGGGGTGCACTGGCATTCTTCAAGGACACATACGGAGATGAGGTGTCTGTCTACAGCGTCGGCGACTTCAGTATGGAAGTCTGCGGAGGGCCTCATGTGGAGCGAACAGGACTCCTGGGTCGATTCAAGATCAAGAAGCAGGAGAAGATTGGTGCAGGTCTCGTTCGAATCAAAGCTGTTCTCGTCACAGAGTAGGCTTTGGCAAGCGATGGATAGGAAGGGGCAGAGAACCCGCACCGCCCCAACTCATTTGCTATCATAAGTCAATAGACCATATTATTATTCATTACATGTAATAGTTTATATGCAAATATACATACGGTATCATGTAATACCATTACAATTCTTACAAAATGAGTGAACTTGAGTTGTCGAATGTATCAGGCGCGGCACAGATCCGCGCGTTAGCAGATGAGATCCTTCTGGAGGGAACCTTCAGAATGGAGGGCCCAATCAGTCAACAAGGACTCTCAATCATACCCATAGTGGTTGCAGACCCTACCGAAGCTAGTTCGGATTACTTGAATGCGGCCCAAGCCCTGAAAACTGGAGTGCTTGTAATAACGGAGGCTGGGGATCAAGTTGAAACAATACTAGCACACAACACCGGTTCAGTACCCGTACTGATTGAGGAGGGAGAAGTCCTTCGAGCACATGGCAGTCAAGACAGGATGGTTGTAGCGAGCCTCTTGCTGCAGCCGGGAGAACAGAGACGAATCCCTGTGAAGTGCGTCCACGCACCCCACGGACTAGTGGCAGGAGCAGGATACTCCTCAATGGGAGCAGCCTCTCATAAGCTGCGAGGCAGTGTCAAGCGCCAGAAATACGAGTCCATCATGTGTGATGTTGACCACTACACACCCGAACATGCAGTTGACCAAGGAGGGATATGGGGTGATGTCGACCACTACTGCGGTGCTGCAGGTTCCAGTGACAGGACCAAGTACACTGATTCCTTAGAAAAACAAAGGGAGAAAGTGAGAGAAGCTGCCGAGAAGCTTCGTGCCCTTCTCCCTGAGGGAACATGCGGTTTAATCGCAATTGACAGCAAGGGTAATGTTAGGGCCATTGAGATTTACAGGTCTTCTCAAGCGTTCCTGAGTCGTGCTGGACTCATTGAGTCACTCCTGCTGGCTGTACTTGGTGACGGGACTACGCCTCAAGAAAAAGAGGCCGCCTGGGCTAAGGCACTACAGATTCTCATGAAGCTTAAGGACATCTCCGAAGACGAGGTAATCGTCCAGGAGGGATCACAAAACCTCCATCTTAGATTGGAGGAACTCACTGGCGAGGCTATCACAGGCAAAACGCGAGATGACTCTCCAGAGGTAGTACTTTACTGCTCGATAGGTACGACATCCTAAATCCGCAAGGTGAAGGGAAGGGGCAAGAACCGACGTTAGGGGGTACACGAACACACCCACCCCATCAGAAACCCCCTGACGTCAACATCAAAGGGAAAGTCTATTTATGAACATTCACATACTTGCCTACTACAGACAGGGTGAGATTCAGACTATATCTCGTCTGAATCTTTGTTCGAGAAGATTGATGAGGATAAGAGTCTAGAACCGTTAAGGCCCATCTTTCACGCATTCGAGGGATTCATCCATGAATTTACTCCTATTGTAGGACAAGCAAAGCAGATTGTGAAAATGGGTACATTCTATCCATCATTAATTGATTGTGTAATTGATAGCCCTGTGTGAAAAGTCATCTGCCATCACACTCCAGAAAGTTCAGACGTCCTAGGTTGTGAAGGACCACCTTGATCAACAGCTCTCTTCTCTGCTCC
>JAUVHR010000129.1 GCA_030593165.1 Candidatus Thorarchaeota archaeon
GATCATTGCGTTTAACTGCCCTGCGAAACTGAGGTCCATCACCTTTCTAGGAAGCAGCAACGAATGCTAACTTCTCACTAGGATGTCCCTCTGCCGCCGTCAGATTGACCAAGCGGCCTTCACCGAGCAAGTAGAGTCTGCGACCATCCATCATTTCATACTCGTCCAGAGCATGTCGAACTCTCTTCTTTGGTCCCTTGCTGAGCTTGATGAGATCGGGTTCGTTGATTTCCACATTGTAGTGACCTGCGTTGCCCATTATGGCGCCGTCCTTCATCACCTTCATGTGTTCGCCCGTAATCACATCCTTCATGCCGGTAGCAGTCAAAAACAGGTCGCCTTCTATGGCAGCATTTGCCATAGGCAAGACTCTGTATCCGTCCATTCTGGCTTGAAGTGCTCTAATAGGGTCGATCTCCGTGACTATAACATCTGCACCAAATCCCTTGGCGCGAGTTGCCATTCCTCGACCACAGTAGCCGTATCCTCCAATCACCACGGTCTTACCCGCAATCAGAATGGCGGATGCTCTCAAAACACCATCAAATACGCTCTGTCCGGTTCCATATACATTGTCGAACATGTGCTTTGTATCAGCATCATTTACCGCCATTATCGGATACTTCAAAGCCCCATCGGCGGCCATTGCCCTGACGCGAATCACACCGGTCGTGGTTTCCTCGGAGCCTCCATATAGATTTGGAATCAACTCCTTACGCTTGTTGTGGATGGTAAAGATGAGGTCCGCCCCATCGTCCAGCGTTAGTGTTGGCTCAGAGTTCAAAGTCTGGTCGATACACCAGTAGTACTCCTCGGTGTTTAGACCGTGCCACGCGAAAACAGATACATCATTCGCGGCAAGGGCAGCAGCTACCTTGTCATTCGTTGACAGTGGATTGCAGCCAGACCATGCAACTTCAGCACCAGCGGCACGTAGGGTTTCAACAAGAACTGCGGTCTCTTTTGTTACATGCAGACAGCCAGCAATCTTCATACCCTTTAGCGGCTTGCTCTCAGAGTATTTCTCTCTAAGATGCATGAGAACGGGCATATGCTTCTCAGCGTAGTCAATCAGCATCCTGCCTTCTTCGGCAAGAGCGATGTCCTTCACTTTGTAATCAGTCATAATAATCAGCCGCGTGGGCCTGTCAGGAGTGTTTATATGAATCCTACAGAACGGCATGGAATATATTGCACACAAAGGCGGTGACACGAGTGCATACAATGACAGAGAGCGAACAGAGGCTCCTGAAACAACTTCTTAGAAACTCGCGAGCCAGTATGAGTTCGTTGAGTGAAGAAATGAATAAGGGCCGAAACTGGACTGCCAGAACCATTCGACGCATGGTCAAGTCAGGAGTAATACGAGCCTACGTTGCAGTTCTTGACCCCGCACAAGTCTATGCTGAACGCAACACGATTCTTCTCATCAAGACCAATCCTCGCGAACTCGGAGTAAGTGAAGATCTCCTCGATATGCCCGAGTTGGAATCTCTTGATGGAATCTCTGGAGACCACTCACTCTCCGCGCTCTTCAGATTCCAGTCGCCCGGTGCCTTTGAAAGATTCCTTGATGATATAGACAAGACAATCGCCAAATCAGGAGCACAGACCTACGAGTTGGTCCAAGTGTTGACAACATACAAGTCACGTGGTTTCGCAATCGAAAAAGCAGGACCATCGGAACAACCGCTTTCCCGAAACGACCGGATATTGCTCAATGTCTTGCGCCGATGCCGACCATCATCCGACAGACCACTTCCACTGTCTCAAGATGAGATTGGGAAAGCAATGTTACCAGAGCTGACCCAACCTGCAGTGTCGAAAGCAATGCGACGTCTGGAGAATCGAGGGGTAGTGGTTGGCTATTCTGTTGATATCAGCTTCAAACATGTAGGCCTACCTATCAAGTTCTTCCTTCAGATTCGTCCCCGACCAGGTACTGTTGCAGAGTCAGCTCACAGAATCGGTAAGATGGAGGAGGTCTGGCACTTGCATCGGGTCAGTCAGGATTACAGTCTCTATGCAACCGTGAGAACCTCCAGTGTTGACGACTACAACTCATTCCTGAGAAGGCTCTACAAAGACAAGGATATTCAAGACACTCAGTCTCAGATCTCGCTTGAGGAGTGGTTCATACCGGTCCAATGAGTCATACTGTCTTGACGAACTCAGTGGCTCCAAATTCCTTGAACTCGTCATCACCTTTGGCCACCTCAAGACCAAGAATCACTCTTGTGCCCGAAAACTTCTTGATAAACGACCTCCACCTCATTCCCTCGAATGACTTCGGCGGAGGTTGAATCACGACACCAAACCTGATCTCGTTCTCGCTACTATGAAACTCTACTTCATTGTTTACCCACCCGTAAGAGAAGAAGGACTTACGTAGAAACTTACCTTGCTCTTGGTCGTAGAACATCATCGAGGTACTTCGATTCTCTAGTTGGCCTTCTTTTGTAGCCTCAAGCATACCCATGATGAACTTATCACTTGGTTGTTCGGTGAATGCAGCGATGGTGACAATAACGCCCTTTCCACCATACTTGTCTTTGGATTCGCCTCTCCACTTACCAAGCAGGAAACGCCAGTTATCCAATGGATTATCTAAGCTCATAGTTCCATCTATCATCCCATCTTTGTAATCTACTTGCTCATGTGGACGTTTCAATGTGATCGATGTCTAGCATTGTTCTCCCCAAACACGTTCCCAACGTTGTCCTTTGTCCACAGTCAACAATACTTAAGACAAGCATTGTGTAACTTCACTGAAGGTGTGTGGCGATGAGGTTCCGAGAAGGAGTTCTTCAGGCATTCTTCTGCTTCTGTATACTTTCTACAATGGTTGTACCAGTGCTCGCTCAGACCAGTCTTACACCAAACGAAACGCTTGAGGAAGAGCAGATAATAGCTCGATCGAATTACGGTGGACCTAAAGACTACGTGGTGTCGCTGAGTGCGGGCCATTGGACAGTCATTATCACGCGCTTCCTTTTTTCTATGCCAGTTAATATCACCGTCGCAACGGACCTAGGTTTCAGTGACATAATCACTGTCAGTGGCGAAGGCTATGGCGACTTTCGTGAGGCTGATTTCACACTCTCTTCAAGTACGACAGTCTACATTCTGGTGCAAGAGAATACGCTGCCTGGCTATGATGACGATCCTGGTCTTGTCTACAACATAGGCGTCTATGATGATGACCACATTGCAACTCTCACAACCACACCTACTACCACTACTACCACTGACACGATTCCTGAGCCTGAGTCCATGTTGATGCTTACTATCGTCATGGGAATCATAGTGTTAACCATTGTAGGTGCGTTCCTTCTACGCAGGAGATCAAAAGAAGGCCCCACGAAAGAGGTCAGAATGCCGCCAACGCCCCCGGAAACATTTACCGTTCACGCTCCTGAACATGTAATCCCGCCTGAGCACCGAGTCCGAGCTGATGGTGCCGACATCAGGACTGTTCGACTACCGACAAAGTGTCCAGAGTGTGGTGCCGTAGTATCACATGAAACGATTGATTGGGTAGGCCCGCTTGAGGCTGCGTGTAATTACTGTGGGGCAACTGTGAGAGCCAAATTCGAGAGGATATGAAATCTAGTCTACTCTTTGGGACTCTCCAACATCATCTCCAAGCCATACGTGCTCCCAGAGTTTCTTTTTCCTATACCGTACTAGGATTGACACACAGAAGAACAGCATCACGACACTCATCAGGGCGTTTGCTCTCACAAATCCGACTGCGATGCCGTTTCCCTGTGCAAAGAATAGAACGAGTATTCCCACGATGTTGCTAGAGGGGACCCAAGGCCAAAGTATGGGATTGTATGGATGCATTGGAACGTCAAGGACGAGATGTGAAAGCACTCCTATCGCGCATGACAAGACAAGAATCGGCTTCAGCCTACAGGCTTCGTTCAGTCTGTCCTTGTCCACACCGAAGACGAACGAGATGATTGGCGGATAGAGGAATCGTGTTACAAGAACTGCTGCCAGTAGGCCAAGTGTGAGAGCTCCAATCAGGCTGTGAAGAATGAAATGGTCTTGGTACTCGCTGAAGAACACCCACATGAACGGCACTTCGATGTCCGGGATGACCGACCCTACAACCAGTCCTGGTAGTATCAGTCTCTTGTCAAGCTTGGAAAGCACCTTAGCGAATGGATAATGGAGTGGAGTCAACGGCAACGCTGATAGCATCCCAACTGATTTTGACACAGGTCCTCACTCAGGCCTTATCAACACTCTTAAAGACCAAGAGTCGTCCCAACAGTCCGGTGCATGATATGGGACTGTATGAGTTCGATGGCAAGATGCCCAAGATTGATCCCAATGCTTACGTTTCACCACGTGCTTCACTCATCGGAGATATCGAAGTGGGCGAAGACACTAGCATCTGGGAGTTTGCTGTGTTGCGGGCTGATATGAACTACATTCGCGTAGGTAAGGGCACATCTATTCAAGACAATACAACCGTTCACACCACATTTACAAATCCAACGATTATCGGGGACTACGTCACAGCTGGTCACAACTGTGTAATCCACGCATGTGAGATAGGAGATCGTACTGTTGTTGGCATTGGATCAATCGTTCTTACGGGTGCCAAAGTGGGTGCTGACTGTGTAATTGGTGCAGGTTCTGTGGTAACAGAGAACACAGTCATTCCGGATGGGAGTCTTGTCTTGGGAATTCCCGGAAAAGTGAAGAAGGAAGTTCCAGAGGTCCTAAAAGAGGCTTTCATGACCGGAGCCGAGCTCTACATCGAGCTAGGACGCCAACATAAGGCGGCTCAGAAGAACGAGGAATAGAAGGCAGTCATTGCCATTCAGGTTTGGCCCCAGTCCGAATCTTCTCCAGATACTGCTCCGAGAGATCGCCCTCTTCTGTCAAGAGTCCCAGCTTCTGTAGATGCTTCTTGAGGTTGACAAAAGGGCCGCCATACTCCTCAAAGATCATTGTGTCTACATCAGGAACTTTCTTGAGAATTCTGTCTTCCCAGATGAGTGGATAGACCCCTATTCTCTCACAGTACGTGTTCAGAACAATCCTTGCGTAGAAAACGACTTGCTCCGAACATACCGGGCATTCCCCTCGGCAGATGTCGCCCGACATTAATTTCTCGATATACTCTGGCATCATTGGGCATGTTATGGGCGTGGCAACATCAACGGTGAATGTGTGACCACACGAGCCCTCTACATTACAGGGTTCGAAGTCAGTAATGGTATTGACCCTCCTATTCGGATTGCCTGTACATGGATGGGAAAGAAGTACCACTTATGACTTGCGATTTCTCATGGGCTTCGTCATTTTGAATTTTCTTCCGTGACCCGTTTTTGCATTTTGTGAGTGAACCTCAACTATAAGAAACTCCTGTGTTCCACCGGTCTCCTGCCCAGTGTCACCACCATACAGCCTCCAGTGGAGTCCGAACTCAGCAGAGGCTTTGTCTGTAATCATCGAGATGAGATCCCTCCCGCAGTCCTGGCTTCCTTCTCCTGTCTTGTTACGGATGCATCACTCCCAGCGACGGAGAGTCCTTCTCTTCCTTTATTAAGTAAAAAACCCAATAGTATGTTTAAGACTGTATGAAAAATGCTGTTGGATTGGGTGGTGCTCACAGTTGATGTTTTGGTTCCTATAGTGGAATTGCTAATTGTATCAATCGTGGGTATCAACCTATTCATCAAGGAGAAACATCAAGCCATTGGTATCTTCGTGTTCGTTGCATTTGTGTGGATGTCGTCCATTGCAACAAAAGGAGCAAGTCTTCTACTCGAATCAACTCCCCTTCTGATCATGTCAGAGCTTTTCCAGCTTGGATACATGTTCGCCATAGTTTATCTTATAGATGTCATGGGAAGAGAGTCAATGGACATGAGAAAAGTTTCCATAATGTTGATACTAGGAACAGCATTCGCCGCGCTCATGATTGTATCTTATTATGGAGTCGAACTTGGTATTGTGTCCTCTGAGGGGGCCCTCTTACTTGCTTCGGTGGGTACGATTTTTGATGCTCTCGTAACACTCTTGATTGGTTTAGTCTGGTTATTCTTTAACGCCAGAATCCACTGGAATGCTCCTAACAGTCTCAAACCCTACTCAGGTGCAGCTCTTGTGATTGCTATGGTTACAGGATTGGGTCCGATGATTCTATTAATCATCGGAAGCCTTCTAGACACACTCCTGACAGGCATTCCATTCACTGCTACAGTTCTAATGTTTGAGGCTGTGATTGTTCACGTAACAGGTGCAGTAGTGATCGGTTTCATTTGGATCTACAAAATCAGCTTATTGTATATTCTTCCCTACAAAGCTTTCCGACTTACAATCATTGAAACTAAGGGAGGACTTCCGTTATACACTCACATATGGAATCGGCGAGAAGGTATGGCGGATGATGCCCTCTTCTCAGGAATGCTGCAGGGAATTGGAATGATTTTGAAAGAAACTATGGATAAGGGAAATGTGCGCGAGATTATCTTGGATGAAGCGACACTCATTTTGCAGTATAATGAACAATACTCCATTGCCTGTATGTTGGTGACTACTAGGTCCTCACAATGGCTCAAAAGGAGTCTGGCATACTTTGTTGATGAATTCATTGCAGAATTCGCTGATCACCTTGTTTCACCAAGTGAGATCTGGAGATTCAAGAGCGCTTCAGAGTTGGTGACAGAGTGTTTTCCTTTTGTAGTAGAATACTAGATGCAATAGATGTCAGTTAACTACTAACACATGAGTAATCTCACATACTCAACAAGAGACTTCTTTCAGAGGAAGCGTACAGAGATACTGATTCTTCCTGTCACCCCTTCCAGTCTTGGTCCATATCTTTCGCGGGCACGTCTTTGTGTCCTCAGAGTCCCTTGGAAAAGAATAGCCTCCGTGTCCTCTGGATACGACGAGGCCACAGAATGAGCTAACGGCTAGTACTTGTTCTTGGCTGTTCTCCACCTGATTTCCCTCCGTGCTACTTCTCCCAAGAGTGAAATAGATGTTGCGCGCACTATTCATCAATAGGAGATAGGGTGTCTTTGTCTGGATGCGTTCAATGTAAGAGCATTGGCCTAGTGCGAAGCGCACAGGAGATTTACGCTTGTACACTCTGCGGTCAGCCAAGATGCGAGGAACATTCGGTCTGGGTTCCATCCTTCGCCCTTGATGAGTCCACAGAGAGCGCTAGATGTCATTTGAATCTGCTAGCAGGAGAAACCGTGAAAGGATGGTATGTCTTCTGTGGTCGTCCATCTCACATTCCGAATGGGGCCCCCATTCGTCACGGAAAAGAACGAAAGTGGGGTAAGGTCGTCGAGCGGATTCCGTATGATGAAAGGTTTGAGGGTCTTGAAATATTCCCACTCTGGCAGACTGGAATAGTTGAGGATGGGTATGAGAAACACTGGGACTCGCAGCACTATGAGTTGTCATGCAACCTGTCGGCTGGAATGCGTCTACTGGCCCGTATTCTCCAGCATGAGAGTGATTCTAGTTCGCTTGTTGAGAAGATTCATTCCGTAGTAGTTGACCGAGTAGCAGGACAGAGATCTACCTTCTTCAGCATCTCGTTGGATGAGTTCAGGACGAGCTTGACAGACTCTCCGACTCTCAAGGAGCTGGCTGGCTCCATCTGTTCAAGATGTGGGGTCGTACTCTGCCTGAACCGGCAGGCACTGTTCCATGATGAGAAGATCCTCAAGAGACTGGCGAAGAAGCCAGAATCTGTGCTGTCAATGTGACACAATCATCCAGTCATGTCAAGTGTCCGATTTCTTGCATACGAATTATCTACTTCGTACTGACCAACTAACAGGTCCATCTTGGAGAATCCATGATGAAATCACCAATCTTGGAGACTACGGGATATCGCTTTTTTTTCAAAAAGAGAGATACCCAACAACTGGCAATGCGTTGTTGGGCCCAAGATTCATGGAAAATGGTCGTTACTCATTGATAATACTTCTTTATGATAGGGGTATTCAAGTATACCAGAGTTATGACACACAGGAATATGCCTTCGAACGCAATGACTGAGAATGCGTACAGGGGTATTCCGATGATAGACAGGATTATGGCCCAAGTCCATGCTTGTGCATTCATGTCCCAGAGACCTTTGGCCACCCAAAGTGCAATCACGGCGATAATGAATCCAACTACAGATATTGCATCTCCTGATATATCAAGACCAATTACAGCAGCGACAACTCCCATTACAGCATTGACAGCGACCAAGAGAACAATGGACAACACTTCCATTGGTCGCGTGGCCGGTTTTTCAGCTCCTGGTTCTTGCATAGGAATTTCAGTCAAATTGTTCACCAAAACCAACCTTCGGGGCCGGTCCTAATCTATCTTCCGCAAGATCTAGCCCTGTGTGAAAAGTCATCTGCCATCACACTCCAGAAAGTTCAGACGTCCTAGGTTGTGAAGGACCACCTTGATCAACAGCTCTCTTCTCTGCTCC
>JAUVHR010000132.1 GCA_030593165.1 Candidatus Thorarchaeota archaeon
GTGTATCTCTCGGTCTTCCCTCTCAAGCGCCCAGTCGATGGCTCCTCCAATCCTTGAACCCGAGAAGAACATCTCCTCTACAAAGGGTTGCCTCTGTCCCGGGTCGCTTTCCTTTGTGCTTGCTCTTTCTACCATATTGACCACCTGCTACCCCAGTGTGGGCTTCTTCGAGAAGATGAATGTCGCAGCCAAGATCGCTAATACCGAGAACCCTACCAGCTTCACAATTGGTTCCCAGACTTCAAGTAGTGTCAGTCCCTTGAATGCGGTATCGATGAGGACTTCCATTCCTTGGTTCATGGGAAGGATCTCACCAAGGGCTCCTACATCAATGAAGAAACCTGCTAGAATCAGCGTGGCGAAAAGAACAAATAGGAACATCTGGTTCGCCTGAAGTCTTGAAGATGCGACTGCTGAAATCAAGATGCCAGTTGAAGACCCTGTGAGGGCTGTCAAGCTCATAACAAATATCAGATTCTCAAATCCTGTGTTCAAGTTCAGGTCAAATGCTACCACCCACAGAGTAACGAGTAGCAGGGACTGGAAGAACCCGATTACGACATATGCAAGAGCTTTCGCGACTATGACCTCGAGCCTGTTTGTGGGCGTCAAGAGCATTCGTCTGAGTGGCGTGTCACCAACAATTGACTGCGCAGAGGTCATTGCTATTCCAAGATAGCTAGAGAATATCACAATGAATGCTCCAAAAATCGCCTCGAGGAAACCTCCCTCTGGGGCGAACTCTATCGTCATAGACGGAAACACCTCTGATTTAATCCAGAGATGACTCGCACGGAACATGATTGTGGCTCCCTGAACCATACCCATAACCGTCGATTGCCCAATCAGATCAGTGGCGTCAACATGCACCTCAATGTATGTTGGTTCGTTAATCGTAAGGTTGGCCTCAAACCCGTCTGGGATAATAACATAGCCTGCAATCTCCATGTTATACAGTGCTTGGAACGCCATATCTTCGTCTTCGTAGAAAATCAATTCCGTGAAATTCCCTATGATTTCGATGAACTCCTCAGATAGGTCATCGCCGTCGAACACCCTTGTTGTATCCCTGTCGATCAGCCCAAGGATTATTTCTCCTTCCGGTATTTCGGTAACATTTCCGCCAATATCAACGACGTCACCGCCCATGCCGTCGCCACCCATTGCAATTCCACCCATGGAACTCTCGTTTGTGACCCACCAGAGCATTCCAATCACAGCAGCGGGGAGAAGAAAGATGAGCATGAGAGCTATTTTGTCCTTAAAGATGAGCCGAAGCTCCTTAGCCACCATGTTTGTGATGCGACCATAAGGCTTGGTTATTACCTCTGCCATTAGAACCCACACTCATTTTCCATACTAGACGACAACTCGGCGCGATGTACAACATTCGCCTTTTGTTTGCTATTAAGCATTTACTAGTTCGAATTAGCATTATCTCAAAATCACATATATGCATCGGGCCCCCTTTGACCTCTAACCCGTTCGATTCCAGTTCTTCTGAGAAAGAACACTTTGAGAGAAACACTATGGCATTGACAAGCGAGAGTCCGGCTCTGCAGCGTTTCCGAAGGGTTACAAAGAACCATAGGATTCCCTTGACTGAGAACGAGTTCACCTTGGAATGGGATGAGATATGTCATATTAGAGCAAAACTCAACAGTGTAGTTTATTCCCGGGCACAGAAGTGGATGTTACCTCGATGGGTTGTCAGGTACTTGGAGAGGAATGGCAGTGATTCAATTGGTGAGTCGGGCTTCCGAAATACAACTCATCGGAACTGGGTACCCATCGGGGGCGTAGGCAAGAAACACGTCGGGGTTCTGGAATCGAGAGGTCTCTTGACAACACACTTCGATACCGGTTCAGTCGAGGTATGGTTCGTAGGCCCTGATGGCATAATCTTTCCCGCCGTGGATGAAGATACTGGACTCACACTCCTTTCTCCAGAAGATCAGATATATGAACTGAAGACAAAACAAGGACCAGTCGAACTGACGCGGCTCATCTACCATACATCTGAGGATGAGAATGAAGCGGTCTATAACGAGGTATCCTTTCAGAACTTCGCACTAGAACCCCAGAACATCAGTTTCATCTTTGCGGTTCGGCCAATGTCAGTCCTAGGAGTCGAGCCAATCGAATCCATTGAATATGATGAAGCTAGGGGTAGAATCTACGTCAACGGTCTTCTCGCTTGCATCTTGGACGGGACTCCCTCGTCGGTAATCATGTCCACCGCAGATAACCCGAATTCGCTTGAGACTATCCTCACAGGTGATCGAGTTGACACAAGCTACTCCACAAGTCGAGGACTTGGAACTGCTATGTTCCGGTTCGATGTGAATCTTCCGCCCGCAGGTTCTGTAGAATTCTTCTTCGCCTGCCCTCTTTCCAGAGTAGAGAAGGGCGCGAACGAACCCGAATTCACTCTGGATCCGGTTGCGTGTGATACAAGTGTCGAGAGTTGGTTCAGTCTGGCGGGACACCGCCTTGCAGGAACGTACCCCAATCAACATCTTGGTGAGGTTCTCTCACAGGCAAAGGCTGTTCTTATAATGCAGGCCTATTCTTACCTGCTTGAAGACAATCCCCAAGTACATCTCACCAGAGGTAGCGAGCAGGCACGGATATTGCATACACTCGCCATCTGCGGCTGTGAGCCAGTTGCCAGTAGTCTTGCCCTCCTATTAGCTGAGAAACATCTGGGCGATTCTTCAATAGATAGTGGTGCGGGGGTGGCACCACTTCTCTGGGGTATCTTGCAATCCTACGAACTCAATCGCAGTGCTGAACAACTGGATATTTTTTTCCCATTCATCGACAAATCCTTACCATTGATACTGAATCTTGTTCTACGTATGCTAGTCCCTGATGGAAGATCTGTTGTTGAGTCTTCTCCACAGGCTGAGGCTACTGTGAGAGAAGAGAAGTATGAAACCGCCGGAGAGGAGTCGGCCACTGAAAAATCCCCCATTTTGCCTGAACCTTCTAAGAGTACCGGCGATGATCATCCTTCATGGGTTAAGGCACTTGAATCTGACATTGAAACCGTTCAGGGTGAAACGGCATCCAAAGGGACTCCCCGCGATGACGGTGGCGAAGACACTCTAGATGATATTGAGAGGTTTATTGAGCTGATATGGGTATCAGCCGCTTTGAAGTCTGTTGCCTTGGTGCTGAAAGCGCGAGAGGAGAATGTGCGCACGCTGGCAATCGAGAGAATCCTCAATCGACTTGGCGAAGCAGTTTCATCAAGTGCGCAAGCTGTTACTGAATCGGACCTCACTCCGGAAAAGGCTCTCACCGTCATCAGTACAATCTCGTTGGCAGGCACCTCAGGAATCGACGTGAGCGCCCTGGAAAGAAAGGCTGAAGGCAAAGCCCGCAGCAGCTTCCGACGAGGGTTGTTTCGCTTTCAGGGTCCTCCTGAACGGATTTCTAGTCATCATTCTCTGCGATTGGCTTACTACTATGCACAGAACAACCAACGTCATGAGGCAGAAGAACTACTCAACAAGGCGGTGGAGTGTGTATCCGAACATTGCATTCTACCGGAGTATGTAGACATTGAGACTTGGGGGGGTTCGCATGGTGATGGCTCAAGCATTGAAGCGGCAGCGGATCTCCTAATCCTAGTCCGTACGATGTTACTCTACGAAGCCGGTGATGATCTCGTATTACTACCTGGAATCCCCGAAGAGTGGTTCACATCGACTTCGCTGCTTGTGTTGAACGACATTCCCACACGACTAGGTCCAATTGACCTCGAACTTGGGAGCTCCAAGAACCAGCATCAGATTGAGGTTCGGGTCAAACACCTTCCAAGAGAGATTGAATTGCACGTTCCTCATAGTTTCTCGTTACCTCTTGTCAAGGTGTTCGGTGGTGCGCTAATCGGCCGTTTTCCAGACGAAGAGTCTCCTAGAATTAGGGTTGTACCGCTATCTGATAGAATCGTCTTCACTTTTCACAGATAGACCGATAATCACGTGATGGATCTCTCCAATGACCATAAATGAGAACTTCGCTCTACTCACTGAGTTTGCCTATTGATACGTTGGTTCGTCATAGGCCTGTCTAGAACCGATAGGAAGTCGCATCGAAAAGCTCGGGATTGTCATCATCACGCCATCTATAGATGTCAACGTAACACTTGCCTTCGTGACCAGTTTTCATCTTCTCACCTAGGAATACATGTGTTCCGTCGATGTATAGATTTCCCCGCTCAGTCTTGAGTCTCTGAAGAAACTCGATTGCCTCTGGCGAATAGTCCCTTGCAACAATAATAATCCTCGATGGGAAGTAAGGAATGAACACAAGGTCACTACGTTTTACTGCCATGAACCCATATCCGTCAATACTGTCTATGAAGTCAATTAGTGCTCCTCTACTCATTTGACCATCACTGGCTTTCACAAAGATGAAATTCTCGGCGAGCATTTCGCTTGTCGCCTTCTTCTTCCGACCGTTCGATTCGTCAGTACTTTTCAATCCAAGATTGACAACGATGTCAATTACTCCTTGGGTTCCGCTCTTTCTCATCAGCCTTGACTTCACGGAGACCTCTCCACCATGCAGTTTGTGAATGAAGTCAGACACCCGACTGATGAAGGGATGTCTTATCTTCCTGATATAATCATCAACAACAAGCTGAAACTCAGCGTAATCAGCGGGTTGGGGAGTTCTTGGAATCTCTCCTCGTATCTGATCTTCGAATCTTCTACCAAGTTCTCTTGCCAATGAATACGCCTGCTGGTACTCTGGTTTCTTGGGAGCGACTAGCGCCGTGATTATCTGCTCATGGGCGGCAAGGTAGATTACCTTCTCTTCTGTTGTGAAAGAGCTAAGCCCTCCCATCTCCATTTCCTTGGAGAAATGTCCTACTGCTGCAATGAAGCTGGAGAACAACGAGGGGTCTATTTTGTCTTTCAACCTCGAAAAGAGTGGGATTCCTGACTCAGAGTCGAATATGATAACGCCTTCAATGTCCAAGGGGGAAACATCTCCTGGGCGAGATGAGAGCATCCATAATTATTGAATAATAAATCTATGCAATCTGCAGTTAATGAAACAGATGACTGAATGGAAGTACCTATCGTTGGCTTTACATTCATAACCTGTATATGCTGATTGTATCCCAAAATGGAGTGCTCTCAAACAATCAACGTCTGGTGGGGCTATCATGGCTGGAAAAGTATACAAGGCGGACTTCTTGGTCATCGGGAGCGGTCTCTCAGGGCTCCTCTTTGCATTGAAGGTCGCGAAACATGGACCTGTGAACCTGGTCACAAAGAGCACACTCCTCGAGTCTGCTACATATCAAGCTCAGGGTGGAATTGCTGCTGTAGTATCACAAGACGATTCGATTGACAAGCACATTGAAGACACAATGCGTGTTGGTGCAGGACTCTGTCACCGAGACGTTGTGGAGACCTTTGTACGACTGGGTCCGCAGATTATCAAAGAATTGACTGAACTAGGGGTCACATTCTGCGAAGATGATGAGTGTGGTGGCTACGAACTCGGGCTTGAGGGCGGACACTCTAAACGCAGA
This sequence comes from Candidatus Thorarchaeota archaeon, assembly GCA_030593165.1. Taxonomy (GTDB): domain Archaea; phylum Asgardarchaeota; class Thorarchaeia; order Thorarchaeales; family Thorarchaeaceae; genus JAJRWI01. Next base: position 5,558 of record JAUVHR010000132.1, read on the forward strand.
GTATTGCATGTTAAGGATCACACTGGGATGGACATAGAAACGGTCTTGGCCGCCGCCGTGAGACAGACTAAGGGTATCACCATATTCGAGAACCATATGGCTGTGGATCTCTATTCTCGGAGCAACAGGGTCTACGGTGCTTACGTTCTTGATCTCAATACTGGTGATGTGGAGCATTTTTCCGCGAAAGCTACTGTTCTAGCAACTGGTGGTGCGGGTCGAGTCTTTTTGTACACAAGCAATCCAGACGTTGCTACTGGAGATGGAATCGCTATGGCCTATCGTGCTGGCGCATCAGTCATGAACCTCGAGTTTGTGCAGTTCCATCCAACTCTGCTCTTTCACCCTAAAATCAGGGCATCTCTGATATCTGAAGCTCTTCGAGGAGAAGGAGCCATACTACTAGGTCCCGATGGAACAAGGTTCATGGATAACTATCATCCGGATGCTGAACTTGCACCGAGGGATGTTGTTGCACGAGCGATTGATAATGAGATGAAGCGAACAGGTGCTAACCATGTATGGCTGGACATCTCCTTCAAGAATCCCAATTTCGTCAAAGAACGTTTCCCTGCAATCTACGAGACCTGTCTAAAGGCCGGAGTAGATATGACAAAGGAACCAATACCCGTGGTCCCCGCTGCTCACTACATGATGGGTGGAGTACGAGTTGATGAGAGTGGACGTACTGATGTTGATGGTCTGTTGGCCATAGGCGAGACCGCGTGCACTGGTTTCCATGGTGCAAATCGATTAGCCTCTAACTCACTTCTGGAGGCATCTGCTCTTGCACACAATGCCTCGATTGTAGCGGTGAAAATGGTCAAGGAAGAGAGTCCAATGGTCCAGATTCCTCCGTGGGACCCGGGAGCGGCAACAGACCCAGATGAACTGGTTGTAATAAGCCACATGTGGGACGAAGTCCGAAGACTCATGGCAAACTATGTTGGCATTGTACGGTCTGAGAAGCGACTCATTCGGGCAAGGAATCGGATTGGGTTCCTCAAGAAAGAAGTTAATCAGTTCTACTGGAATTTTCTGCTAACGCCTGACCTTATTGAGCTGCGTAACATCGTTTCGGTAGCAGAGATTATCGTGAAGATGGCCAGGATGCGCAGAGAGTCGCGAGGTGCTCACTTCAATAAGGACTATCCAACCAAGTCGGATTACACCTTCGACACGATACTCAGAAAGGGATTCGAGTCAGTGCCCAAATAGGGATCCTAACGAGTCAAGTCCAATAGGCGATAGGGACTGACTCTATACTATTGGCATGATATCTGGCGCGCTCCGCCAACGATTGTTGTAATTGTTGGTAGGGCTCCGTGGAGCTTTCTTATCACCCCACCTTCCTGTGAAAACAGCGAAATTGGTGGAATGAAGAGGTACAAGATTGGCGCCAGTGTCCCACGTTTCTCCACCGCCAGTCAGCTGATCGCAGAAAACATGAGCATAACAATAGGGTCTGCTGTTGGGACTTGGGTAGTTGGCATGAGAACCAAGCGCAACCCAGACATGTACTCTGTTTACGGTAAAGGTAGAGTCCTCCGGTTCAAATCCGGGCAAGCTGACTGAACTAGGAAACGACGATAGTCTTGCAGCCAGATGGTTGGAGAGAAGCCATACCTTCGGGCCATCTTCTGGATGCCCGTACAATCGGATCTCGACATGTTCCCAATCACCCAAATGGTCGCCAAGGCCAAACACTCCCCCCGGAAACCTGTTGAACCTGTACCAGAACCAGTATCGTATCTGAAGCATGTTGTCATCTTGCCATGCCTCAAAATAGCACGGAGCTTGTGGGTCCAAGATGTCTGGCGTGAGGTCTCTCGTGAATGCACTCCAGTCAGCACCAAACTCCCGATAGACTTCTTGTGCATCTGAGGGGTAGCAACAGAAGTCGCCTTCTCTATGGTGAAAGTGAAGTGTGGGGGCGTAGGCCTTCACAATTCCATCAATGGAGTCAAGATTCTCAACAAGACACTCATCACCCGGCCGCATTGGGATTCACTCCGACAATTCACTAGGCGTTTCAATCATTGTATGGACATATTGATTAATCATACTGCAATGTCATCTTCTGCCGAATGGCAGGAACTCTCCCGTGAACCCGAATTCCGACCTGATTGTACGACTAGAGAGAATCGCTTTCAATGCGTGGGTAGCCAAGGAGATTGAACAACTGGGTGGTTGGTATCTACGTTCTAATGATGATGTCACACGACGGGCCAATAGTGTCTTGCCGCTCGGTGAGCCCTCCATTGACATTCACAAAGCCATAGACTATGCCAAGAGGTTCTATCAAGAACGCAGAATCATGCCGCGTTTCCAGCTCACTCCAGTGAGTCAACCTGAAGGTCTAGATGATCTACTTGAGGAAGCAGGATTCAAGAAAGGAATGACTGTTGCAATTCAAACGGGATCTACAAAACGGGTGGCATCAGGAGAAAGCTGCTGGGAAGTTGACATTGCAGACCGTCCATCAACAGAGTTTCTCAAATGCTACGCAGAAGCTTCACGTTACGATGATAACAGTCTGAGAGTCAGAAAGGGAATAATGGAACGTATAGCAATGAAGAAGGCCTTCGCATTAGTGAAGGTTGCCGGCGTTGTTGCAGGAGTTGGCATTGCTGTTGTTGAAGATGAATGGGTTGGCTTCTTTAGTCTAGTAACAAGAGAACAGTACAGACGAACCGGAATCTCCACATCCATCAATCAGGAACTAGCCCGGTGGGCACTTGATCTAGGTGCTTCGCGCTGCTATCTACAGGTCCTTCACACCAATCTTCCAGCAATCGCTCTATATTCCAGACTAGGGCTTGAGGAGCTTTATC
>JAUVHR010000073.1 GCA_030593165.1 Candidatus Thorarchaeota archaeon
ATCGCTTAGATGAACTTGAGTTCGCCAAAGATGAGGACAGAATCAAAGAAGATCTCCTCACCAAAATGGATACGTATCCAGCAGACGTAATCTTGGATGATGATTTTCTGGTCGCAGCGGTAGATGGCTCAGGGACAGAGAATTTTGGAATGCTAGATGACATTCGAATCCATTTGATGAGCACATCCACTGTGATTCTATCTAGCAATACTCGCAAGGGTAGTCCGTTTGAACCCCTATCACGTGACGAGCTAGAATCGGAGCTCGGTGAGGCACAGCCACATCTCGATATGCACTGGCACTCGGGCGTTCGTAATGATGCGAGCAACAAGCTTGCAGCTTCGCTTGCGAACATCTACCCTAACAAGGACATAACGGACATGGTCACGTACTTCTTCAGAGATGTCTTGGGTCCACATGTTGGCTCTTTCTCGGACTTGGATAGCACAGAGTATGCCAGATACAAAACGAATCTGGAAACAATGGAAGCCCTGATTTCTAGGGCGGGTATCCTTACTAACCCAGTTGTGCATGATGAATTGAGGAAGGTAGCAGAGTATTCTGCAATCAGGAACATTCTCACCAGTTCTCTGCGACCCAAATACGTTATGCTGGATGGGGCAATGAGCGTATTCATGCATTTTGTCCTCAAATATCCAGCAATGCCAAGCGGTTTCATGCTTAGGGAACTCTGCTACTTAGCTCGTGACCAAGGAGCCATTCTGTGTGCAGTCAGTAAGAACCACACGATTCCATTCGCACACAGGATCGCGAATATGGCGGAGGACATCTTCGGGGAGGCCTCGAAGTGGTTCTGCCTGTTGCCATCAAAGAATGATCCCGGTGGTGGGCTTCATATATACAGTGACAGAACCTACATTCCACCTAAGCTTGCTGTTCCCTACCTTTACAGCTTCTCTCGGGATAATCGCCCTTCAAGAATCGATTTTGATAGAGTCTGGTGGCTGAAGAGCATCTATGTCAAGAATGACCCCGACGCCACACGAGAGAATGAGAAGGCATTGTTTCGCGATATTGAGTTCATGTCGCGAGATGCTCGCTGGTATGGATATCCAGTAGCATTGGCGCTGGCACATGGAGAGTGCAAGCTGAGCTATGAAGATCTAGGTTTGGCACGCGAGGTTTACTCCGATGTCCTACATGAGATGGGTTCAGACCCGCGAAGGTCGAGCCCCAAGAGGCAGGACTTCAATCTATAATGAGTGAGGAATGTTTTATGACAATTGATGAAAACGCCCTTGGAACACTATTTGGCCGCGTTGGCATGGGCGACCAGACCAACCTTGGTATAATGGGAAATAACCGAGACATCAGTGTAGGAGAGATCTTTCTGATCTACTCCAGCAGAGATGGCACCGAGAGGATATTCTTTTTCCGTGTACTTGGTCTGCAGAACTATCTGCGCCGTGTTGATGACTTATCCAGAGTTGCTGGCACCTTGATGGTGGAGGGCGACTCGTATCTCTCGGGAATCGAGAGAAACATGCTTCTTTCTATCGATGGCAGAATGCTTGGTTACGCCGAAATGGTTGATGGTGCCTGGACGTTCAAGTCCCCGCGAAGACTGCCAGACCACCTCGCCAATGTGTATCGCCCTCAGCCCGGAGTATCGGATCCAATGGTCCGAAAAATGCTTTCTTCACAGACCGATGGAGAGGTGTATATTGGAGACCTCCAGATTGGTGAGAAAACTCTTGAGGTTCCTGTCATGATACCCGCCAAGTTCCTACCGATGCATGTTGGAATCTTCGGGTCAACGGGCTCAGGAAAGAGCAATCTCATGATGGTGCTCATCAAATCCATCATTGATACTAACATTGAGCGCATCGGAAGCAACAGCCCGACGATTTCAGCATTCTGTATCGATCCACATGACGAATTTGCTAAGGGTGTTGACAAATATGGCATACAGGATATAGTCGAAGCACTGGATCCAAATACACGCAAAGATACCATAGGTGACTTCTATTACCTGACCACTCATCTGAAGGCCACACCCCGGGAAGTGAAGCGCTATGCCCGTGAGATTAGGATTCTCTGGGAAGAGATGCAGCCCCGTGACCTCTATTCAATCATGGAGTTTACTTCCCAGATGTCGTCGTTCATAGATCAGATCTACTCTCAAGACCGTGAAGATTGGATTTCAACTATCCTTAACATGGACTCCGATAGCGCCCCAGCCGGAACGCCTCCTGGAACCCTGAGTGCTGTGAAGAGACGACTTGGATTTATTGCTAGGTCTCCAATCTTTGTTGAAACTGGTGCCTCCATACTCGATGCAGTCTTTGAGGCCATGGAAATTGGCAGAGTCCTTGTTGTCAATACAAGCCTCATGAGCGACCGAGAGCAGTTTCTTCTAACAACCATCGTGACCCGTACACTCTCCGATATGAGGAGAGCTCTGAAGAGCAGTGGAAATCTTGGTGATTTCGAGAAGCAGGGTTACATGCGCCTTCCGAACAGATTCTTCAGTCGTGTAAAGTCGAAAGCACGATCATTCTATGGAAAAGGGGGAACATCAGATACCGCTGAAGTGCGTGACCCACGAAACCTACCCGTTATCCAAATCACGGTTGAAGAAGCCCCATCGATTCTGAATCCCGAGATCATGCGAGGCCAATCCGTCTTCAAGGACATCTCACGTCAGGGAAGAAAGTTCAATATCGGTCTACTTGTTGTTAGCCAACAGGTAAGCGTTCTTGATAACGTGATTCTGAGCCAGATGAATACAGAGATTAATCTAAGGCTTGGAAACGAACGCGAGATCAGGGCCTGCATAGAGAATGCTAGCGTGAACATTACGGGATTCGAGAACGAGTTCCGTGTCATGTCACGAGGCGAAGCACTGATCACGGCCTCTTACAGGGAGCTCCCGTTGCCAGTTCGTATCCCACTATTCGACCATGTCTTTGAGCGGGATAAGAAACGGTACAAGCCTAAAAAGTCCAAGAGGAACAACGAAGAACATATACTCTGAGAGTGAGATGATGCCAGTCCGAATCGCACACATTTCAGATACCCATCTTGGTACACGATTTCGAGAAGGTATCAAACAGAACATGTGGGCCGAGGAGATGAGGTCGCGCCTTCTTGAGAACGACTTCTATGAACGATTTCGAGAGATGTTCGAGATTATTGCCACAATGGACCCTCCTGTTGATTTAGTGGTGCATTCGGGTGATTTGTACGATACACCTACGGCAAACAACTCAAGGCCGCCGCCTGAGATGGCACGTATTGTGACTCAGACTGCTCTGAAGGGATTCATTGAAAACACAGGGATTCCTATTCTTATCATTGAGGGTAATCATGGGTTATTCCGGTCCTATGAGCTATCGCTCTTGGAAACACTCAAAATCGCCATACCCGGGCTGGAAGTCTTCACGCAAGTGGACCTTAAGCGAGCCTTGCAAGAGGGGACGCCCTTGAAGAAAGAGTACGATAACTTCGAAGTGTTCTGCTTCCCGTTCATCGGTTATGACATACTTGAGTCAAGCAACCACGTAACAGTCTACAATGACTGGGTGACTAATTGTCAAGTTCCCAATTCGAAGCTTCCCTCTGTGGCTGTTGCTCATGGAATGGGTGCCGACAAGTCACTTCATCCTGCAATCATGAGTATGGGCTACGAGTATGTCGCCCTTGGACATGATCATCGTCAGGTAAAACACTCATCGAATGCATGGTTTGCAGGTTCTCCCGAGCGATGGCGATTTGATGAAGCTGGTCTCAAGAAGGGATTCCTAGTTGTTGACGTGGCTGCTAGCAAGAAACCCAAGATTACTCAGATAGAACTCGATTATAGGCGTCCTGTGCTGAACGAAAAGATACGCATTGAGTCCGAAGACACCGTTGATTCAATAATTGATAAGGTTGAATCATGGCTTGAGAAGAATGGATTTCTATCTGAATGGGACCCGGCAACCGCTGCAAGAATACGTCTTACTTTTGTGGGCGAGTCGACCCGGTTAAGCGGTCTGGAGCTCAATACCTCTCTCGAAATACTGCGGACGAAGATACTGTCTGTGGATTCAGGTTACAATGTTGCACAGTTTGTCTGGCCACCAAAGCGGTCGATTATCGATCACGATTCCTCTGCGTATCCGGAGATTGTGTCCGAGTACCTGATAGAAGACCCAGAAACTGATTTCAAGGCATATTTGGAATCTCAGAAGATTTCGGATGATTATGATAAAGCCCGGCTCACCCTAATTGCTGTAAAAGCACTCAAACTTGCTGCTAGTGATACTGGCCGGAAATTAACTCCTGAAGCGTTGGAGGAGGAGAGCCAATGAGAATCTTGAGCATCCAGATCAAGAACTTCAAGCGGTTCAAGGATCTCAGTGTCCCTGATTGGGATGGAGAACTGCCTGAAGGATTGATACTGATCAAGGGTCCCAACTCCACTGGAAAATCGACTTTGTTCGAGGCTATTCTTTGGGGTCTCTGGGGTCCAGATGCAGTTGAGGCAACAAATGAAGACGTTGTGAACTTTACCTCTACTCACTGTGAAGTCAACATAGTGTTCGAAGTCGAGAAAATGGTCTACAAGATGCAGCGGCAGTTTGACAAGGCTGATAGAATGTCTGTCACGCTGTTCTTTAGGAAGGGAACTGCATGGAAACGACTCGCTCACAAGATCTCTGAGGTGAAGGATAAACTCAATGAAATTCTCAATCTTGACATCAAGCAAGCCCTTGATACACTCCTCGTTAGACAAGGCGAAGTAGCACGCATCGCACTTGCACGCCCTGCTGAGTTGCGCAAGTTGCTAGGTGAAATCTACAATATAGAATTTGTCCGCTTGATGACCAATCAGCTTGAGTATCTGGAGTCAGAACTAGGAAACCGGATAGCAGCTCTGGACTCCGATTATGTCCGGCCTGAGCATATTGAGGATGAGATTAGACGAACCCGGGCGAAAATGGAATCGATTGAGGAGACCCTCAAAAAGAAAGAGGCCAAGATAGAGGAACTTGGGACGCAATTGGAGGGATTACCAGCATTAGAACGCCTGTCAGCAATAAGAGATATTGAATCAGAAGTCGATGATCGCAGAACGGAGCTAGAACATGCCACTAGAGCACGGGATCAGTATCTCGAAGAAGCTGGGCTTGCTGGAGCGGATGAGAGAATCATAAGCAAGAGGCTTTCGTCCCTTGAGAAGGAAACGGACAAACTTCAAGCAGAACGCGAAGACATCAAAGATAAGGTTTCTGAGATTGATCGCGAGGTTGGAAGCATCTCTGGAATGAGCAGTGACCTTCAGAAAAAGGTGGACACACTACAGATAGATAACGCTTCTTCCGAGTCTGATCAAACTGAGTGTCCGACTTGCTCAAAGCCTCTCTCCCTTGATGAACGCGATCAGATTATCCGTGATTACAAATCCAAGATTGGAGGCAGCAAAGCACGGAAAAAGGAGCTGACTACAAAGCGAGCCACTCTCATGGGAGAATCAAAACAGATTGAGTCCCGTCTTAGAAGCATTGATACAATAATGCGGGCCGTACAGAGGATTGGCACGAAACAGGGGGAAGTCGACTCTGCTAAGGCTAAGATGGAACAATGTGAGTCCCGACTTATAGAGGCTGTACAACAGACTGGAGAAGAGGATCTCAAAGCATTGTTGGCCAAGTATAAAGTCAAGACATTGGTTGAGCTTGAGAAACTGGTTCTGAAGCTCAGCAAGGATCATGAGGGCGAACAGAGAGCCATTGACTCCGACAAAGAGGCGATTGAAGAGAGAAATCAGGAGATTGAAGACTACATTAAGAAAGTTACCAAGATGAAAGAGATTGAGGCTGAAATATCTGACACCAAATCCCTGCTCACCCACACCCAGTACGTAAGGCGAAAGCTCGTCAGTGGTTTTCTGGCTGACTATGTCATACAGAAGAGGCTGATAGGAATCATAAGAGGTGCTACGAATGAATACGTCCGTGCCTTCACAAATGGACAATACTCGTCGATTGATCTTGTTTCCAAAGCAGCAACGGGGCGGTCCGGGGCTGGACTTGTTCTTCAAGTCAGGGATGATCGGGATTCGGCCACTAAGAAATCCTCACAGCTCAGTTTCGGAGATCGGACTGCCATTAGTCTTGCTCTGCGTCTCGGCATTAGCCGCACAATGAGCAGTATTCGCCCAATGAAGGAAAGTCCTGCAGTTTCGCCACGTGTTCGTTGTGTCATGCTTGATGAGCCTCTTGCCGGGCTTGACAAGAGTCGTCGATTAGAAGTGGTACGTAATCTCATCAATGACCAGTCATTTAGGCAGATATTCCTAATTACACACACAGATGTACAGGATTGGGATGGCGTATCAGTGATCGATGTACAGGCTAGCGGAAGTACAAGCACCGCGATACTAACGGTGGATTCCGGTGCATAGCCAATGCATCTGAACTATTCGGAACAAACATTAATCAGATGAATCGGTAGCATGTTCTGTCATGGCCGAAGATGACCCTATTGTGAAGTATCTGCCAATCATTGTCATTATGGTGGTAGGGCTTTGCATTTGGATTTACGTCTTCCAACTTGCTGCAGTCGATTATCTAGCGAATGGCTCATGGAATCACATGTCGGCATGGCTTGGCCCTATCTCACAACCGGGCGAGTTTGACCTGTTTGGCATGACCATATACTATCAGTTCGAAGGGTACTCCGATCACAGTTTCTTTTACCAACACTGGGGTCATAATGTTCTGAATGGTGTCCTTCCCTACCGACCAGAGTTTGGATATCTGGAGCGAGATGGAGTGGTGAATGAGAACGGGATCTTCATCTTCCCGCCACTATATGCAATGATTTGCGCTACTGGAGCGTTTCTCCATCCGTACCTAGGAATTGGAGTTCTACTGTCCGCCTTTGGGTATCTCACAGCTTTGCCCGTCTATGGAATCGCCAAGGAATTCTCTCAAAATCGCCACGTTGGAGAAGTAGCAGCCCTTACCTATCTGCTTAGTCCACTTGTTTTGTACTATGTGGACTATATCTGGTTGAATCCCTCGCCCTTCATGTTCTTCTTCTTCTCAGGGTTCTACCTCTTGATTCGCGGAAAGCGTCATTGGGGGACTCTAGCCATTGTGACTGCGGCTCTAATCAAACAGACTGCCTGGTTTCTAGGCATACCCTTGGTAATCTATCTACTCGTTCGTTCCCGAAAACCAGGAGAAGATGTCCGGGTTGAAGCGGGCTTAGATGCGGAAGGGAAGTTGAAGAAGTCTCATGATGACTTCATTAGTATTATCAGCCGCGTATTTGATCTCCCTAGATTCACGAAGAGTGTGATTCTTGTAGTGGCGTTTGCGGGGGCGATACTACTGCCCTTCTTTCTCGCTCAGCCCAATATGATTGACTACATTCTTCTCGCCGGTGGCGGTTTCCGCCTAGATTCGTTCACTGAACTACCCGGATACGGAAGTCCGATGAGATTTCAGGTCCTTCCTGTAGTTCTCGGACTCCCTGAGTTGGCGGAGCTCCTAGACTTCCTGATCTTCAACAGTTTCATTCTATGGTTTGGTGTTGCCGTCTTTGCCGTACTAATGCTACTTGAACCCAAGAAGTCTGACAAGCAAGTCGTCTATCTTCGTCGCCTGCTATTCATCACGATGTTGCTTATGTTCTGGGTTCATCTGATGGGGCCTCGCGGCGTCTACAAGTATTATTTCGCCCTGTTCGCACCATTCTTCTCAATATTCTCGTCCACCGGCATGGTGACCGGCAAGTCTGAAACCGTGCGATTCTCACCTTCAATGCTTATCATGCCGGTCCTCTTCTCCGCTTTGATTTTCATCCCGCCGAGGAACATCTACTTCTTCTTCGTCATTCTGATCTTCGTATGCTATGTGGCGATAGCACTGTGGGATACGGGCGGCGACAAGACAAAGTCATTCCTGCATAGGAGAGTTTCAGCTGCAGGTCTGCGCCGCAAGCGCCATCAACAGAAACCAATCGAAACGCTACACGGAGAAACACATTACACATCGCAGAAATGAGGGTCGGATTTGAAGAAGTATTTGAAACGCATTAGTTCCCGCCTTGTTTCACTGATACGGAATCATTGGATGCTTCTGATTGTGCTAGTTATTGGAGCTGTGATGTGGTCCCTTGTTTTCAACCTTGCTGCCCTTGACTTTCTTGCTGGCGAAAGGCCATTACGATCGTCATGGAACGGAGTAGGAGAGTTCGATTTCTTTGGTTATACGGTTTCGTGGTACTATGAAGGCTGGGCCGACCATGATTACTACTATGTTACTTGGGCCGATCAATTCCTGGCGGGTTACATGCCTTACACAGAGTCATTTGACAACCCGATTGTGGGCGGGACTGAGTACTACATACCCTACTTCTTTCCTCCTCTCTATGTCTACATCTGTGTCTTCGGACGCTTATTTCCTATCCACCCTCTTGGAGTCGGTTTGATAATCTGCGCATTTGGCTATCTGACGACACTTCCGGTTTATGGAATAACTGAATATTTGTCTGGACGACGTGACGTGGCAATCATAGCTGCGGCTACCTATCTGTTCAATCCCTTGATAATCTACCACACCGTAGTACAGTGGCTAAATCCAGCACCATTTGTATTCTTCACGATGTTGTCATTCTTTCTTCTGATGAGAGGCAAGCGAAACCTCGGTGTGTTGGCCATGGTGACCGCTGCGCTTCTCAAGCAGACAGCTTTCTTCTTTGCATTCCCTCTGATTGCATATATGATAAAGAGGCCTCCCGGAGCGAAATACACTGATGACGAAGACACAGAGTCCAATGGATCGGACACTTCCGCAAAGCGTAGGATCATTCCAAGTGATAGAACAGATTTGGTCGGATTTGCGAAGACGGTCCTATTGGTCATCCTGTATGTAGGTATCGTGTCATTGCCCTATCTCTACGATGTTGGGAATTACGCGTTCAACATCTTCCAACGAGCTGGTTCTACGAATCTCGAAGATTTTACGAGCGCTCCTGACTTCCGCAGTCCTATCACAATAGCTGTGCCCTTTATTGTACTAGGTGCTCCAGAATGGTTTTCGATGATGTTGAACAGTGCTTCCTATTTCTCTATTGGGCTCATAATTGGAATTCTCCCTCTCTTCGTTCTCATGATGTTTGAAGAGAAGGATGACACGAATCTGCAGGGGTACTGGCGTAGGATTCTCTACTTCACCCTACTAATGATGCTCTGGGTTCACATTTGGTCACCTCGAGGCATCTACAAGTACTACTGTGTTCTCTTGATTCCAATGTTTTCGATTTTATCCGCATCAAGGATGTGCCAGAAGGATGGGGGGCCCGTTGGATTCTCGATTGTAATGGCCGTTGTTCCTGCATTCTTCAGCGTGCTCATCCTGTTCCCAGATAGGAACCTCTACCTTCTCTATATCGTTCTGATATTCCTATTCTATGTCCTCCATAAACCACTAGGGAAGATTGCAGCAGCAATGCAAAGAACACTAAGGCGTGTCTATCCAAAAACGTCCTATCAGAGTAAATCTCAAGACCACGAATCCGGTCATAGAGTACAAGAAACCGTTTCTTCTGGCCGGGAGCCTACTCGCCGGAGCTCTTGACTTTCTTGAGATCCTCTTTCTTCTTGTCAAGTTTCTTCTTCAGGCTCTCTATTCGCTTGTCCAGTTTCTCGATTTGTTCGGTGTAGTTCTCCTTGCTCATCGCACCCGAAGAGTGTCTCTGTTCTACGTGATCGCGGAGCTTATCAACGGACTTGACCTCTTTCTTCAGTGCCTTGATGTCACCCTTGATCTTAGCTTCCAGATTTTCCTCTTCAGTCCTGAACTGTTTAGCAGGAATCATAATTCCAAGCTGCTGTTGAGTCTTCTCAGCAAAATCCTGAAACTGGTCTCGGAGCCTCTCTATATTGCTCTCGACACTAGACACTTGTTCCTTAACTTTGGATATGTCCTTCTGAAGGTCGAATACAGCGTTGACCAATCGACGCAGTGTTGCTTCAACCTCTTTTGACATGGCAGAATCGGATGATGCCCTTTCTACATCCTTCTTCTTCTTCTTCTTCTCTCTCTTTGCGACTTTGCTGGGTGTTGCAGTCATTACCTCCCCACTAAGCCACCTGAAGGCATTCATTGCAAATTCTCTGTTTCCAGCATGCTTCATCCCGCCTCCTCTTCGAAAGATTTCATAGCTTCCTACACACAGGACTCGTCCTTTTCCGGCCTCAGCAAATGCAACAATTGGTTGATTGGGGGGTTCTGCGGTTTCAGAAGTTGTTGCCAGCACAGCTGCCTTCTCGGTGACCTTGAGCGTGCACGCAGATGGTATCAACATATCAAGAACATCTTCCATTATTGGATGAGAAGTGATGTTAGTCACGATTGGCATGGTTGGCAGTCCAGCATTGTTACGTTCATCCATGACAGCAGTGTTTTCAAAGGTAATCCCAAAATTCGCTGAAAGCTTGCTCATGTTGTTCATGAGTCCACGATCGCCTCCAGAGAGTGACAGCAAGAAGAGCCCGCCTCCTCCATCAACGAATTTCTTCAGAGCATCTATCTCCGCCTGTCGCAGCTTAGAGCTATTGGGGCAACCAAACACAAGAACGCCACACTCAACGATCTTTTTGGGGAGTAGCATGTACTCGGTGTAGGGCTCAACGTCGAAATCGTTGTCTCTGAGGAGCTTGGCTAACTCGGAATATGTGGAGTCAATCCGTCCACGCTCGTTTTGTGTCTGGTCAAAGAATATCATTGCTCTTCTACTCAAGGATGCACACCTCTGACTATCATCAACTATGCATGAGAGACGCGCTAAAGAGATTTGTTATGGCTTATCGGATAACCTCGAACCTTTTATCTCAGTCTTCCACATCTCCCAAGACATGACGGAATCAGCTGATTGCATCTTTTGTAAGATTGTCAAGGGTGAGATACCCGCATCTGTCATATTCGAGGACGATTTGTGCATGGCCTTCATGGATATATTCCCTGTTAACGCAGGACATTGCTTGTTGATTCCAAAGGCTCACTACGTTAACATGTTCGATGTCGACCTTGAGACAGTTGCTCACTTAGCCAAGAAACTGGCAGTGCTTACAAGAAGCATCAATCTGGCCATTGGAAAAGGTGGAGTGATCAATGTGGTCGCCAACGGAGAAGAAGCCGGTCAAGAGGTCCCGCATCTTCACTTCCATGCAATCCCACGACAGAGTGGTGATCCTTTTGGGTTCAAGTTTCCTCCAGGTTACCGTGACCAGATGGCACCCCGTGAGGAACTGGATCAGTTTGCTGAACGAATCAGAAACGCGATTTGACCCCCACCGAGGAATCATCCAATGTCAAGAAGATTGAGGCCTGTTGAGTCATCTCTAGAGCGTGTAAGCTCATAATCCAGTTCCGTGATTATGAGTTCAATAGTGACTGAAACCTCACATCCGGGCAAAAGGTGTCCTGCATAGCATCTTCCTTCTCTGTCCGAGACGACCATATGAGCATGCACAACAAGCGCACCATCTCTTGTAGTAGAGATGTTTCCCATGCACGAAACAACCTCAAGATTCTTGTCGATAGCATAACTTAGGTATTCCTTTGACTCCAGATCAAAGAAGCCAAGATTGGCATGTGATACGGCGCCTATGAGCGAGAGTTGCCCTACACTAATCTTGTGTTCCTTCGCAACTGCTTCAATTGTCTTGATCACGTCGTCACCTGGTTGCATACGTGCGACAACAAC
>JAUVHR010000112.1 GCA_030593165.1 Candidatus Thorarchaeota archaeon
CCCTTGTCACCATGAAGACTACCATACTCCTCCTCCGTGGACACTTGCGGAGAAAGGGACCTCACACACTCATCTAGAACAGATGAGCACAACGCGGCAGCCCTCTCTGTGTCGCCGCTCTCTACCGCCCGTGCAGCTGACACCAATAGAGGAGATATGATGAAGCCCATGTCCCTTATGATTCTCAATGTCTTGGCGCTTTCCACCACCGACTGCTCAATCCGATCATGGTCTCCGACTTGACCCAGTGCTTTCGCTTCTGTCTTCAGGATTGACCTGAACTCCTCAATCTTCCTTTTCGACTGGATGAGAAGAAGTGGTCCCACGAGTACCCCTATGCCCATGACTACTAGGGGCAGAAGAAGTGTGCCGGAACCAATTAGAGCTGTCAGGGTGGATATAGCACCAAGAACCGTGGCCATTAGGCCAAGTACTCCCCACCATCCTCGATTAATGCCCTCTGCCAAGACATCCCATTTGTCCTCTCTTATGCTCTTACAGATCTCTGGAATGAACGCTCGTGCTTCGCTCCCTCTCGTCAGCGAGAAAGTGTCTGCATCCACAATCCGGCTTGAGTCTGTCAACCATGAGAGGTCTATGGCAGGTGGAACTCCTGTATGGATTACGTATACTGTCTTGGTGGTGTGCACCACAGAACACGAAGTCCCGCCCTCTGATCGAATGACAGGAAACGTCACTCTCCCCCATGGGGTGAGAACAGAACCCAACTCTAGTCTTTTATCAAGGTCAACATCCTGAAGCAGGAAACCCAGAATTCGATTGACCCTCTCAAGAACAACCCCCTTCATTGCTAGGCTGGCCCTTCCGAAGGTTGCTCTTCTCAAGTCCAGCACGTAGACAACTTCAAGGTGTACTCCACGAGTACTAGGAACTCGCGCTAGGCGAACACCCATTGTCATCCCATTAGGGTAGACCTGCGTCATATGATCCGAGTCAATCAGCTTTCTCTCTATGTCATACTCATCCGTTTCCGTCTTGGTATCCATTATGTCCTGAGGAAGGACCTCGTCCTCCTCATCTGGAACAACGTGAATGGCAGTATGTCCGGGTCGTGGTACAACATCATCTTCAGTCAATAGATTCGTCCTCCTTCGATCCTCCAATTCTTGATTCAATCCTCATCAGCAGGTCCTGCGCCCTAGCTGCAAGTTCCTCCATGTGCCCGTGCCCGGCTATAACGCTCAGGCAGTAGAGCAACCAACGTGAACAATCCAGCAAAGCATGCAGGTCGCCCACCGATACCTCGAAGCTCCGAGCAATACTTGACAGTGGAGTCTTGGTTGTGACCACAGTACCAATCAGATGCTCGAAACCGTCGTCCATTCGCTTGCCGGTCTCTAAGGAAACAAGGTGTCTTAGAAGCCAAAGAAGACCTGAGTTGTCCTTGGTCAAGGGGATTAGAACGTGCATCTCTCGGAATGTACTGGTGCTCAGATACAGACGGTTCACGATGCGGCCGAGGTGAGTTGGCCTGAGTCTGTTCTCGGTCGTACCTTCAATCAGTCCCAGTCGAATCAGGGTGCGAGAGGGACTCGACTCGCTTAGCGCGAGAGGTATTACCATGTCAGCCTTCTCGCGTTCAGTTCTGGCGGCGGCAACTCCAAGAGTCACCAGATGTGAACAGAGAATGCCATGAGAGATTGGTTTTCCGCAAGAGCACATTGGCCCCTCGATTGTTCCTCTAGATGTGGGCCTGATAGAGAATCTGCAAGTCACGCCTCCACCTCCGAACTCCGAGGCCATCCCGCCAATCACACTATCCCCTACCTCGCGAATGTCGGCAGTTCCCAGAACGCCGCCTCTTGCGGCTCGTATTGTTTCCGGAAGGGCATGACGTTCTAGTGCTGACTCGGCAGTGACCTCGCCAAGCTCAAGAATGCGCATGGGTGTCTTCATGTCACGGGTAGCACAGAATACCAAGAATGACTCTCCAAAGAGGCCAAGCTCCACATCCTCTAGGGTGGTTTCCTTGAGAAAGTCCAATGCAACAAGTAACTGGTCCGGCATCTCACTGGACTTTCCCAGAACACTATCAATCGTCTCAAATTTGGGGATAAGGACCTCTTTTCCTGTGACCTCATCCTTGATGGCTGAGAAGTACCGCTTCTTCACGTCATCTGCCTCGCCTCTGCTCCCCACAAGAATGACCCCAAAGCCCCTCCTGTCGCGTCCTGGTCTTCCCGCCCTTCCTAGCATCTGGTGAACGCGATTTGGAGAGAGGGGAGTACCGTAATCGCCCGGGGATGATACATTTGTCAATACTACAGTTCTTGCAGGAAGGTTCATGCCCGCGGCTAATGTTGTTGTGGCACAGATCACTCGCAGCAGACCGCGTTCGAACATCTTCTCTATGAAGCTCCGAGTGGGAGCATCCAGTCCTGCGTGATGATACGCAACTCCCTCATGTAGCAATGGCCTGACCTCTATGGGAAGGCGTATGTTCCAGTGCTCGAGAGAGTCTATCTCATTGTCAAGGGTGGCCTTCTCTCCCTGCGTCAGTTGTCTTCCCACGTGGCTTGCCAGTCTTGTTGCCTCTGCCTCAGCCTCTCGCCGAGTACGATTGAAGACAATGACCTGACCGTTTCCTTGAACAGTGCCCATCACGAATTCTCTAACTGAGCTAACACGGTCCTGTGTCGTGATGACCCTGCAGGTGAGTGGGACAGGTCGCTCTGATGACTCTATTAGCCTGCACCCCAACCACTCGGCAACCTCATCCGGAGTGTCCACTGTGGCTGACAGCGCAACAATCTGGGCATCCTCATTTATTCTTCTGAGCCTGATGACCGTACTCTCAAGTCTCGCGCCTCGTGTTTTAGCTGAGAGGTTCTGTATCTCATCAATCACCACTGTCCCCAGCTCGGTCAACCACGACGCCCCATGTCGAAGTAGCGAGTCTGCTCGCTCATACGTTGTCACAACAATGTCGTATTCTTCAAGGTCATCCCCGACTAAGTGGAAATCCCCGGTGCTAAGACCCACTCTCACGTTCTTGTCAGTGTACCGCTCTTTCAGAACATCAGCAATCTGCACAGCAAGTGCTCTGAGAGGAACCAAGTATAGTCCTCTCTTTCCTACTGTTATCGCCCTCAGTAATGCCATCTCGCCCACCAAAGTCTTGCCTGATCCAGTGGGAGAACAGACCATTACACTCTGTCCGTCAAACAGCCCTGCATTGATTGCATCGATTTGCACTCCGCGGGGAAACAAGCCCAAATCACTGAGCATGCTCTTGACCTCAGTTTCAACGCCAGTGGCCACAGTCATGCGGTCACCTCTCCTGTAGCCTGCTTCAGGGCCATTGACCCCTTCAGAGTGACACGGAAGTTGGTGTAGTTGACTCCGCTATGTGACTCGTGACCCTTGAGAATCATGCTTGCGTCTTCAAGCTGAATCAGTACTGCCTCAACATCCTCTTCGGCCCCACCGCTAGCGGAGATGAATCTCCTGACCGACTCCTCAGTAAGTGGTTCATAGCGCTCAAGAAGCCGGAGTACTCTTACTGCGAGATCTTTCTTTCTCCCGGCCACAAGGTCGAGCAATGTGTCGCCCTCCCCCTTTCGAATGGTCACTGTTGGCTGACCAATCAGGGAGTCTCGCCTGCTTTGTACCTCTTCCATTGAAACATCCTCAAACTCCAACTGAGGATCAAGTGTCACAGGATAGCAGGTCTCAGACAGTCCTCTGACCAGGAGGATTAGGCCCCTACTCATTGTTCTGAGGTATGACGACTCACGTGATGAGAGCCTTGCCTTGCTGTGCATTGAGCCTGAGAGTACTGACAGACCGAGAAGGTCAGACACCATACTGATGTCGAATGAGTTACGAAGCGCCAACGAGATGCAGGAAGCGAACGAGTCGGCAGCCCTGCCTATGAATGATGGATGAGATATGCTCACAATAGTTGGTCCTCTTCTGCAGAGCTCGGACACAATCCTCTGTGAGTGTGGCAGCCTCTTATTGTAACGGGGATTGTTGACTATGAGGCTTGCAGGTTCGTCGAGAATGATGACAAGATCAGGGTCCTGCAGCATGGCAGACAGCTTGATGCAGAACAACTCCCAAGCGAACATGTCTAGAGGGACAGAACCGGCCGAAACGGTGATGATTGTGAGTGGAAGGTCAGCAAGCTGAGACATCTGTGCCGTCTGTGTTCCGTAGAATGCCCTTGCACCGGTTCCATGATGAAGTGTTCTTATTGCATCCAACCCGTGTAATGTGCCCCTTGTTGGTTGCAGATCTGTTGACGAGTCAGGTGGATCATTCTCCATTGGCAATGCAACGTCTGCAAGTGTTGCTCCAACCAGCGCGACTGCTCGCCCTAGAGCGGCCTCAAGATGAGAGGCTGCGGACAGTTCATCCACAGCAAGAACCTCTAGTGCGGCCTTTAGTTGAGCCACATAGGCTGCTCTTGGCACATCCTCAGAATCTACCGGGTTCATGACAAAGTCGTGACCGAGAGAGAAGCCTATACCCTGCTCGTGAAGGCTAACCAGCTCTTGAGCCTCTGGTCTGCTGCTGAGAAGTAGGACCCTCTTGTCCTGTTCCACCAGTTGTTTGATAATGAGTGAATATACATGGAATCGTTCCGCCCATTTCCCACCACAGACAAGAAGACCTTCCTCAAGGTCAGAGTGGCAGACTCCATTCACCGGACCGGTCTTAAGGGTCTCAGGGTTGATTCCCACGCCCAATCGATAGTCTATCGTTCCAGCTCGGATGGGAGCTACGAACTCACCTGGAATATTACCACCAATCTCCGAAGCGAGCTCCGTACTCAGCTGGAGTAGCCAGTCGGAGAGTTCTTCTCCCGAGGCATAGAATGCGGGATAGAATGGTGGAGCCTCAAGTGTCTTTACTCTGGATTCAAGACTTTTTGTGTTGGCCTTCTTCAACCCACTAATGGGAATCGCACCACGAATAGATGCCTCGATGGAACGAAGACTCTCAGGGTCTCGCACATGACCAATGATTGACACGTTTGTCTGCCAGATGCCACCTCTTCGTGCAACGTACTCTTCGACCTGAGATGAAGATTGACTATTGAGATAATCTTCGATATGCGATGCAGCAACATCAGTCTCAAGCAGAATCTTGTGGGGCTCGTGTTTCAAGGCAATGACAACGAACAGCCCATGCTGAGTCTCCACTGCTCTTAGTAGCCTGCCTAGGGTTCCTGCAAGACGGGATGATGCATTGCGCATCTCAAGACCACCAATGTGACGAAGTCCTCCTGTTCCACGGACCTCGATCATGTTCTTCTTGTGTGTGATATGATGGTCGCACTCCTTGACTGTACGCCAGTAGCTATCACCGGTTGTCACTATTGCTGAGGACCGCGAGAGAGTGAAGAGCATAATAGCAAACACGATGCATCCAGTGAACATCAAGAGAGGGACCCAAGTCACGATTCCGTATATGAACAATGTAGAGGCCATGACCCACTGCCAGTCCCGTCTCGTTTCCCGATTGTTCCACTTGAGAGCCGTGCCATACTCAACCTTCGTCCGAGTTGCCTGAAGTTGTTCCATTGGGTCAATTGGAGGCTTTGACCCCAAGATGTGACCTTTCCCCTTAGCCAATCGACTTGCCTCCATCAGTGAGTAGCCTGATCGTACGTTCAAGTCGCCTATCGAAGTCTGTGTCCCCGTCCCAGACGAGCAGGTTGTTGCCGATGATTAAGAGTGTGGGAAACATGGACCTTGTGGAGATGCCCTCTATGACCACAGCTGGCCTTCGGACAAGAACACACCACTTGTATCCATGACCGTCGGCCAGGAATTCCATGAGCTTCTTAGGTCTCACATCTGAGATGGCGATTGAGTTACTCACACTCTGCATTGCACTCAATCCCTCCATTCAGGACCATCACAACATCCGTAAGACCAGCACGTCTCACGGGGGTATGAGGATAGGCAGCGTGAAGAGCACCCTCCAAGATCAGAGCATCTTCCAGAACAAGTTCGGCTGTCTTCTCAAGCTGTTGTGTCGCCTTGGGAAATCTTGTAATCCTTCTTGTGACCATCATCCCAACCCGAGTACTGCTATTACCAAGTGGGCGGGCAACGAAGAATCGAATCTCGCCACCCCTCTTCTCTTTGTAGCGTTCACTCAATGCCTCAAGGACCTTCTTCGCTGAGTGAGTCAGGTCAATACCAAGAGGAACAGAAGTCCACAGTCGAGCTGAAGAGACCTCGATGCTCCAAGGACGATAGACGGCAATCAGTCCTCGTACATCATCCCAAAAAACAGCCCTTGAACCACCGTACTTCACTATCACGAAGACTAGGAATGTAACGGCAAGCAGGCCCGCAATAGACCCAACAGTTCCGAGTACATCTGTCACAAGCATCATCCTGAGCGACCATGCGGACACGACCACTGCAGGAATGCTCCACTTCTTCAAAGAGTCATCACTACTAAGAATCAGTTACCCCTCCTTGATTGTAGAAACATGTCAACAGCTGACACCATCTCATCTGTCTCATTGTAAGGCCAGACATCGGACACGATATCCTCTCCCAATACTCCGATGTGCTTGCGGAATCGTCTATCGAGCAAGACGACCACTCCCCAGTCATCGGGAGCGCGTCGGAGTCTGCCCACCAGTTGTGCTACCTTGCGCATAGAGGGAACTATTGATGAGTAGTAGTAGCCTGCCCCAGCTCCAAACCTGTTCTCGAACCACTCTTGAAGGGCACGACTGTAACTTGTGGGAGGGCTGAAAGGAATCCCTACCCCAATAATCATGTCAACCATCGAGGAGCCATCACGCACAATGTCCACTCCCTCACTGAACTTTCCACCATATACACAGAAGACAGCGTGGGGCTTCATCAACAAAGCCTCCTTCATGTCCTCCAGTCTTGCACCTGGACTCTCCACTATTCGGCCCCTAAAGCCACACTCGACTCCAAAGCTCAGGACCTCATCCATCACTCTGTAGCTTGGAAAAGCCACCAGTGCGCTCTTGTTGGCGGGCATAGCCGAAAGAGCCATGCTGATCCGTTCAGCAATTGCTGACCATAGGGAGTCCCTACGCTCCGTGTACTTTGTTGAGAGCTTGCTTTCGAGGAGGATTAATCTACTCCCCCTTGGATATGGACTTGCAACGCTCTCAAGCTGAGCTGTCTTGACTCCAAGTAGTTCAGCGTAGTGTGACAGTGGACTTAGTGTGCCAGACATCAATAGCGCAGACCTCGCGCCTCTAAGCACGGGCGCAGCCAGCCCTGCAGCATTCATGGGACGCACTGTTATCTTCGAGTCGGATGGCGAGATCCCCGTTCTCCATGGCCGCCGAACCTCAAATCCAAGGTGCCATGCATCGCCAGCCACAGTCCTGTACCCTGCAAAAAGAAGATCAGCGAAACGCTCGAGAGGTGTGTCAGCATGAGGATCTTCATCATCCATGTTGCTCAGTGAGTCATGCCTTATCTTGAGCAAGAAGTGAAGGTCATTTTCCACCACGAATCTAGGAATGACTTCCCAGCTCTCCAACCTTCTCTCGCCCCCCGTACTAAGCTTATCCAGATTGACCATGAAGGTCTCCCATAGAAAATCAATCGCCTCCGGGAGCCACTCCACGCCGGTCACTCGCTTGGCATCCCTCTTGTTCTCACGCAGCCACCTGAGATCATCACCGCTTAGTGAAACAGCCTCCGAATCCAAGACATGGTCCGGAAGGTTGTGCGCCTCATCTACAAGCAGGTCAACATCCTGTAGGTCCACCCCGAGAGATGCCAGAAGCGCACTCCTGACACGTTCCTTGAAGATATACGAGTAGGGACCAATGATGATCCTGCTATTCTTTGCACACCACCTCAGAACTTCGTATGGACAGTAGCCTTCACTGAAGCAGACGTCCGATATGTAGTCCCTTGTCACCACATCGTCCTCTAAGAGAGCAGTAACTCGCTCAAGTGCAGCCTTTCGAATCTGAGGTCGCCCTTCGTCACCTCTCTTGTAGAAGTTCCAGTAGTGACTACATTGGCCAGACTGGACCATCTGCGCGCATCCGCGTTTGAATCCCGATGATGATGTTGACTCAATCTCTTCGCGCATTCGGCATACATGTACCCTTGATACCATGCTTGTGGCAGTCAGAGTAGGTTTGGTCAGCAAGGGCTCCCGACTTCGGAGTTCCCTCATCTCTTCCTCGAACACAACAGACTGAGAATGGGTGCGTGTGAGTATGATAAGCCTGAAGTTGGGGTCCTGTGCTCTTGCTGCAAGATAGCCGGAGAGGACTGCGATTGTCTTTCCAACTCCGCAGTCCGCTGACAGCAGACCAACTGTTCCTTTTGAGTAAATCTTGACTGCAAAGCGAACCGCGTCCTCTTGATGTGGCCTTGGTTTGTACGGGAACCAAGCCATTGGGTTTCCGGCAGTCAGAGTCACAGTCACACCTCCACATGGATGACTGACTCAGCGGTGTATATCGTGAACCTGATAGAGAAGAACCTGTGAAGGACAGAGTAGAACTCTTCTTCATGCTCTGAGAAGCCTTGTTCCCTTCGGGTAATGGACTCTACAATCGCAGGACTGAATCCTCTCTGACGTGCAGCCCTCCAGAAGTATTGTTCTACATCCTTGATAGTAGTTACACAGTAGTTTACCGTGGACTCAACAAGGTCTAGTAGAAAATCTACAGCAGCCTTCCCTGCTTCCGGTATATCAGAGAGTCGTTTCATCGTGGGCAGGTACGCGGCAATCCCTTCGGCGCTATCCAAGTATACCTGACTCGGCACAGCCTTCATCCCTCTCAGGGTCTCCAAGATTGAGAGAACTCTTGGAAGCTGGAGAAGAATGGGTACTGAGAAGTCAGAGTTCCTCCAGTCCAAGCGAGTGACCACGAACAGCTCTGGGTCCGCCTCAAGTTTAGCATCAATCTGGACCACAGTGATCCTGTGGGCGGTCTCTCTGAGGAGAAGATTGACAAGATTGAGAACTGACCCCCTGACCCTTGCTCCAGCCTGTGGAACATACACATGCCCATCAACCTTTACAGTCATCAGCCCACCCCGCTGTAGGTGGGCATTACTCCATCCGATGTCTGGATGATCTCCCCTGATTCAATGAGTCCGTAGAGGTGTCTGTTGGCCTTGCTGAGTTCAATGCCCGCATCTGTGGCATCACGCATGACCCGTTCCACTGTGACTGGCCGTCCTCGATTCATGTCAACAAGGGCCTCGACGATGTTTAGTATACGTCTTCTTACTCCGAGCCCTCGTTTTGGTCGTGTACGTTCCTGCTCCGCGCGTGACTCCATCATCAGCTCCCTGAGAAGAGTCTCAGCTTCAGAGCGAGTGGCAGCATAGAGGGTTCCAGGTTCATCCACAATCACCGTAGAGCAGAGTGTGCAGTCAGACGCCTCTTCTTCATTCTCCAAACGTTGAATTCCTGTGTAG
>JAUVHR010000139.1 GCA_030593165.1 Candidatus Thorarchaeota archaeon
AGGACTCGTTTGAGCAGAGTGTGACGCGACAGCGGGGAGCCCTGCTTGCTTGTACTTCTTATTCCCAGAGTAGGATGATAACGGGTTGAAATGTATTGAATTTTGATTGGAAACTATCTTAGAAGGTGATGACTCTTTCCGACTCAGCAGTCCAAGTGGCAAGTTCACTCATGGTCCCACGTTTCGCTCCTGTGACAAGAGCAGCCTCATCAAGTCCCCGAGCATCAAGACACGCTCCACAGCATTTGATCGTAACGCCTTTGCTGAGTAGTGCCCTAATCATTCGTGCGAGATTATAATACCCATCTGGAGTCTTTTGACCGGAGATAGCACAGGAAACTGCATCCCCAATCAGGAAGATGTGAACTGCTTGGGAAGGATTCTCCTTCTTCAGTGCCATCGCTAGACGCAGTCCATTGTATGAGCGCTCAGTGCCATAAGGCGGATCATTCAGAACAAACAAGAAACTCATAGTTTTGTTATTTCAGTATGTAATAAGAGGCTTATGAAAGCACTACAAAATGAAAGAATGCTCAACAGTGACAGCGGGGAGAACTCTCCAGAACGTAGTAGTATTTCAAGAGGCGGGATTGTTCCAGCGTGCATACAAGAACCTCAAATTCATTTAGCCCTTATCAATACGTTTCTTGGAACACGTGTTCTAAGTTTGATGGGAATCTGGGTGATTCTGACAGTTCGCTAACGAGTTGGAATCCGTGGGCTAAGCCATATCGGACCTTATTACCCACGCGAGAGACAAAGAAGTATGTCCACACTTGGAGTGTTGCATCGAAACGAGAGAGAACCTTCTCACCGTCCCCTTGAGAGTGTGGGCCTCGAGTTTCTCATCAGAGTGGCATGTGATACAGAAACTCACGTGGTTCTTAGAAGGTCTTCACTCCTGGAACTGGCCTATCGTCAGCATCAGGATGCACTGCGGATTTCCGACCAACTCCTTCGAGGTGACATTGAGGAATGGTTCTTGGCGCTTGAAGCTTTGGATCTATTCGGCGGTCCCGAGGCAACTCATATTCTAATAGTCAGCCTACCGGACGTGTCAAACGAGAGGAAACGAATCATCCTCCTGCATTTGGGTCGGATATTATGTACGCTTGCTTGAAAGGAATTTCATTCTGGTTCAGCTGGAAATATAGATTCCTTAGTTGGCCATACACCTGTTTTCTGACTGACTGCTAGGATGTGGCTACATATCCTACGATGTTTGAAGAATGGACAATTGCAGTGATAGAATCCGTTCTCGTAGGTCACATTATAGCGTCCGTATTTTGGAGAATGGACCACATAATGAAACTGTAACCACTTCCCGTTTTCTTCATTTCCAGACTGAAATTGAATCCGCTTCGATTGACGGAGATATGTCTTACTAATTCGAAATTTATTTGCCACAAGTCTGTCTTTTTCTATCCAATCTTGAATCCAAACAGGAATGCTCATGGGTTTCCAATTTCCTTGTGCTCATTGATATGAGATTAATGTCTACTTTCTCCTTTGACTCAGCAAATCTACGCGCGTGATATAATAGCTACCAGACAAGCTATGCTTAGGAATACCCCCAGCCCGTATACAGTATCGAAGTAGTAATTCAGTATCGTCAACTCGATGAATAGAAAGGACCAAGTTCTGAGAATAATGACAGTCAGTACGATGATGGCTAAAAGGAAACCTTCAGCTCTTGACAAAGACTTAGTGGTCAATGTTATGATTCTAACCCAAAGAACTAGAGCAATACATGCCAAAGGAGGAATCGGCAATAGTATCAAGCATATCGGGAATAACAGCAAACCACTTAGCTGCTGTCTAGCGTGATTCAGTTGAGTATTGTATCTCTCGAATTGCTTGGAATACACCTTACCATGTTCTTTCCAAATATGTGTCTGGTATCCTTTCCATATTGAGAATCTCACTTCGCCAACTTTCTTTTTGATTTTCTCTAGTCCAGTCTCCTTTTCGCGTGGTCTATATGCGCCTCTAATCGCTGGTACAACATACACAAAGAATAGCAATGACCAGATTCCATAGATCGCTACTAAGGTCTCTACCAAGGTGATTGTTTGATTGTAGAGAACAGCATTTACAATCTTGAGCAGACCATAGATACCAATTCCTATCGCCAGAATGATAAGAAATCCCTTCACTACGCGGACTCTGCCTGGTCTATTCTTGACACTTTTTGATGTTGCCCGAAAAGTGATTGATGCGATAGACGCAAATGTCAACATAATTCCAATTCCACTTAGAAATCGCATAACAATACCAGAGAACGCATTTGGGATGAACAGCAAGTCTGAATTAAGAATTAATGATTCCCATCCGTATAGAAGGGCAATCAAAATCATTATGATGGTTCCAATGGCGGCTCCAGCAAAATAGGATTTCAGTTTATTTTCAGTGATTCCTCTTTCTAGACGTTCGCCAATTCCCATGATTAACACCAGTTATTCAGTGCTTGCTCTTCGGATGTAAAGCAAGAGGTCGTGCCCATTCAAGATTAATCAATCTATGGCAATTGCGCAATAGATTTGTTCACAACAAATCACTTTCATCAAGAATCTTTCAGTATCACCAGACTGTCTAAGATGCTCTTAAGCAGGAGTGCAGACGTGCCGGTGTGGGAATTGAGGGAAACAGATTATACGATACTCCTCGGGGGTCAATGCTGCTGAATAGGGAAGATGATGCAAGAATCGTGCACATGAGTAAAGAACGAGCGTTCAATCGGAAGCCATAGCGCTATTTTCAGTTAAAAGGCATGATGAGAAACGAGAATAGTCATGATAAACGACCCATTAACCCCCATAAGAGCATAATGGTAATATGAATGCCTTCAAACTCCCTAAGTAGCTCTTTAGTGCATTAGCGTCAAGACTCTACTCAGAAAGACATTCCGTACGGTTGAATGTCCAAAAGTGTGGAGGACCAAGAATGCAGGTGGATGTCCCAACGTTAGTGTTAGTAAACCTCATCTTCTCTTTGAGGATTGCACCACTAATTGTCGTTGGTGTCACAATCATCCGGACACTCATCCTATTCACAGGACAGAAGCGAGAGTTTGAGGATTGGACCAGAAATCCTCTGATGACCTTCATGACAATCCTGTTCGCCATCCCCAGTGCAGTCTACTTTGGAATACAGTACATCGTATCCAGATTATTCGGCACCAAGGTGGAAGGAATTGGGGGCTCGACAACGTACGGCGAGGTAACGCTATTCCTGAAAGTTGACAAACCCCCGCGTGTCATAGTCGTCTTGCTTTCATTGTTCACGACGATCATCGTGTCTATCTTTCTCGCGCTCATGCTCTTCGTTATTCCCGGGGTCGTATACCTCGACCTGCCCATAGCACTGTTCTGCTGGTACGTTGCGGTGGGAGTTCTGTTCAACACTTCGATCAGGAGCGGTGATCTGCGCCTGCTCTTGAGTGCCCTGAAGAAGAGACCGCGGAGCGGAATCATCGAACTCCTTACAGTAATGACTGCACTGATTGTCTTCTACTCTGGTCTCATGGTGGTGGTGGCATGAGGCTAAACCAAGTCCCAGTCCGGAACCGAGTTTATACCTACACCCCCTTTTTTGAAAGTACCACAGTACGTCCGTCGGAGCAATCCGTTCGGATCCGGACCTTGGGACACCTATGGGCGAGGAGGGATTAGAATGAAGTCACGTCTTCTACTTGCTATCGTCTTTATCATCATGCTCAATGTGCCTATGGAGGCCATGGACTCATCGTCCATGATTGACGCACCACCGCCGGTCTCTAACCAAAAGGAACACAATATGGAACCATCTGCGGACACAGGCGTGGAGGTCCTCCTTGGCTCTTATCTGATCATAGAATTACCAAGCGCTACAATCCAAGCCAAGGGAGCGCAGACTGCGGCCATTCTTACTCAGTTCGGGGTTGTTGTAGAGGTCTCGAATGTTGATGACATCATCAACAATCCCGGACAACTCTCAGGGTCCTCAGCAGTGATACTGGACGGAAGTATCGGTTCAGAGAACGCCACACTGATTCCTGACTCATTCATCTCATCACTCATACGTAGTGATGTACCCTTAGTCCTCATGGGACATGCGGCACTGCTCCTGCCTCGTTTCAGGGACCAAGGTCCACCCTCTTTGACCGCCTCCATTGATATCGCCCTACCCAGCACTAAGCCCGCGGGGGCGGTCTTTCTTTCTTTCCCAGTGGACCTGACAGAGGGTGCATCGCTCACGGGTGAGTCTATCACTCTACCTGTCAATACAATTCAGACAGAGCACTCGCGCATAGTCAACCTGACAGAGAGCAGTGACCCCATCAATCTCTCCCCACTGAGGTACGATTCATGGCCCTTGGATGTCTTCCTCTTCGGTCCGGAGGACCCCACACTTCTCACGTCCGACGGTCGCGGACTCCTGCTCAATACTATTGCCTATGCGTC
Organism: Candidatus Thorarchaeota archaeon; assembly: GCA_030593165.1. GTDB lineage: Archaea > Asgardarchaeota > Thorarchaeia > Thorarchaeales > Thorarchaeaceae > JAJRWI01. Next base: position 4,443 of record JAUVHR010000139.1, read on the forward strand.
AACATTGAGAGAGTCCAGTACATCCGTGATACTCCAGGCACAACAGGCTGACCCGGACGCCCTTCTTGCTGGTGGACTGTCCTACTTTCACGAACCAACAATAGAGGCTCTCTACTACTCTGTGCATTCTGCCAAGTCAGCTCTCAATACTACTGAGTGGACAACATGGAGAAGTGAGCATCAGCAGTTATTGGAGGATGCCATGACACCATTGTACATTGATATTGGGAGCGAGGCTGGCTTCATGAATCAGATTGGAGGAAGCCTCAAGGTCAAGTTCACAGCAATGGGTCATTGGTTGGTCAATACAATGAGCCTCACATCCAGCTTCAGCGACTTCAAGCTAGTGACCTATCTCTCATCAAGGCAGGATACGAACGGAGGATTTGAGGACCACATAACAGTTACCTATCATGTCACCGAGGCTCTGGCAAAGGCGGGTGCATTGTCGTTCATTAACCAGACTGCTCTCTCTCTTTGGTTGAGAGATTGCATTGTAGGAGCAGAAGACATTATGGAAGGATCATACTGGGGAGGGGCTGCTCTGAATCCGGAGAGCTATATCCCAAAGAATTCATACACATCTCACTTCATACTCTCCATTGACATGATTAGAGAATCTTACACCGACCCAAAGATTGTGGACTGGATATCGGACCACACATCCAACGCTGATGGATCATACAGTGATGAGGTGGACCGACAGATTGACCTTGTGACAGGAACTGCGTCGGCACTCACCACAATGGAGGTCTTCGGAGACCTCAGTCCACAGAACAGAACGAATGGACTGGCCTGGCTTGAGGCACACCAACTGGATTCAGGAGGCTTCGGTCTATCGGATGAGGACATTGCTGGCGCGGCCTTGCCCACTTCAACAGTGAGTGTCTGTCTGGAGACCCTTGATGCAGACAAGATGGGAGTAATGGCCTTCATTGACCTGTGCGAGAGTGGTGCCGGATTTGAATTAGTTGAGCCCCTTCCTACGATGATGTGGACCTACTGGCTATCCCAAGCATCAAGATATTCCCACGCTGTAGACTATATTGACGCAGATGCCATAGAGTCATATCAGTCCCTCTTCGACAGGTTCTCTCAGTATCCCCAATGGGAGAATATGACTATCAGAGCACCAACTGAGTATGACAGCGCACTGACCTCAGATCAGTACTTCGACCTTGGGGTCTGGTCGCAGTACTTCGGTGTAGGTTCTGCCTTGAGCTCGGGACTTGAGATTTCTGCATCACAGAAGGCAGATGTGGCCTCGTACATTCAGGTAGCACAGGCAACTAGCGGACACTATCGCCCGAAACAGGGAGCTGTGTGGAGCCCTCACATCCAGTACAGCGTTGCTGTTGTGGAGACCCTCTACCAGATTGATGAGCTTGACACAATCCAATACCGAACCCTGCTAGAGATTGTGTTGATGTCAGAATACGAGTCAGGTTCCTGGGACTCGACCGGTTGGACTCTCAGGCCATTTGCAGGAACTCAGGAAGCCGTTGACTGGCTATGTACTCGTGCGGCCCTTCGTTTGGGTAAGATAGATCAAACAAAGGCAACTGAGATTGCTGGTGTCATTAACAGTCGAGTGCAGTATGATGATCTATGGGCGCTGTCTTGTGATGTTGCCACGCTTGCCCTTCTCAACTCCTCTTTCTCCGTAGACCTTGAATCAATCAACGCGACTCGGGTTCAGGAGTCTTTGGAATCAGAGTTCTCCAACGGATGGTTCAACTCCAGTGGTCTTTGGCAACCTGTCTTTACTGCTGATATTCTTCACATGGTTTCAATACTAGGACTGAGGGCTACCTCATGTGATGTTTCTGGACTGCGTCTTCAGGCAACAGTAGCATCGGACTCACGGATTGGTGACACACTGAGCATTAGTGTGACCATCGAGTCGGGTGAGTCAACACACAACGTCTATGTCCACGCCTTTGGAACATGCTTCAACTTCAGTAACGTGGCCAACACCGATACACTCGAGGTTCCGGTTCCGAGCACCGTGGACTGGCTTGGGATCTCCAACATCTCGCTCATGGTCTGGGACTATGGGGCATCACGGGCCTATGACCTCCTTACAATCACTACACAAGGAAGTCTGTTGGGGTCCATGATAGTGGATAATCCTCATACCCTAATCGGTGACAAGGTGAATGGCACGGTCTCATGGACATTGAGTACTGGGGAGCCTGCTGGGTCTTCCAATGTTTCCATTCGGTTAGGTGACGGAGTGACACACTACGAATGGTTCTACACCGACGAGACCTCTCCCTTCTCCTTCTCCGTGCCCACAGACGACTTCACCGGAGGTGACTATAACCTCACCGCCACCGTGAATCGGACGTGGTGCGATAGTTTGACACTCTTGGAGCCTGTGTTCATCGAGGCTCCCACTGAGACTTATCTCACAGCTCCCTCGGCGCTTCAAGGGGTTGTAGGGACAGTAGTCAATATCGACTGGTTCCTTCGCGTTCTAGCCAACGATTCTCTTTTCTCCTCACAACTGGTACTCCTTGAGGTTCGAAATTCCACTGGACATGTAGTTCATAGCAACTCGCAGACTTCCATACTAGGAACGAGCACCTTCGAGTGGATCCCTGATGTCCGGGGGAGCTTCACCTTCGACCTCACCTTTGAGCGCAACGGAAGTCTTGAGGGTTGCACCTTCAATGGAACTATGGATGTCTATGAGAATACATCACTCACCTGGATCAACGACGGCACTCACTACCAATACACAACCGTGACACTGGATGTCTTACTCACCACAGAGGAAGGCGTTGCGTTAGATGGCACGACTGTGTCTGTTTCAGTCACTTCGCCAAGTCTTCAGACTGTGTTCGACTCAATCCTTACAACAAACAGTACAGGGTATGTGAGCCTTACACTCCAGCTTGATGAGAATGGACAGTACACTCTTTCGGCCTCCTTTGCAGGCGAGGGCTTCCTAGAGCCTTCCTTGTCGAACAGCATGGTCACCTCATGGTCCAGCTCCACACTCACATCTGGAGGAATCACATCAGAGGCACTAGTCTCGGAGACCTATCACATATGGGCGAGGCTCCTTGACTCCAATGGTTCGGTGGTGCAGGGTGAGCTTGTCACAATCAAGGTCATTCTCCTTCCCTCAACCACGGTCATCGATCAGACGACCCTGACCAATGGCACGGGTCATGCTTACCTTGACTGGACTCCAGACCTTGCAGGCTCTTACAGAATCGAGGTATGGTTCAATGGACATTCATCACGAGGTTCAGCATACGATGAGATGAGTGTGGAGGCGAGGATATCTCTGACACTGTTTCTCGATACTGTGTCGTTCTCAACCGTGGGCAGTGCAGGATGGATTAAGGTGACTGTCCAAGACCATATGGGTAGTCCAGTAGCAGGTATCACTGTAACAGTGAATGTCCTCGACAGATGGGGGTCCCCAGTATTCACCGACTCCGGAGTGACATCCGGAGGCCTCCTGAACGTGACTTGGACACCTACAGTACGAGGTCCCTGTGTAATCAATGCCACAACTCTCCGTCAGTCATGGTATGAGAGAGCGAATACATCCCTTACGTTGGATGTCTTTGATAGTGTAGAGATTGGTATTGAGTGGACAATTTCTCCCATGGCAATTACACTGAATGATTTGC
>JAUVHR010000134.1 GCA_030593165.1 Candidatus Thorarchaeota archaeon
AAGACCCTAGAAATCGCTCCGGTCTTCGCTGTAGAACACCATTTTCCAGAAAACCTCTCATAAAGTACCGGGAGGCCACCCACGTGGTCAAGATGGGCATGCGAGACGAGGACTGTGTCCACCATCTCTAATTCTGGTACCCATTCAGGTGTCCTTTGGTTTGCAACAGATAGTCCAAAATCAAGCAGGATCCCACCTGTGTCAGTCTTGATGACTATACCACTTCTCCCTATCCGCTTACCTCCAAGGAATATGATCTCGACCGTCTTGGGTTTTGAATAATAGTACACCGAGGGCAAGAGGCTGACTCTCAGTTTCTGTGGGATCATCTCGAAGGCTTCGGGGTCAACTGCATCGGCGGGAGGTGGAGTTGGGAGTTCTTGAAGGCGGACTGGCAGAACCGACTTACTTGCTGTACCGAATCCAGTCTTCTCAAAGTGGTCGTGGAGCGTCCTATACGCTCTTGAAACACTGACATCGTCTTCTAGTTTGTCTTGGCTTTCTTGATAACATCGTTTCCTCACGATTTCTAAGACCTTTGAGGACAATATATCAGGCAGCCATTCCCTAGTCAGTGCCCAAAGATTCCTGTACTTCTTCTCACTGATTGCCTCTTCGATGTACTCGGGATGTCGTCGCAATGTGTCAACGAAGCGGTAATCATCCTCTCCAAGAAGCGGCTGGATGTCAAGACCAAACTCCGTGCAATGCTCAATGAATGCCTTTGGACTTGGAAGTGGCGAGCCTAGAAAGCGGATCCAATTTCTGATTCCGCTCATCACTTCCCTCTCGGTTTTGTGTTCACATGCTGAGATGAAAACAAGGGCGCTCCTTAGCCACTTCTCGACTCTTACTTTGTCTTTTACGTTTTGAAGAGAGTATCTATAGACGAATCTGAAGTCTTCATCGCTATAGTTACCAAGCACGAGGCCATACAGCGCAAGAGTCGCGCATTGCAGATAATCTTCAAGTGCCACCTCCGCCAATGCGTCCCTCATAAGCAGAGCTAGCTTCTCATTCACAAGAGAAGCTATACTGAGTTTTGATGTATCCTGTTTTGAAGAACGAAGGATCTCAAAGGGGAATAGCTCGATTGATTCGGAGAACGGCCCCATCTCATCTTTGAGCGACTTGCCCGCCAGAGTTGCTTTCGCTTTGTCAATAGCTCCTGAGATAATCTCTGAAACCACTTTGTGTTCCGACTTGGGAATCTTGTCTTTAGCTATACTCATGGCATCACTTCGGCCCGTCCTTGGTTGGCTTCTTGATTACCCCGTAGAGGCCCTGTCGACTATCTCTCAGCGAGGTTCTCTTCTTAACAAATCCTTCTGTTATCAGAATTGACAGCGCATGACGCACTGTTCTTGACGGGAGCAATGTTTCGGCGATGATTTGCTTTTGTGTCAAATACCCCTGATATTCCAATATCTTGAGTACCAATTTGGCACTTGGAGGTAGACCACGCGCAGGTCCTTCGTAGACCTCTGTCTTCCTCAGCAGTTTTCCTCTAAGAGCTGCAACCCGTTCTTGCGAGAACTTCACGAAGACTGTATCCGAATCTGCTCGTTGAATGACGACTGGTGTGGAATCTACCTTCCATCTCAACTGTCCATCAAGTACGGCCTCCACCGCAACGTGGCTGGAAAGGTCGTTGATTCTTATTGTGACTGAATCCGGAACAACAAGTGGTCGCAATGCTGGGTTTACGCTATTCACTGGCAGAACTGTGATTACTCCTGAGGGATTCAACACAATGGGTCCGCCAACACTCATCGAGTATGCGGTACTTCCTGTTGGCGTTGCTATGATGAGTCCGTCGCTGCCATCTTTCCAAAACTCCTCGTCATCCAAGTAGAGGGTGTATCTGATCAATGTGGCGCTTCTCTTCGCAAACAGAGCAAGGTCATTGAGTAGTGGTGGTGTCTTCTTGCCGGAGATCTCTGCAGTAAGCCTCGCTCTCCTGTCTTTCGTCCAATTACCATCCAGTAATTCAGTGACCGTTGTTGAGAAGTTAGCTGCAGTGACATCAAACAGAAAGTCCATCTGTCCTTTGGAGGAGATTGGAAGGATTGGTATGTTGGTGCTTCCCAGCTGCAGTAATGTCCTGAGAAGAAAACGGTCCGAGCCAACTACAGTTATCACGTCTGCGTCAATCTTGCGAAGCCCTACACCCCTCCTGTCAAGTGCATCAGCAATCTTGTTTTCGAGTATCACGTCTGCTCCCTTGTTGTGAAGAGCAACCACTACTTCTTTCGCATCATCTATGACGCTTGCCTCTGTTCCTGATACTAGACCGATTTTCGTGTTTAGGCCTCCAGCAGACCGAGCTGATTCTGTCACGCAGTAAAGCCTTCCTCATAAATTAACCTAATCTCCAACGTAGTCGAAATACATCCGATATGGCAAGAGTTGCCACATTGGGTCAAAGCAGTCAACAGTTGCCGTTTGAGATTCTATTAATAACACGTTTTCAGCTCAGAAATCTGTGTTCAAGATGACATCAGAGATGACCGACCTGCAGAAGCGAATCATGAAGCTTAAAAATGAACGCAAAGCCCTCATTCTTGCTCATAATTATCAGACCTTGGATATTCAGGAAATAGCTGACTTCGTTGGAGATTCACTCCAGCTGGCAAGGAAATCGGCTGAGGGCAATGGCTTCGACATTATCATCTTTGCAGGTGTTCGATTTATGGCTGAGATGGCTGCGGTTCTGGCCAATGAGATTCCGGTCTACATTCCTGCTCCCGCTGCACTCTGTCCGTTAGCCGCTTATGTCAACGCTGAAACGATTCGTAAGGTAAGGAGAGAACACCCTGGAGTTCCTGTAGTCATTTACGTGAACACCACTGCTGATGCGAAGTCAGAGGCTGACTACATTTGTACGTCAGGCAGCGCAGTTGAAGTTGTTGAATCCATTGGCGCAGACAAGGTTCTATTTGGTCCCGATGCCAACTTGGCAGAATACGTCCGTCGCCGTACAAAAGTAGAGGTCATTGACATCACTTCCAAAGGGCATTGCTACGTGCACCAGCAATTTGACGAAGCTCAGATTCTCTTGCTCAAAGAAGAGCACCCCAATGCAATTGCAATTGCCCATCCCGAGTGTCCTCCTGATGTTCAGGATGTGGCTGATATAGTTGGGTCAACTGGTATGATGGCTCGGACCGTGGTTCAATCACCCCACAAGAAGTTCATCATCGCAACAGAGCTTGGAATGGTCCAGCAGCTCCAAGCATGTCATCCCGAAAAGACTATCATCCCTGCATATGACCACGCTGTCTGCAGGCAGATGAAGAAGAATAAGTTGGAACAGATTCTCGAGATTCTAGAGAATCTTCCAGAGGCAAATCTGGTGTCTGTGCCCAAAGATAAAGAAGAACACATTCGAACAATCCTTGAACAGATGAACCGTGTGAAGGGACAGGGACCAGCCGTGCCCGTTCCTGTTGAGTCCTAAGCCGTGCCCTACACGAAGTATAGCGGATGCTCACCCACTTTCTTTCGCCCCGCTTTTCCTAGACGGACAAGTCCCTCGAGGTGTTCAGTTGCTTTTTCCTCGCTTATGGAAAGTTCTCTGGCAACTTGCCATGGAGTCAATCTCCTTTCCCTAACCAGAAGCAAAGCGGTGTCCTTCAACTTGGGCGGTAGCTCAATGATGCTCAGTGCATCTAGCGGCTCACTCGGGTCAATAATAGCTCCCGTAGATATCTGCGGCGGAATCATTTTCTCCAAGACCTCATCAAAGGACTTGAACGTTGCCACCTCCAATTCGCCGCTTACCAGTATACTCCCAAAGCGACTGAGGAAATTCAGACCGATGTAGTCAATGAGGGTCTGTCCAATCTCGTTCGGATCATCAGCAATGACTACTGTTGTTATTTGATCATGGTCAGCAACGAAGATGAAACGCCCATTGGATTCTATTCCTCTTAGTTCATCTCCTATCGCCTCGCGGCTGAAACTGGAAACGGCAGAGATGAAGCTGCTCATCAGAAATGGGTCCGCAAGGTCGCTATCATAGACGCGGCTGTACACGCATATACCGCCTTCCACAAGTATGTAGATTGCGTGGATCATTCTACGGCCACCATTTCTCAATCGCAGTGACAATCTTTCTGAGTTGACGGATGAATGGCTGTTTTGGTTGAGTCACAGCGAGAACTTCACTTCCCATTCCCAGAGGAACCTCACAATAACAAGGAAGGAAGCCAAGGATTCTTGTCTTCTCTGCAAACATCTCCTTCACAGTATCTGTGACTCCAGAGTGCTTACCCTTCAGCAACAATGGAACAACCTTGTTGAAGAGGAGAAGCGTTTCCTTATTCAAGGGTCCATACAATTCATCCAGAAGATGAATAGTTCCATCAAAATCGAAGTTGTCAATCTTTGCCACTATGATTGTGAAATCGGATGCAACGATAGCGTTCACACTGCTATAGTGTACACCCGGGGCCGAATCAAGAATCATGTAGTCGAACTGATCCTCCTCAAGTTTCTGTTTCATTACCAGCAACTGTGAGATGGCTTGCATGTGCCACTTCCTATCTTTTGCCAACTGCTCGCGAATGGCCTCTACACTCGGTTGGGAGAAGCCAACTATTATTTTCCCCTTAGTCTTTAGTGAGTCTGTGAGGTCGGTGAGGACTTCTTCATAAGACGCCTTCTCGCTAAGGAAGTCATTAAGATAAGCTGTCCGTGGTGTAATGCCAAAGAGTGTATGAAGGCTCGGTGCTTGGAAATCCAGGTCCAGCATTGCTACCTTCTTTCCCTTCTGTGCAAAAAGTGCCGCAAGGTTGGCGCCTAGTGTAGTCTTGCCTGTACCGCCTTTGTAGGAATGCAGCGCAAAGGTCTTCATAGTGCGGTTTCTCCGCTATCAATATGAGATTAATCCCAATTAATCTGAGTGCGTCTTAAGTGTCTTCGTGATATGTATTAGAAATTCGACTGCTCTCAAGATTCTATGGCGCCTCAAAGGAGTGACGGGACTTCTGAAAGGTTGTCCACAACGTGTCCATTGTGTCCTGCGGACCTGAACTCCTGCAAACTGAACATATGACTGATGCCGATGAAGCGGCAGAAACCCTTGGACCTCTCAAAATCCTTGAGCGAGTCGCCTACAAAAACAACATCAGAGAGATCGAAATTGTGATTGGATTGCACGTGTCTGAAGTGGTGTGCTCCTTTCTCGAATCCCGGTTTGTAGCCCAAGATCTCTACGAAGAAGTCTGACAAACCTCTCCGGCTGAAGTACTCAGTAATCGTGGTTTGGAATGTGGATGATGAAACAAAAATGGAAATGCTCTTGGCCCTGATCGATTGAAGAACCGCCTTTGTGTCTGAGAACAGTTCCTGTTCGAAAATGCGGTCAATCTTGAGTTTCTCGAATTCCTCGATTGCATTCTCGTTCATCTCATGTTCGGGGAAGTTCATCTTGATTTGATGTTCGTATGGAAGCCCAGTGGTAGACCTGTACCTTTCGGTTGCTTCTTCCTCTGAGATTCCGAAATACTTGATCATGACTTGGACGCCAATCATCTCCAGGAATGGCATACTATCAGCAAGAGTACCATCGAAGTCGAAGATGATTGCTTTGCATTGAAGTCTCTTGGTCATCTTAGGAATCCCATCCAGAGTTGGTTCTTGGTTCAATCAAGATGTGTTTTGATGGTTTTGGTCAGTTCATCAGCTCGTCGCATGGTGAATCACGGGGTGTCTTGTAATCCTGCATGCACCTATTTATCGTCTTCAGTGCCTCACCTAAGTCCTGTATCTTCTTGACCTCTGTGTGGCCGCCTTCCTGAATCTTGTACGTAGCATAGAAGTGCTTGATCTCCTCAATCTGGCTTCGAGGCAGGTCAATGATGCTCTTCACATCTCGGAAGTAGGGTTCATTCACAGCAACCGCGATTATCTTGTCATCTATCTTACCGGCGTCGTCCATCTCCATGATGCCTATTGGACGAGCATAAACCATGCACGAAGTGAACGTTGGTTCGTTGATGAGTAGTACTACATCAAGGGGATCTCCATCACAATCAAGCGTCTGCGGAATGAAGCCGTAGTCGAAAGGTGCGAATGTGTACAGAACTCGGTCTAGCTTGAAGACGTTGAGCTCTCCGTCATACTCGTACTTATTCTTGCTTGCCCTAGTCAACTCTACAATGACATAGATCTCAATTGGTGGGTCTGGACCCGATGGCAAGTCGTGAAGATAATTTGTCATTACTCTCTCAATCCAGCTGTGTTCTGGTCATCCTTCTTGTATTTGGCTTTGTCCCTGTTTAAAACTAGATACCGACAAGGCTTTTTGCTGGATACGATACCAATTCTCCTAGCCATCGCATGGTTGAGGCAGGTACAATGTCTGAAAACGATACTCCCGATGAAGGGATGGACATCATCCCGGATACTCTAGATATGGGCGGCCTCTTTCGAGGCACAGCTACAGTCACGTTCGTGATAGAGATAGTTACAGCGATAATGATGCTTGGAGCTATTGTGGCGAGGATTATTTCACTATCGGGGCTAATTGAAGTTGTCGAGATCGATATAGCGGTCTTCCTATTACTCGTCGGCTCGATGATCACGTTGTTCTTCTTCCTTGGTGCGATAGGTTTCTTCGTGCGGTTTAATCGAAGAATCGGTCGAGCTGTGATTGGTGAAGGTATCGGCTCTGTGGATCTAGACAAGCCTGGTGTGAAGCTAGTGGTTACCATGTACGGTGTCGCCGTGGGCCTGATACTGTTCATGGGAATGTACGGCTACTACATTCTCTGGAAGTATTATCTCTCTCAATTCACTGTTGATTCGATTGCGATTACTGTTTTCAGCCTAGCTCTGGGAATATTCATCTTGGCCTTCCTAATTCAGGTAGTACTTGTAGCATTGGGCCGTACGGCAACATCAGTCGTGAAGAAAGTCTTTGCTGAGAATGCTACAGAGTAACGAACGTGGTCAACGAGATTGTTCACCTTCATAGGTGACATTTAATTAGGATGTAGGACGTTGGATGTCGGTGGCTGCCTGTGAAAGTCAAGCTTTGGATGGTATCATATGTTATTGGGTTTGCCATAGTTGGCGCGCTAATTCTACTCGATTTCCTAAGCGTTCATTTGCCTCATTCTACTCTGGCAATCTTGGAAGTCGTCGGCGGAGTTATGTTGATCGCAGGTTCATGCGAGGCCTTTGTTATCGCTGTTGAAGGCATAGCACATAACATGAATCTGACTGACTACGTTTCAGGTATATACGCCTCACTAGCTGCTGTGATTCCAGAGCTCTCAATTTTGACCTTCTTGATAATCAACAGGCAGTACGAACTGGCATGGGTTCTTGCACTTGCCACAATCTTCGTGAACTCGCTTGTCTTTGCAATATATTCACTCTTCCTGCCGAAGGACGAGCAAGGAAATTACAAACTTCCGGATGCCATAATGTGGGTTGGCAGCGACTTGCTGTCCATGGGTGCAGTCATCAGCCTTGCTGTAGGTCTCTCAATGATGATAGTACATTCGTTCGTTCCTTCAGTAACTGTGTTCACAGGCGATGAGCTTCTAGTGTTCGGACTCTGCCTAGTAGGTGTCTTCATCGCCTACCTCTACCATATCACCAAGTACTTTGGCAAGAGAAAGGTCCCAGTTGAAACAGCTGCCGACATGCCCCCCGTGGCCGGGAATGAACATGCACCAATTACTAAACAGGCCTTGGCTGTTCTTCTAGTGGTCGCTTCAATAGGAGCCATGTTTGGAGGTGAAGCTCTCGCGAGCTTTGCTACCTATACCACAGACACGGTTGGCTTAAACTTCATCCAAGCTGCTCTGCTTCTCGTGGTTTTCGGAGGCACGCCTGAGTACATCATCGTTGCATCCAGTCACAGGAAAGAGAAACTCGAAGTTGCATTGTCCAACGCGTTTGGAGGGATTGTGCAGGTCTTCTTTGTGGTCTTCGGTTACACACTCCTTGCGACTGCATTCTTCGGAGGCTCAATCACAATCGACCTGTTCTCAGTTGTTCTTCTGTTCTTCGCGTTCCCCTCGATGTTCATTCTGAGGGTTATGATAGTGGACGATCAGAAAATAAACAACCTTGAGGCCGTTTCGATGATTGCCGTATTCATCATGATGCTCTATATGCTGCTCACGTTTGGCATTCAGGCTGCGGCAGGAGTACCCATTGTGTAGATGCTAAACAGGGCTTTGCCGCTTCAGCTCAATCTCCAAGCGGACTACCTAATTCAATTTGGGTCTTCCAGAAACAGTTCAACTCAGATAGCCATGCTTGGTCAAGCGCAACATAGTACTATGCGCAACAGGAATGCATAT
>JAUVHR010000251.1 GCA_030593165.1 Candidatus Thorarchaeota archaeon
CTCTCGATCCCTCTTCTGAAGGCGACCAGATACTTCTCATACAGTGATGAAAAAGTGCACAAACTGTACAAGTCCAAACACTCGAAGAAGAAGGTAGAGCGGCTGCTGGGGACAGACTGGGAAACTGCATTCCATAGAATGCTGGAAAAGCAGATTGAGAAGCTCCTCAATAAGATGAAGGAATACAGCAAGCTCAATCCGCAACCGGTGAAGCACAAGCTGATATCAGGGATTGATTCCCTCAACACCAAGCTAGACAGAGATGTAGACATTCTCATTACGTCTCCGCCCTACCTGCAAGCTCAGGAGTACATCAGATCGACGAAGCTTGAACTCTTCTGGCTGGGGCATAATGAGGAATACGTGAGGTCGTTGAGCAAGAAAGAACTCCCGTATAATTCTGTTGATGAGATTCACATTCACTCCGAGAAGTATCAAGCTTACAGAAAGGAGATAGTTGAGGACCACCTTATCCAGCTGTATGACAGATACTTTCATGGCACAATAAACGCATTCGCGACTCTCGGAGAGAGAGTCAAGGATTACATGTGCATATTCGTGGGGCCTGCTAAGATTAGGACAAGATCAATTCCTATTGATGAAATCTTGGTTGAACATCTCACGGAAATGGGCTGGAAGCATCTTGTCACTTACGTAGACCCGATAATTTCTCGATCCATGTTCAAATCAGAAATAAACCCGGCATCGGGCTATGCGGACAGCAGAATGGCCACAGAGCACTTGGTTATCCTCAAGCGGGTGTAGACCAAAGCGAACAGTCAGAGTATGCCTACCTAAAGAGACAACCCCTGAGAATTGCATTCATCAGAGCGCCTCTGACGTCATCGATATCTGGTAATCCGGGAATGATTTTCCCACAGATGCTCATGGTGGGGAGAGCGACAATGCCGGAAATGTCGCAATCATTTGCTGTTTCGATATCCACCTCAGCAACAATGTTGAGTGGAAGACCGAACTCGGCAACAATCTCGTGCAGAACCTTCAGGGCGGTATCACACAGTGCGCAATTGTCACCCGTGTACAGAATGACGCAGCCAAGTCTATTGCATACCGTCCTTCCTTCGCTGAAAGCCCTAGAGATTGAATCAAGTCGTACCGTCATCGACAACCAGTAGAAGGACTGTCATTTTGCATATTAGCAGTTGTAGTAATGGCGTCTCCCTTAGAAACCGCCCAGACTGGACCCAAACACCATTCTGTGACCTCCAGAAATAGCAGGACTCGAAAAACAGGAAGAAATGAAGGCGCAGCCTGAACAGAAGGCCAACATCACTCTTGCGAACTTAACATATGGCCAATCTCAAGACAGGTCATGATTCAAGGCATTATTCGAGTTTGTAGTTGCTAATGATAAGTTCTTGACCCATCTTCCTGCTGGCCTTTCGGGAGTTTGCTGTGTGATACCTCCAGGAGACCGAAGTTATCGTAGCCCAGTCATAGAGATCTCTAACTGGTTCGCAATTATCATAGGTCAGGCAGAAGGGTAAGTCGGTTTCCTTGAGGATGGCTGCGAGCCGTGCATGGTCTGTCTGAGTAAATGAGTGCTCGTACGCCCGCTTCTGGTCAGCCTCATAGTATGGGGGATCGATGAACATGAAGACGCTATCATTTCGTGTGGGTGCTTCGATTACGGATTTGAAGTCCTGAGATGTGATTTTGACACCTTGTAGCTTCTCGTGTGCTTGCAGGATTCGTGGTTCCCACCGCTCTGGGGGGACACTCTTCTTCGGGTGATACCCCCATGCGGGTTTCTTCATTATGCCACTGTACGATGTGCGATTGAGGTAGAAATAGCGATGAGCAATGTCCAGGGCCGTCTTCGGTTTCCAGTGCTTCATCTCCGTGTGGCGCTCTTTTGTTGCTTCTTCCTGACTCACTCGTTCTATCAGAAGGGAGCATGATTCAGCGTCTTGTATTGTTTTGTATGTAGTGACAAGTCCTTCGTCAATATCATTCAACCAGATAGATGGAACCCTTGGCTTCGAGAAAAAAACTGCACCACCACCAAGGAATGGCTCACGATACTCGGTGTGTGGATTGCATTCCCAGTGGGGTCGAATGTACTTGATTGCCTGCGCCTTGCTGCCAGGAAACCGGAATGGGGACTTGATAGAGCGGTCCATCATTCTTGTGGCGATTTCAGAATGAGCAGCCTCATTCTCTGTGTGAGTGAAGGGCTTATCCACAGCTATCTGAGGATCGTAGTTCGTTATGACAAGTTCCTGACCGTATTTGCGACGCCCGCCCCGGTCTCGTGAATTGTCAATTCGATACACGAATTCCAATGGGAAATTCCTGGCGAAACTGTACAGTTCGCGAACCTCTTTGCAGTCATCATAGGTTAGGAAGAACTTGTGAGACGTCTTCTCAAGCACCGTTGCTAATCGGTAGTGATCGTTCTCTGAGAACGATTCGGAATAGTGATTCTCTTGTTTGGCGTGAAAGTAAGGAGGGTCCACGAATAGCAGTGTAGACGCTCCGAAGGAGGGAGCAGTGACAACATCCTCGAAGTCTAAGCATGTCATCCTTGTGTCTTCCAGTTTTACACCACACGGTCTGATTCTCTCGTTCCAGCGATTGGGTGGAAGACTTCTAACGGGACGCCAGCCCCACGATGGTGATCTGGTCTTGCCGCTGAATGAAGTCCTGTTCAGATAGTAGAATTTCAATGCGATCTCGAAATCATTCCTTGGAACGAACTCCTTCATCTCTGCGTGTCGTTCCTTGGTGGCAACCTCTTTCTCAAACAGCTCCACAAGCTGCTCTCTCAGCTCCGGGTCAGCAACTGCTCTATAGGTAGTCATCAGATCCTCGTGTTTGTCGTTCAGCCAGTTGTGTCTAACCTTTGGCTTGTCGAAGAAGACAGCACCGCCCCCAACCATGACCTCCCGGTATTCATCGTGAGGAGTATTCTGCCAGAAGGGCCGCAGCAGCTTAAGAGCATAGAACTTGCCGCCGGGGTATCTGAATAGAAGTCGAGGAAGATTCACTGTCACACACCTGATACTGGTTGTTCTTTGTGATGTTCAAGGTCGTGAAAAATCCTCTGCAGGCCAAGCCGAACTCAGGCGGTAGACCCTAATACTTGTACGGCAATTATCTGTAGGAAACATAGAAGGGAAATAGAGTGACCAGACGGGTGCTTACTCACAAGTTCAAGCTTGTCGCTTTGGGAGCTGGAGGAGTAGGCAAGACTAGTTGCATCAAGAGGTTCACCGATCGCACGTTTAGTGAGACCTACAAGGCGACCATTGGCACTACGATTGCTATGAAGACAGTAGATGTTGACCTGCCAAATGGTGAACACATCAGTGCTGATATTGTCTTCTGGGATCTTGCCGGCCAGACAAGATTCAGCATGTTGAGGCGGCGCTACATGGCTGGTGCCAGCATGGCATTCATTGTCTATGATGTGACTCGACCGGGAACGTTCATCGAAGTCACCGAATGGTACGACCGATTCATTGCTGTTTGCCCAAATGCAGTAGTCGCCGTAGTGGCAAACAAGATTGACAGAAAAGATAGATTTGTGCCGCCCGAGGCTGGGAAAATGGTCCAGAAGATGTGGAACGCCATGTACTATGAAACATCCGCCAAGACGGGTGATAACGTCGAATTGATGTTCAAGGATCTTGTCAGACGAGCTGTCGAAGCTGATAATCTCAAGACCTAGTCGGATGAACTCTCTAACGCAACAGAACTCATCAAGAAACAGGCCGGATTGGAGAAAACGATGCCAGAATTCAACTCCACCAAGAGCTACAGGGATGCGGCTGAATACTACGACCTCTTCATATTGAATGATGACATTCCCTTCTATCTGAGTATGGCAGAGAAGTACGGCTCACCGATTCTGGAACTAGCTTGTGGAACTGGAAGAGTAGCACTCAAGCTTGCAGAAGCAGGGTATGAGGTTGTGGGCGTGGATGCCACAAGGCAGATGCTAAAGGTGGCTCGAGCAAAGGCAAGCAACCTTCCGGATAACATGCGGTCCCCAGTGTCATTTCTGAAGGGTGACGTCACAGATCTCGACCTGCAACAGGAATTTCCTCTTGTGATTATTCCTGCATCCTTTCGATTCTGCTTAACAACGGAGCAGCAGTTGGCATGCCTGAGTTCCGTTAGAAGACACCTTGCCGAGGATGGTGTGTTCATTCTCGACCTGTACCCCGGAGACGGTCTTCAAGAAAAAGGTGAATGGTCTGAAGAAGCGCGTACGACAAACGGCAGGCACGTAAAGCGTTCCGGCCTCTTCGTTGCTGATTTCTCAAATCGGATTCAATACCGCACGTTCATCCTGGAAATAACAGATTCGGACGGAGAAACTTGGACGATTGAAACCGAGAATGCTGTAGCATTGATAGACGATAAGGAAGCTGACCGCCTACTCCAACTCTCCGGGTTTGAGGTACTCGAGGAATACGGCGATTGGGATTTTGGACCGTATAGTCCGGGAATGAGAAGGAGAATTCTGGTGTTACAGTCGAAGTCGTTAGAGAGGCCAAGTCGAACTACTGGAAACCCCGATGAGCGTTAGTGCAGTCAGGATGGTCATTGTTCTCTAGGCGGACTTGTGATTAGCTGTAGCCCAACCTAAGCCCTTCCTTCACCTAGTCGCAGCTTCGAACATTGCCTGAGAGTATACTGCTCTCAGCCATGCTTGAGTCGGAGCAAAAAACAAGCAAGGAGGCTTCCACGCATCAAGCGGGAAACCTCCATATTAGAGAGGGCTCATCTTCTCTTTCGCACCACAATAATGATGACAATAACTACTCCTATGACACCTGCAGCCACCATAACCGTAGTCAATGGAACCTGAGGTACGATATCTGTGCCAGTCGTATCAGTGGGAAGCGTAAATGGAGTGATTGTGATCAACACAGTGTCACTTACCACATGTCCGACCATGTCCTCTACTACAATGGTGTAGTTGTAGACTCCAGCCGAAAGACCGTCGAGAATGACCGCATATTCAACATAGCCTCCGAGGAACTCGAATGTTCCTGTTTCGATTTCAGATCCGTTAAGCAAAATGACATAGCTATGCAGAGACTCGTCATAGACTTCCCAGGATATTCCCATTTCGCCTTGCATACCCTCATCGAATTCCTCATCATCAGGACCTGTAATTTCTGGGGCTATCGTATCATCGACTGTAATCTTGAACGTTGCAGTACCGTAGTTGTCATAGTCATCATATGCTCTCACTTCCAACCAGTACACCTCTCCGATTTCAAGAGTCGCATTGTTTGTTAGAAC
>JAUVHR010000170.1 GCA_030593165.1 Candidatus Thorarchaeota archaeon
CACGGAGTACGGAGTCAGCCACGTTCTTAGTGTTGTTCTTGAATTGACAGACAGCGAAGAAACCCTCCTGCTACCCCCCATTGCACTCTCGGTAGGCCTTGACCTCGTGCTTGAGATAATAGAAGCACAGGTGGATCAAGAAGTTGTTCGAGTTGGGCCTTTGATTGAAGAGCATCTCACAGGGCGGATAATCGTGGATGGATACACACTCGCCGATTCAGTGTGGCTGGCAATGCGTTCATTCTACGGCTCTTGGTTGAACTTCACCCTGACTGGAGATGAGGGTGTTTATGCGATCGATGTATCGCTCGTAGCTTTTTCAGCAGGACGCTACGATCTTTATGCGGCAGCAGAGGACCGTTTGGGTGCTTTCACCGAGATGTCTTTCGTTACTGTGACCGTTGTTGAAGATTTCAGTGTAGTGTTGTTGATTGCAGGTGGGGGCGGTGCTTTGGTTCTCGGAGTAATACTCTTCACTAGGATTGTACGACAGAGACAAAGGAGTTCGCAAGGATGAATATCGTAATCGTTGGTTATGGGCCGGGTGGTGCTAATGCCGCAGTGATGGCGCGGCATTTCGCTTCTGATTCGAAAGTAACCATTTTGACACAAGAGACTGCACAAGCTCATAGAAAACCGGGTTCTTCACTCGCATTGGAGTTTCCTGGTACTGCGGACCTTGACATAGGAGATTGGACACACGCGGCTCTCAAAGAACGTGGGATAGAAGTTAGAGCAGGCACAAGAGTTGTCTCGGGAGACCTTAGCTCCAAGACCCTTGACATCCGTGACAGCAAGGGCAAGACTTCGACCATCACATACGAAAAGCTCATTCTAGCAACAGGTGGTACTCCTGCTATTCCTAACCTACCAGGAACATCACTTCAGGGCGTTTACACGATTCAAGACATGGCTGATGCCAGTCGATTGGGGCAGGTGCTATCATCTGTGGAGTCCGTAGCAATTGTTGGTGCAGGATTCAGCGGCTTAGAGGCAGCTGAGCGTCTACATAATCTGAGCAAGACTGTGCACATGATTGTTCGTTCAAGATTCATGAGGCGTCTCTTGGAAGAGCCAATGTCAGAAGAACTTGCATCACGGATACCTCATGGCATTCAGATCCATAAGGGACAATCGCCAACTTCAGTTAATGGTGAAGGGCAAGTATCAGGTCTAAGTCTAGGTGAAACTGAAATCCCAGTAGAAGCTGTCATACTCATGACAGGCATCAAGCCGAATGTGGACCTTGCCCGCGACTTGGGTATTGAGATTGGAACTTTGGGCGGTGTCAAGGTCAACGAGCGTATGGAGACCTCTGTTGAGGATGTGTATGCGGTAGGCGATTGTGTTGAACTTCAAGACCCACAGACCAAAGCTCCGGCTCTGATACCAATTGGAAGTGCCGCAGCACGGGCGGGACGTCAAGCCGGTGTGGCCGCGGCAGGTAGTAGCAGAGTCTATGAGAATATCGGCCTGCGATTTCAATATGATAACATCTTCGGCACTGACATCATCTGTGTTGGCCTGTCAAGTACAACAGCTCGAAGCTTCGGTATTGAAACGGATGTTACATACTTAGAGGACTCCACTGAGTTTGCAAAGGTCGCTCTTGTGACCGATATGGACGGCATTCTTATCGGAGGGCAGGTACTGGCTTCACGTATGGGCGCCCGGGTTGCTTACCAGATCTTCGAACGTATCAAAGCTGGTGCGACTCTGGAAGCACAGCCTCTTCTGAAGCCCAGACATCAACGTCTGAAGGAACAGCTTGAGAGCACACTGGGTCCTATTCAATAGACGGGGGCATCCCTGTTGGTGGAGTTCCTGATTCACCCTCAGTCCAAGTGGGCTCCCACTCGCGCTCACGACGACGGCCTATGCCGAGCTTCTTCAACACAACGTAGCCCAAGCCCAATGCAACCACTCCCAGTAGAGAATATACAACTGTCCGCACAACCACATCATCAACAAGATCCGCCTCCATAAGGAATGTTCTCAGAACCACTCGTGTGTTTCCGTCTGCGTCCTGGGCTGTTACAGTAACCTCATAGAAGCCGGCAGTTTCAAGGATGAAGCCTGCAACAAAGCGGTAACCAAGCGACTCCTGAACCGTAGGGGTCAGTACAGTTCCATTTGGCGTTGTAATCGTTATCACAACGGATTCGATATCATCATCGAAGATGTACGCTGTGACGTTTGCTGGTTCTCCGAGTTCTTCCCTATTCAGCTCAATATCGAGAACGCTGGGCCGCTCAGGCAGGAGTGCTCGAGCAATATTCTCAAGTAGCTGCAAGTTGTCTGCGTCGGCCTTGAATGCATCATACACTGAACTGTCATAGAGTATTGAACCATCTGACACTGCAATGACTCTGCCATCGCCATGTTCGACAGTGGCCACGATTGCATGAGTTCTTGTTGAATCATACCAAAACAAGCCCTTTGCACCAGCAACAGATGGGTCCACACTTAACGTACTTCCCGCCAGTATAAAGAGATTGAAGACTCCGTCCACTAGTGGGTCGGCATCAACGGCCCCACCGTGTGCAATTCCGTAAACTTCCCCTGCAGAGGTGTCTGGGTTTCCGCCAATCTCAAATCGCTCACATTGAATTCCATAGGGCTGTAGGATTTCGTTGTAGTAATCGAATCCAAAGGATGCACTCTGCGTCTGACTGTTATAGTACTCCGATACTATGAGAAGTGTTCCGCCTTCTTCAACAAACTGATGAATGGCTTCTATCTCTGCGCTAGTATATTCGGTTTCCGTGTCCATAATCATAAACGTTTCACAATTCGAGAGCCCAGCTGTATCGACATACTGAGGATATGTTGGTGAACCAAGCTCATCAAGTGTCATTCCCTGTTCTCTCAAATAATCCGAGAAGTATCTGTAGTAGGATGGATCATCTGGATCTTCTGCTGAATGATGCGAACTATCTGCAAGTACCGAACCTCTATAGGATGTGATTGAGAAGTTTAGCTCAACCGCGGCAATCTCAACAGATCCGTCCATCAGCGAAAGCCATCCCGTGTACTGTCCCACAGCCGTAAGCGGAAGATTCTCTGGAATCTTCAAATCGACTCCGAAGTGGGAATACCCTACACCCACAATCAGAGATGTCACAGAGGTAGTCACATAGCTGCTAGCATCCCCAGTTATCTCAACTGTAAGTGTTCCACGACCGACTGTAGAGATAACAGTTACATTGAGCGGGTCTCTTTCATCACCCGCAACAAACACACTCTGACTACCCGGAAGCGCAGGGAATTCTCTTGGGGTCATCAGGGTCAAGACACCAGAGCTTGAGTTTAGGATTTCTGAAGATCGCGTGACATTGACCACTCCCCATCCCTGGGCCATAGAATCCTCGCCAATATCTGTAGCACCAAGCATAAGCGCGGCCTTGGCCTCGATTGGGCTCAGTCCGATGTGCTTGTCCAACAGTAGAGCTGCTAGTCCGGCAGCAAGTGGTGTGGCTGTGGATGTTCCTGACCAAATGGTGTAAGCATCTCCATATTGTGACTGGTTGTAGATGGGGTACTCAGTCGAATCTGCACCTGCCGCACGGGCCGAGAGGATTCGATAACCCGGCGCAGCGATGTCGGGCTTTGCGTAGTATCCTTTCGGATTCGATGATGTTCTATGGACGGGGCCCCTACTACTGAAT
Source organism: Candidatus Thorarchaeota archaeon (assembly GCA_030593165.1). Lineage (GTDB taxonomy): Archaea > Asgardarchaeota > Thorarchaeia > Thorarchaeales > Thorarchaeaceae > JAJRWI01. The sequence continues at coordinate 3,669 of JAUVHR010000170.1, forward strand.
GCCGCAACGATGTCATCGAAAGCGAATGCGCCGACGGTTATCGCTTCTTCTGTTATGCCAGGCGTATTCATTGTCAGTGCAGCTGGACCGTCATTGCCGGCTGCCACCGTCACAATGACGCCATCTGCGATTGCTGCCTTGATTGCAGCCACTGTGGGTTCCGTGAAGAGTGGAATATCAAGCCACGGCCCTCCAAGACTGAGGCTGATTACATCTACATCTGCAAGGACCGCATCTTCTATGCCTTTGGCAATCAGCGTATCGTCTGCAACACCCGCTGCGTCAAGTGCTTTAATGATTAGAAGATCGGCACCCGGTGCCATTCCCTTATACTCGCCGCCGTTGGATTGGCCTGTGCCGGCGACCATCCAAGCGCATGCAGTACCGTGTCCGTTATCGTCGTAAGCATCGATGCCATCTGATGGGTCCAGGTCTTCGGTGCCTTCTACGAGGTCTATGAACCCGATTATTCTATCATTCAAATCTGGGTGGTTTCCCATGGCGCCGCTGTCTATGATAGCAACCGTGATGCCAGTCCCATCGTAGCCTTCGTTCCATAGACCTTCAACACCCACCAGCGCATCAGGGTGAACATAACCGAATCCATTCTGATCCACTATCGCTGGAGGAACATCACTCGACGTTTCGATAGTTATCTCCTTGTCCAAGGAAACCCCCTGAATGACATCTACTGCTTCCAGAGCCAGCACTGCGTTGCGAGATGCATACGCTGACACCATCGGTATTATACTGAAAACATGACGTATCTCTATCCCATCAACATCCATCTTGAATACTGCTTCAAGCACTTCTTCGGATGTTGTCCCCTCAGAGAAATGAAGGATAATGGGTATCATTTCATAGGCATCAACCTGAGAGAGCTTGACCGTTAGAGCAGGGTCGATTCTTTCTATAGTCGCATCAACAAACACAGAGTTCGAGGATACAGTAATGAGAGGACTTGGCATCAGCAGCATTGCCATAAGAATGACAATAGCCGCTTGTCGAGCAAGAGAGCGTGGTCTAAGTGGCATAGTTCGGTGTCCGTCCAATCGAAACTGTTCCGGGTCCTAAGATAAGCATTTTCTTGAGTGCGAAATATACAAAGTTACAGATTACTCGGTTGCACCGAGAAATGATATCATAATGGTTCGTGCACATATGTAGAGTGAGGACGAGGAAATGACGTCCAAATAGAAACCGGAGTGTCCCAAACCAATGGCTGACAAACAATTTGTATACGAGCGCCGTCTGCAGGTCAAGCACTTCTTTGATGACCGGGCAACGGGTCAGAAAAGGCGGACTTGGCTGGAGCTGCAACTCAAACCTCCAGAGAAGACTCCTGAAGGCTGGGTCAACGATGGCAAAATCAGACTCTCAATCGGAGAAGACCGTGACATCAAAGGGGCGTTCTTGCTCTCTGTTGACGAGGCACTGAGGCTCCTCAAGGCACTACAGATGGCAGTTGAGGACCACGAGGTCGAAAAGGCCACTATGTGGCGGGAGTAGTATCAATACTCATTCTGTTCGGGAGGCCGGGCAGAGTGTTTCTCTTCTCTCGACCACTCACTCTTTATTTTGAATTCTCGAAGTAAATTTGCGACACTTGTATTCGTTCACAGAGAGTATTTATTCGGTCGATTGTCCTTTCAGTGTGTACATTCGCGGAGGAATCAGATTGACCGCTCCAATTACAAACCCTGACTTTAGTACTCTAATCGACTTTCAATTCCCTGGCAGTGATCTTGTGGCTGTCATTCCATATGCTCTGCCACTAATATTCATTGGAACAATCATGCTCCTTTACCAGAGATACATGGAGCGGGACTCTAAGAAACGTAACTTTGTTCTGCTGGGCGGCTTTCTGAGTCTTCTTATTGCAGTAGTGCTAGTGGTATACGCAGGGTTCGGATCCTATTGGTGGTGGTCCCCCGAAGTGACTATGGGATCATGGGACGTGTTTGTGGCAATGCTGCAATGGCTTACTGATTTCATTTTTGGGTCTGTTCTGGTTGGTGCTGGCTATCTGGTTGGCATATCCCTCTTGTTCGCGATTATGGCAAAGCTCGTTATCGCTCCTCCTAATCCCGACTTCGTCAAGATCAACGAAGAGTTGAAGGAAGCAAAGGAGGTAGTGGAACGTGCTCGCAGTGAGGTTCAGAAGCTGGAAGGTGAAAACAAACAGCTGAATGAATTCATAACCGAGAAGGAAACACGCCTTTCCACCTTGCAGGATGAAGTCTTCGAACTGAAGAGTCGCATCCAATCTCGGGAGGCTGAGTTCGCTGAACTCCAAGTAAAGATTGCTGAACCGGCTGTTGCCGCGGAACCTAGTGTTCCTACTGAGGCGGCCGCTGACTTGGAGGCTGAGCATCTTGTTCTTGTTGCTAAGAAGGATAAGACAATCGGTGCTCTTCAGGATGAGATTGCACTGCTCAAGGAAGCAGTTGCATCAGGAGCCCCGCCGACTGCTGCGGAAACACCCCTCGCAAATGAGGCTGCGATTCAACTAGAGGAGCTCCGCCGCAGAACTGAGACAGCAGGTCAGGTTATTGACGCCATAATCACAGACTTGGTGGAACTGATTTCTTTGGTAGAAGGGAGCAGTCTGGAGTCCTCAGCGAAGGATGCTCTTCGAGGATTGATTGAAGGTCTAGGACGCAGGATTAGTCAAGTTGCGGGAGCTCCGGATGAGCGTGCCACGGGTGAGCCGAGGGTCGAGCTGATTGGAGCAGTTACTATGATTCAAGAGATAGTGGACGGAATCAAACGACTGGCCAGAGGTTCGTAGTTTAAAGTAGATCTTCGGACTACTAATCATAGGTGCTCATTTGTTAAGTAGTACTTCTGTTAGTTAAGATGCTCAGAAGCGCTTCAAACAAAAGATTTAACCTGTGAAGATGGCTTTTGACGGCCGATAAGACAGTCTGGCCCGTCATATACAAACAGAACGCCATATTGAGTACCCTATGGCCGAAAAGGGGCTCTATACGCCCTTATCTGGTTACATCGCCGGCAAAACCCTTAATAGCACCGAAAACCCGAAACGGGTTCAATCACATAAGACGTAGAGAACGCGGATTTGAGGAGATCCGTCCGCCTGTCCCGCGGGCAGATTATTGGCGGACATTGGAATGGTATGCACCGCAGAACCGATGCTATCTTTCGAGATTGTCATCGAATTTGCGTGTTGCAGTTCTCTACACTAATCGTGAGGAGACGAAAATAAAATTGATAAAACAGAAAGCTTCGGTTCTATTTCTGGCTTTTGTCTTATGCTTTTCAATGGTGTTCGCACCACTAAGTTTTGACAATAATGCAGTAGTAGAACCAACTGGGCTAACTCCCGCTTCTGCCCCTATCGAAGAGATCACGC
>JAUVHR010000022.1 GCA_030593165.1 Candidatus Thorarchaeota archaeon
CACTTGCATCTCATGGATTCAAAAAGATCATCATCATCAATGGACACGGTGGTAACTCTACTGCTATCAGCACTGCACTACATCTGCTCCACGAGTGTGTGGAAGCGAAAGTGTATTCTCTCGACTGGTGGGGGATGGCCATGGACAAGATACGCGAAACTACATCCCCCCCCTTTTTCCATGCATGCGAAACAGAGACCTCTGTCGCATGGCATGTCGGTCAAAGAGTCCTCGATGATAGGCGAGTCGACGAACCAGGAAGATCACCAGTACCAGGATTCATCGAACCAGACATGTTCTCTCCAACGCCATCGGTCGCTAGTGCATTCAACATGAAGGACTACTCGGACTCTGGTGTTGTTGGTTACTCGACCAGAGCGACAAAGGAGAAGGGAAAGGCGATAGTTGACGTTGTCGTGGACAGAATCGCAGAGTTCATTCTTAAAATCAGGTGAGTGTAGTCCGAGGAGTTTCGGACATTCTGCACGTGGCATCGATTGAACGCACGATTTATAGCACAGACCGAATAGGGTGAGGATTGGTGAACTGGAAATGGCAACTTCTAGAAGTCAGGCACTGCGGAGTCACGTATTGGAATCCAAGTCAAGCTTGAGTATTGAAAGAACTAAACTGTACACGGAATCCATGAAGCAGACTGAGGGTGAGCCGAGGATAATTCGACAGGCAAAGGCTCTTGAACACATGTTAGCAGGCATTCCGGTCCGGATACTCTACGATGAGCTAATCGTCGGGGTCATTACGGACAAGCCTCGAGGAGCTGTATTCTATCCTGAAGCACACGGATCGCGAATACTACCCGAACTTGAAGAAATAAGAACGCGAGAGACCCGCCCAATCGCCATTGCAGATGAGGACATCAAAGTTCTTCACAGCGAAATCGAATCATACTGGGCAGATAAATCCATGATGGCACATGCGGAAGAGAAGACTCCCGAGAACATAATGGAGATTCTGTATTCTGGCTCGGTGTTTCTTCTTACTGAGGTAGCAGGGTTTGGCCACCTGAGCATAAACTACCCAATGCTCTTCTCAGTGGGGTTCGACAAGATCAGAACAACGGCCGCGGAACGAGCTGATGAGCTGAGCAAGAAATCCGACCAAGAGTCTACTGCCAAAGCTCAATTCTACAGTGCTGCAAGAATAACTGCTGAAGCAATTATCCAGTTCGCAACGCGCTATGCCGAAGAAGCAGCTTTGATGGCCAAACAGGAAGAAGATAGTCAGAGAAGAGAAGAGCTTGAGAGAATTGCTGAGATTTGCCAACGAGTTCCGGGAAAGCCGCCGAGAGATTTCCATGAGGCTCTTCAGTTCATCAGATTCACTCACTTGGCGTTGAGCATTGAAGCTTATGATGGGCAAGCCATCTCAATGGGAAGGATGGACCAGTACCTTCAACCATTCTATGAGAATGATGTTAGGTCTGGAACACTAGACCGAGAGAAAGCACTAGAACTCATTGAGATGTTGTGGATAAAGACAAACGAAATGGCTCCAGTCTACGATAATTTTGCTGGCATGTATTTCGATGGCCTGTTGACGACCCAAGCTGCAACGATTGGCGGCATCAATCAGGAAGGAGTCGACTCAACTAACGACATGACCTACATAATCTTAGAAGCAACAAAGAATGTAGGGCTGCCCCTGCCAAATGTACACATCCGAATTCATCATGAGAGCCCACATGAGCTCCTGAGGGAAGTCGCATCAACCGTAGCATCTGGAACAAACAACATTGGCATGTTCAATGATGATGTGATAGTCAAATCATGGGAGAGAAAGGGAATTCCAACAGAAGAGGCGAGGAACTATGCAACCGTTGGATGTGTAGAACTGGCCCCATTTGGGACTAGCTTTACATCATCGGATGCGGCCCTGTTCAATCTCGCCATGTGTCTCGAACTCGCTTTGAACAATGGCGAGAGCCTTCTCTTGGAAATGCAGTTTGGACTCGAAACCGGTGATCCGCTGGAGTTCCAATCAATGGACGACGTTATTGAGGCCTTCCGAAAACAGGTCTCGTACTTGGTAGGATTGATGGCAGAAGGTTCAAACCACTTTGAAACTGCGAATATCGAATTGATGCCGACCCCATTTCTCTCGCTTTGTGTAGAGGACTGCTTTGACGCTGGCCGAGATATAACAACAGGTTCTGCAAGGTACAACTTCACTGGCGTCCAAGGAGTTGGAATGGCTGACGTTGCGGACTCTCTTGCAGCATTGAATCAGCTCGTATTCGAAGAGAAGAAACTGAGCATGAGCGAGCTTGTAGACGCCTTGAGGGATGGATTCGATGATGCTGAGCCACTCAGACAGATGCTCCTGAACAAAGCTCCCAAGTATGGCAATGACAACAAGTTCGTCGACGAATATGCTCAACTTGTGGCGCGAATCTACAGCGAGGAGGTAGAGAAGCACACGAACAAGAGAGGCGGTTCGTTCATTGCAGGAATGTACTCGGTGACCACTCATGTGCCATTTGGAGCCTTTACTGGTGCATTGCCGAGTGGACGAATGCCAACAACTCCTCTTAGCAATGGCGCGTCACCTGCGATGGGAGCTCCCAAGAGTGGCTTGACTGCAGCTCTCTCCTCTGTCGCCAGTGTTGATTATACGTTATATCCGAATGGAGTCGCTTATACACTTGGATTGGACCCCAGCTTCGTGTCTGGAGAGGAGGGTTTGGACTCCCTCGTGTTTCTGTTCAAGTCCCATTTTGAGCTCGGCGGCATGCAGATCCAGTTCAATATGATGGACACAGAGGTCCTTCTTGACGCCCAAAGAAATCCTGACGAGTATCGAAATCTGGTCGTGAGAGTTGCTGGATACAGTGCCTACTTTGTGGACCTGTGCAAGGACGTTCAGGATGACATCATTGGAAGATTCCACAAGCCGCAGGAAGGCTAGTTGATTCTCGTTTTGGTGCAGAGGATATCCAGTAGGGTTTGGAGTTACGTTCGCTTATAACCCGTTTTTTACATTTTGAGAGTGAACCTCAACTGTAAGAAACTTCTGTGTTCCACCCCTCCCCTGCCCGGTGTCACCACCTTGCAGACTCTGACGAGTCTACAATCAGCAGGGGCTCTGTCTGTGTTCATCGAGATGAGATCCCTCCCACAGCCCTGGTTTCCTTCTCCTGTCTTGTTGCTGGTGCATCAGTCCCAGCGACAGAGAGTCTTTCCACAGCTCTTACCACGGCGGGGTCATCATCACTCACTCCAGCCTCGTCACCAAAGCTGAAAAGGTCCAACTGGACATAGTGAACAGCCGCGGACTCCCCGGGACCTAATGTCTGGTCCCTTGTGGGGAGTGAGGACTTCCCTCTGGAAGACTTCTGAGAACTCTTCCTTCGGGCTTTCAGTCGCGCGTTTCGTGCTATTGCACTAACCCACTTACCTAGTCCTCTCATGAGATGTAATGATTCTCCAATGATAATAAGGACCACACAATCTGGGACCCTATTGTCCGATGGGCCAGTCAGAGAGGCCTTCAGGGTGATTTACCCCGATGCCGACACAACCGGATGGACAATAGCTATGAAGGACTTCTTCAGGTCAGCTCTGGATAGACTCGGTCAGTCAGAAGATTGAGTGTGATGTGGTAGAGGGAGGATTATACATTTGCTTTACAATTTAGTTGGTTCGCTTGTGTCTGAAGAGTCCTGAACATGCGTATGTCTTGAGTCCTTTCTTCTCCAGCTCATCAAGAATAATGTTCATCCCAATGGAGTCCGAGCTGTCATGACCCGCAATGACGACATACAATCCCTCTGCTTCGCATTCTTTCTTGAGTTTGTCACTCATATGCATAGTAACAAAGGTGCTAATGCCTGCTCTTGCGAGCATCTTAATTGCTCTAGGTCCAGGAGAGGTGCCACCTGTGAAGAATACAAATTTCTCCCCACAACTACCTGAGTCACCACCAACGAGGATTTCAGGTCCTGCACCCACTTTCTCAGCCTCTTGATACTCTGGGATCTCAAGCAAGATTTCTACTAGGTCCCCCAGTGTGTCGGGATTCTTCTCTTTCAGATATGAAGTCAAAAATACATAGCCAACAGAGTCAGCCGGAGTGTGAGCGCACATGAATGGCATATCGATCAGACGAGCAGCATCAATTGTCTGAGTGTGATTCTTTGCTTTGAATAGGAAATGAACTTCCTTCAATCTGGGAGCCATCGCTGATTCTGCTTGCGCGATTGGAACACCAAGCTTCGCCCAATGCTCAGGCTGTAGTTTCATAACAAAATCAAGATTGGATGAGCCAATGCCATGTGGATGATGAGCAAGAACTAGGTCGATTTTGTCCCCTTTGCTCTCCATGATATCTGCGAGGGCAATCTCGCCAGGTGAGATATCGATACCTGAGAGGACTGAACCGACCTCTCGGTCTGCATCACCATAGAGTAACCGGCAGTCAGTGTAAGGATTCCAAGTGACGTCTTCATCAGCAAATTCTCGTTTCTTGCCTTTGAGCTTCTCAAGCTGCTCTCCGGATTTCACAAGTATTCTGTCTACTTTTTCCTTTCCTCTGGGATCTGCTTCGATCCCCATATCTACAATCATTCGATAAATCTCACCGAGTTTCATGAGAATTTCTCACACCAGTCTAACTTTGAACTTATCGGATAACGCGGGTAAATTGGAATGAGTATGAAATCATAAAAAGGAATCTATGAAGCTAGCGTGATTTTTCGCTAGCTCCATTACACTGAATATCTCAAGCAGCCTTGCTGCCAGGTGGAACTCCCTCAACTGTCACAGGGACCCACGCACCCGGCTCACCAGCCTTCTCAACTGCAAGAATCATCCCCTTGCTCTCAATGCCTGCTATCTTCTTGGGTTCTAAGTTGACGAGGAACAATGCAGTCTTCCCTGTCAAGTCCTCTGGCTTATAGAGATCAGCAAGACCTGTTACAATCTCCCTGATCTCGGTGCCTAGATCGACCTTAAGCAGAAGTAGCTTCTTGGTCTTTGGCACACGAGTGCACTCGAGAATGTGGCCAGCTCTGATGTCCATGCGTTTGAATTCATCGAACGTTACGGTCACTTCTGGTTCCTCCAAAGTTTCACCACGCTCAGCAGCCTCAGCCGCCTTTATGCGATTCGCTATGGTCTCCTTTATTCTTGCGAATTGATCGTCGTCAATCTTGGCAATCACTGGCTTTGGTGTTCCAAGCTTGCTGCCAACCTCCGGAGAGTTCAATGCCTCCTCAATGGGAACACTGTGAATCTCAGCAGCCTCATAACCCAGCTGTCCCCAGATAGACTCAGCCACAGACGGCATGATAGGCTCAATAAGAACCGCAAGTGCCTTCACTAGGGCGACAGCATTATAGAGAATCTCTGCAGCCTTGTCCTTGTCGGACTTGACAAGTTCCCACGGTTTTGCGGCTTGGAAGTACTCGTTGCCAATTCTAGCCAGCTTAAGAATCTCATCAGAGACCTTCTTCAACTCGTACTCGTTGACAGCATCAGTGATCCCCCTAATCGTCCTTTCTACTTCCTTGCGAAGCTTGGGGTCGAACTCACCCTTAGGCACTTCTCCGAAGTTCTTGTTCGTGAAGTGCAAGGCTCGATAGATGAAATTGCCAAAGGTGTTCACAAGCTCATTGTTTACTTTGTCACGGAAAACATCCCATGCGAAGTCTAAGTCCTTTGTATGCGAGCTGCCTGACACCACGTAGTACCGCAGGTAATCTGGATCGAGACCCTTGTCGAGATAGTCCTCCTTGATCCACACTACATAGCCTCGAGACCTGCTGAAGTTGTGACCTTCGATCTTAACCATACCTGAGGCAACCACTGCATATGGCAGGTTGTAATCACTGCCCTTTAGCATCGCTGGCCAAAAGATACAGTGATGGTGTACAATGTCTTGCCCAATGTAATGAACAAGGCGACCGTTGCCGGGCTTCCAGAACTTCTCCCACGCATCGGGTTGACCAATTGCCTTTGCCCATTGCTCCGTACTCGACATGTAGTGAATCGGTGCGTCAACCCAGACGTACAGAGTCAGTTCCTTGTCAAGTGGGAATTTGATTCCCCAGTCTAGGTCACGAGTTATGCACCAATCCCTCAGTCCCTCACGCACCCAGCTCAGAGCGGAATTGCGAGCGTTCTTCGTCCCGCCCATTCGCTGTAGGAAATCTTCCAGAAACTTGGTGAAGTTTGACAGCTTGAAGTAATAGTGTGTTCGTGTCACGGGTCTCGTAGGAGAACCACATACGGCACATCGAGGATTCAGAACCTCACCTGGCTCCAAGTATCGTCCACAGCCCTGGTCACACTCATCACCTCGAGCATCAACGTGGCAGTATGGACACTCTCCACGGACGTATCTATCGGGAAGAGACCGTCCACACTGACTGCAGTAAGGAGACTCAAGCTCCTTCGGATAGATGTGTCCGTTCTTCTGCAATGTCTCAACTAGTTGAATGCTCCTCTCAATGTTCTCGGGATCATCAGTATTTCCATAATTGTCAAAGCGAATATTCAGTTTGGGAAAGGTCTCAAGGTAATGCTGATGATACTTCGAGTAGATCTCTTTCGGCGTTAGCCCTTCCTTTTCAGCTGTTATGACAACTGGAGTACCGTGGGTGTCAGACCCGCAGACGAACGTCACGTCCACTCCCATTTTCTTTAGGAGCCTAACAAACACATCAGCCGGGACGTAAGTCCTGAGGTGACCGATGTGCATCTCCCCACTTGCGTAGGGTAGTCCACACGTCACAAGAACCGGATCTTTAGTTGGATATTTGTTCAGGTTTGTCACACTCCTATGTAGCGTTGACGAATCCACCTAGTACACACTGCAGGTTAGTACTGCCAACATACTGAGAATAAAGTCTCCATTGACTGAAATGAAAATCCAAGCCAGTCGCTGTTGTTGATTCGGTATTTCTCTCTATGAGTTTGTATTCCCGCCTTTACTTGGTGGATTGATTTCTGTGCGGGTTTAGGAATATAACTCTTACTTACCAAATCAATTCTCAGGTCAACTCTACATGGACAGTCCAGCTGCGTCGTCAGTCTATGCGCGGAGTCGTGGCTCTTGGAACACGTGTTCCAAGTCTTGGACCGACCCAATCGTTGGTTCGCGAACTTCACACAGTATTAGACAATGCGCTTTTTTGACTCGCGTCGACTGATGAACATGAGGCCTCCGAGGAAAAGGACAATTCCTACCATCACAAATACTGCTCTAATGTCCTCGAATGCGAGAGAACCAATCGAGATGTTCGGGAAGACCAGAGCCATCACAATCGTGACCAGACCGGCGATAGCTACGTACAATCCATTCTTGGTGTTAGGATGTTCAAAGACTAGCTCTGGAGAAGATGGCAGAGTTGGTGCATCTGAAACTTTCACTTTGCTACTGAAGAAGCGGTCTCCCCTCTCATCGAGAGTACCCTCCAACCGTCCTTCATCGAGAAGCTCATCAAGGAGTGCGCGTGTAGTCTCGGTGTCAATCTCCAAGCGTTCGCCCATCTCAGACACGGAACTGAACTTGTGAACTGCCACGAGTTGTTCCAGATTGTCCTTCAGCAATGTTTTTTCTGATGTTGCTTTAAGTACCATTACAATCACCAAATAATCGTCAATTGAGCTTGTCTGCAAAACACAAATCCATCCGTGAGTGAGACATACTCAGGTAACAAAAAACGACTCAGATACTAAGTAAATACTTGTGCTCTAGGCAATAATGTGCAGAAGCCAACAAATAGCGATCTTCCGATGGCGAGTAACGAAGCAATAATAAGGCTTGGAAAATTTCTGCAATCCGGGGACGATTGAAATGACGTTTTGGCATACTGAGAAAGTAGGATACGCGCTTCTAGTTGTGTGCTTGGTCACGCCATTCAATGTTATGATCCAGATAGTCAGTGCAGAAGATGTTATGGTTGTTATGTGGGCACCTCTATGGCAATACGTCTGGTCCTCCATGCACGATGCTTCTTTCGCCGTTTCCCCATTCGGCCTTTTCTTCATAATCTGGTTTTGGCCTAGTGTATATGCTGCCAAGATCGCTTACGATGCAGCCAAGACCCAGAAGCTAAGTAGATATCAGTACGCCAAGAGGGTGGTACTGCTCTTGGCCATTCAGTTGCTGATTGCGGCTTTCTTGCCTATGTCAAGTGGAACTCCTACCCCAACTAACTTGCCGTTGCCCATTACAGGAGTAGTGGCGCTTCTTCTGACCAAGTTCACAGTGCCTGAGTTGACCAGCCCGTGGGATGAGCAGGAGAGCTTCGTTTCAGACTGAACAGAACATGCAGTCTTGAGTGGGATGTTTGACACAGCGGCACAGATTGTCCTGTCATTACTGTGATTTTCAAAAGGTGGTGTGGGGGTTGACCCAAGAGTCTACCCCCACGGTTTTCCGATCTCCTGTCTACTTGCCGGGAGGGACACAAAGACAGCGAAAAACCACCTCATAATTAAATGAGGAGCATAAAGTGACCTAGGATGAGGCGTAGAGGTATCGTAGGCTCTTAGCGTCCTGGTCAGTCGGCTCACGGTCACTGTCTAGCAGTCCGTAGAGGGTGTGCAAGACTTCCGCGTTCTTCTGAAGGGTTGAGGTTGGGCGAGGTTCGCTTTCGGCCATCGTTCGTGTCTCCGTATTCTGTTACTATGGTACAGCTCACCTCTACTTCCACTGTATTTTGTAATAAGGTTGTGTACTATCTGGACATTGGGGAGATACTACGAGCGTATCACTGTGGTATAATGAGGGCAATACAAGGACAGGGCCAATCTAGAGGTCACGTGGTGGATTTCTACAGGGGGTTCGAAAACTCGCTCCACCAGAAGAGAGGGGGAGAGGGTGTTGAGTCCAGAAGGCTTATGTCTACGTCCTCGTTCGGGACATCGAGAAGGAATGTGGCATGTCTGAGAAACAGATCAAGATGATGCGAGACGAACTGATTGCAGCTGGCAAACTCAATCCTGATGAAGAGCTTGAGTTCATGGAGTTGATGAGCCGATGGAGTGACTTCAAGGTGAAGGAAGCAATTGAGCTCGCAACAAGAAAACCTGAGAAGAGAGAGGTTGATGAAGCTGGGCGGAGAGATCTTGAAGAGGTACGTCGAGCATTTGCTGAGAATCCATCCTGAGATGATTGCCAAAGTCCTAGCATCTGCTTCTGTATCAGTAGACCGGGATCGAGCGCGACACCGGAAAGCTCGTCCAAGAGAAGGTCTAGCGTACGCTCTGGAGAAGCTGACTACCGTGGCGAAGGGTGGCAACTACTGCATGGTAGTTGTTGGTGGATGTTGGGTGAACTCCAGGTACAAGAAGAGAGGAAACCACCTGTACTTCCAGGTCTCAGGGAACAAGTACATTCCATCGACCAGCAGGCTTGAGAAGGAGCATGTTGAGATGCTCAAAGACATGGGCATAGTCGAAGAGGAAATGTCAGATGACATCTACTCAAGGCATTTCGATGACAAGCCTCGTGATTTCAAGAAGGTTGTCGACACCATCTTTGAAATATTCACCAGAGTCTACCGTATAGAAAAGGGAGAAGGCGCATACATCGAGTTCGTACTGGGGAAAGACTCTGACGAAACAAAAGCCGCACTTGAAGGTTTATCAGAATTTATTCCCAAACGATCGGGAGATAACAAGTTCAAATGGAAATGGGAATAGCAGCTTGTGAAGATGTCTAATCACCGTTGGTCACAATTCGACCTTTTGCAATCACATCGTGCTTGTGGATGCTCTCAAGAGACCGTGCCTCTGCCGAAACTTCCAGAGTCCTCACACTGAACTTCTCCTTCGCTCCTTGGAGAATATTCCTGCAGACATCCTCTACAAACAGCGGATTGTCGTGCATCTTCTTCGTGACATACATCTCATCCTCTAGTTTCAGAAGCGAATATGTCCTGCTAGAGAATGACCCCTCAATGACCTCAATCATGTCGCCATAGTTTGGAATCTGTTCTGTCACACCAACAACATTGAGTGTACCAATGGCTCGCTGCATGTGAGTCAGCCCCTCGTTGTTGGCCATGCAGTGAGGGCACACAGTGTTTCCAATAACTTGGATTTCAACGCTGTGGCGAATCGGTTTTCCTTCTTCCATGATTGTTGTTGCAGTGACGTCACAGACTTCCCATGTACGCTTCTTCGAAGCGGGAGTTCTGCTTGTGTAGCCAAACTCAAAATCAAAACGTACTTCGCCGTGCGTACACAAGTGCCTCTCTGCGAGAGCTTGGAGGATTCGAATCTGAAGATCCTCTACTGAGTCGTGCACACTAAACTCATCGCTGATGATCTCGGTCATCGATTCAACAAGACGAGACATGTGAATGCCCTTAATGTCAGCAGGAAGGTCTATGGTCAGCTCAACAGTTGGAATGTAATGATGCCTGACTCCGCTTCGCTCAGTTATGAAGAAGGTCTTGAGATTCTTAATCCCTACCTTGTTCAACTGAATCCTGTGCATGGGTCGTTCATTCTGGGTATCTACAACCATTTTGTTCGCCTCATTGCAGTCAATAATCATTTCTTTGATTCAAAACATCCCACAGACCCCTCTGACTCAGCTACGCAGACGCGAAGTAAGTGAGAGCTCGCAATCTCAATCTTGCCCGCAATGAATTCCGCCAACAGCTCGGCTGTTGTTGCAGCTAGTGGCAAGACAAGGCAGTCTGTTCTTGGAAGGATGTATCTCTTCTCCCCAACACGCACCTCAACGGTATCATCCAAATCGCGAATCTTGATCACGTTTGACTCACCAGGAAGGAGAACTCGGTGGTCAAGGCTCCTGCAAATCTGAATGGCGCGTGTCTTCACGTCTCGAAAGTCGAGAACCATCCCATCCTCGTTGAGTGGGCCCTCAATGTAGACCTCTACAGTGTAATTATGGCCATGAAGGTTTTCGCAGGCTCCTGCACTTGCCACGAAGTGAGCGGCACTGAAATGCATCCTACTATCACTTACGCGAATACTATGCAACTAAAGACCTCCATTGACACTGGGCCGTCAGCGGTACTCTCTTCTAAAACTGCCGGAAGGGGACGGATACTAGGACGAATCGGAAAAACGAAGTGCTTGTTTCTCGAAAGCCTCCAGGAAATCCGATACAGTGGTTGCCTGCGTAGGTCCTTTGTCATCACGCCATCTGCCCGTAAATCGTGGAAACCGAATTGCAAGGCCACCATCGGACCCCAGCACTCGTCCTCGGCCAGCAGGGTGGATGGGGCTAATCGTGATCTCATCACCAAGTACCTCAATGACCTCGACTGGTTCGAACCACACATCGGGCTTTATGTCAGAAACCACCTTGGGATTGCGGCTCTCAATAAGATGTTCATCTAGCCGTGCCTTGAACTCTTCGAGCATCTCGTCTGTGAATCCTGTACCTATCTTGCACACTGTTGGGAACGTGTCGGAATCATCGTCGTACACGGACGCAAGAATCGCACCGTACACCCCAGTTCGTTTCCCCCGTCCATGGAATGCGCCGACTATGACCAAGTCAACGGAGTCAGACATGCCCTCCTTGTAGGAAGCCTTTAGTTTTATCCAAAGCCAGCTTCTCGAACCGGCCTGATAGATAGAGTCTTTGTGTACGGCTTTCGCAATTACTCCCTCATGCCCTGTGCCCAGTGCTTCCATGAATATTGCATCGAGACGTTCTGGGTCTTCGGTCACCTCACCAACGGTCAATGACACTCGAGCATCTAGACTAACAACCTTCTCAAGTTTTTTCCTGCGTTCAAGCATCGGAAGGCTGGTCAGATCAACTCCGTCAACAAACAGCACATCAAAGAAGAACAAGGCAACCGGGACCTCTTTCATTGTCGCCATTATGTCTGTCTTCCTTCGCCTTCGCATAAGTTCTTGGAATGGCCGCATTGTCCCGGTTTCCGGATTGATTGCTACACATTCAGCCTCAAGAATGCAATCGTTGGCAATGACATTCGATTGTACAAGCTGGACAACATCTGGATACTGATTTGTTATCTGCTCTTGTCTTCGTGAGAAAAGGATGACCTCGTTGCCACTCTTGTGAATTTGAACCCGCTCGCCATCATACTTGTACTCTACAAGTGCACGAGCCCCAGTTTTCTCCATAATCTCAGCTGGGTCGGATAGCTTCTTCGCGGCCATCATCCGAATGGGGGTGCCGACCTTTGCTTTCACCTCCCGAATGGCCTCAATACCAACGTCCGCAAGCAGACAAGCAACTCTGCCAATATCACTGCAGAAGTTGTAGGCTCGTTCTATTTCGGGACGACTATCTCGACTTCCAGTGAACGCAACAGCAAGGGCGTCAATAATACCCATGTCACCAAGACCAAGTCGGAGTTGACCGGTAACTGTTCTAAGAATATACTTCGCCTCAAGAGGAGTACCATCTGTTACAAGACCAACAAGATTGGCAATCTTCTCCTTGTTGCTTCCAGAGCCTGAAGCCCTTGCAACAGTGTTTAGCGTGTTGTAGACATGAGCTATTGTGGGCTCCTCAGCAAAGAGAGTTTCTTGGACACTTCCTGCTAGAAGCTCCTCAGCAGTGACTCCAATATCGCCACTCTTCCTGAGCTGTTCAAGTACAACGGTCTCATGAATTCCCGCAGCTGTGGCTACAACTTGCACGGCCATCTTCTCGGCAATCCCAATCTCAGGTTCACCTTTCCAATCAGGATGTAGCTTGCCAATGGTCAGTACAACGATTTTGTCAACGTCCTCAACTTCAGCTTCTTTCAGAATCTCTGCAAAAAGGTCAATCTTCTCTAGCGAACCAGAGGCCTTTTCGATGGCATCATAGACCTGAGCGAGTTGTCCGTAGTACATGGCCAAGTGGGCTCCCGAAGCACTGAGAGTTACCGTATGCTTTATAAACGCAGCCAGAGGCACTGCCGAATTGACTGACTAAATCAGGTGAAACACTGTTGGGTAGTATAAGACCACGATTCATCAAGAACGCATGCAGAATTCTCTTGCAGTACTACTCAGATGAGTTCACAGCTGACTTCGAAACCAACAAGAGACTCGTTGAGCAGTTCACAGATATCAAGTCAAAGAAAGTCAGGAACCGTGTTGCGGGATATGTCGTCAGACTTGTCAAGATCAAGATCGCTCGCGAGCGCGCGGAGGCCGGCGAGTCAGGCGAAGAAGTCATCGATGACATGGAGATGTAGAAACCTCTACACTCCAGTTCATTCTCTTTTCCAAGAAGTCTAGTTTCTGCTCATAAGCGACAAACAGAGACCTCAAAATCATCAGCTATCTTCACGAGAATCCCTCCAAGTTCACTCTCTGAGAACTCGAGATTTTCCGTAACCAGTTCGCCTAATGTCGCCGCCATGTTCATTCTCTGCTCACGGGTTGCCAAACCTTCCCTGAGAACATCAATCATCCGCTCTAGTGATTCAATGATATTAAGCAAGAATCCGAACGAGTCATCCTCGTTGCTGGCTACTCGCGACAACTCAATGGCTTTGATGATCATTGCTTCGAGGGGCATGGTGTTTATTCTCTTGTGACGTCTATTAATGCCTGCGTTTCTGTCAGACTATTCCAAGATGTGAGCATCAATTGCTGATTTATATCACTGTGACTCCTGGGAACATAATAGCGTGAAAGATATCATAAGGGGGCGCCACCTATTTCTTCGTCATGCCTTCGTGGGATAACAGAATCTATCATGGAGACTGCCTTAGAGTAATCAATGTGCTTCAGGATGAGCTCAGGGGACAGATTCGTGTTATCTACATCGACCCACCATTCTTCACTGGAACTGACTACACAGTGAAACACAAGGGAATTGGATCAAGATCGGAGGCGCCGAGGCTAAAGGAAACCGAAACCTACAGTGACAAGTGGGAGGGAGGTCTCACAGAATATCTCGAATTCATGAAGAAGCGACTTAGTGTGATGAAACCATTGCTTAGGGAAGACGGGAGCCTTTGGGTCCACATTGATTGGCACGTTTCTCACTACATTAAGACGATGCTAGATGAGCTGTTTGGGTATGCCAACTTCGTTAATGAGATTGTCTGGCGGCGGACGAATAGTCCCAAGGCACAGAGTCGTGGGTTTGGAAGTCAACATGATGTGATTCTGCTCTACGCCAAGGATGCGGCTCAGTTCGAAACGAAACCAGTCTACCGTCCTCATGATGAGAGGTCGCTCAAACCCTACAGCTATGACGATGAAAAGGGGCGTTTCAGACTAATCGAGATCGAGGCTCAAGGTATCCAAAGAACAGAGGGAAGGAAACAGTTCGAATGGCGAGGACGAACTGCACCTTATTTGTACAGTCGAGAGACCCTTGACAGGTGGTGGGACGAGGGTCTCATCTACACGAGCAAGAATGACAGATACTCGAAGAAGCAGTACCTTGTTGATATCCCGGGAGTCCCAGTCTCTGATCTTTGGTTGGACATCGCACCAATTCAGGGCGCATCAAAGGAGTACACAGGTTTTCTCACTCAGAAACCAGAGGCGCTCGTCAAGCGTGTGATAGAATCAGCATCAAATCAGGGCGACATTATCGCGGACTTTTTTGCAGGTTCTGGAACCACAGCAGTAGCAGCAGCATTGACCTCGCGACGATGGATTGTGTCGGATGCATCTGAGGTTGCCGTCAAGATTACAAGAGAGCGACTCAAGCAACTTGTTCATCGACCTGATGGAGCTTCGTGTGTGAATGACATCGGATACAAGATGATTAACAATCTTTAGTCCTTCTCTGCCCTCACATCTGCAAAGCCATATATGACGCAGCCATTAGATGATACAAGACATCCGTCTGCAGTTAATTAAGACCATGGGGAAGATTGCATAATATGGGAAAACGACTTGAAGGGAGAAGAGCAGATATTCTGAGGTTTGGCCTCGGAGCGCGGAATTGGTTGGTAACTCAAATTCCTGAGGACCTTGACCTTTCCTCCCTGCCGAAGCCCGACAGAGGCCGCACCGCTGCGGAGATTGTGGATCATATCGTCTGGGTGATTAATACTGTCTTCAAAACAATCGCTCAGGAAGTTGGTATCGAATTAGAGAAAACATCATCTACCGAGGATAGTGGAAAGAAGGAACGAATCTACGCGGCGTTCGAGCTCTTCGGAGAGTTGTGTGAGAAACTGACTGATGAGATGCTCGATATTGAAGTTTCTTTGCCACCGCCATCTCGTCTTCGGAGAGGCACAATCGATCGTGTGCTTCGGATTATAGCAGGCTACCATGTGGTTCATCATGCAGGCCAAGTGGCTACGTTGATTGGCCATTCCAAAACGGAGTCATAGCCAATACACCAATTCTCTTGTATCCCAAGAGAGCTATTGACTCTGCTTTATCTTCCTGATTGCACCGCCGGGAGCGACACCCTTCGGACAGACCTTGACACAGTTCATGACTAAATCACATAGAGGTGCACCTTCAGGAGCGATTGCTGCATCCATGTATCGTTCCGGGTTCTTTGAGCGTGTAACTTGATTGAATCGCCATGCCTTTGCCAGAGCCGCCGGTCCGACATATTCAGGTTTCTTGACATTGATTGAGCATGACCCGTAACATAGTGCGCATAGAATGCAATTCACATAACGATCAATCTTCTTTTGATCATCAGGGTTCTGCAATCGTGATTCTTCGCCCTCAGTTGGGTCAGCCCAGAAACACACTCTCCAAATGCTTCTGCTCCTAGGGAAGAAGAAAAGAAATTGACAGAGCGGCTTAAGGAGTTTTGTCTGAGGGGTATGAAACCTTTAGACCATCTTGGCGGGGTCAAGCAAATCGTCGAGGTCTCCGTCAATCTCTATCTTCATATCGCTCAATGTTTCACGGATTGTCTTGCCTTCTTTCAGTGCAGCATTTGCAACCTTTGAGGCTATGTCGTAACCGATGATGGGAACTAGCCTGGTGACTATCATGAGACTCCTCTCTAGATGTTGGTCGATCTCTGCCCGGTTGGCTAGAAGCCCGTTAAGACATTTGGTTGCAAATGATGTAATGCCATTGGAGAGAATGCTGATAGCATCGAGCAGATTTACAATCATGAGGGGTTTGGTGACGTTGAGGTCAAGGGTACTGCCGAAGCCCTCTGCCGCCGCGATGGTGGCATCGTGCCCAATAACTTGCAGACAAACCTGAATAAGAGCCTCAGATTGCGTCGGGTTAATCTTTCCAGGCATTATTGAAGACCCCGGCTCGTTTGCTGGCAGCACGAGTTCTGAGAGACCTGCACGGGGACCACTACCCATCCAGCGGATGTCGTTGGCCATCTTCAAGGACGCTAGAGCAAGCTGACGCAGATAGGCACTCGTTCTCACAATAACACTATGTGAAGCGATGCTCTCTGCCTTGACGGGATGGCTTTTGATTGGCAATCCAACAATCTTGCTCAAGCGCTCAGCCACCCTTGGACCGAAGTCCTCGGGAGCATTCAACCCCGTTCCTAGTGCAGTTCCACCAATCGGAATCATGACGAGGTCGTCACGTACTCTCTGAAGCAGCTCGTAGCAGGCCATCATTTGAGTTCGATACACCTGGAACTCCAAGGCAAGTGGGATGGGAACAGCATCCTGTAGATGGGTTCTACCAACCTTAACGATGCCATTGAATTCCTCAATCTTCAACTCAAGAGCGGTGATGACTTTGTGAACGGCAGGAAGTAGTTCCTTACCTAGAGCATCAAGTGCGGCCAGATGCATTGCGGTGGGAATTACATCATTCGACGATTGGCTTCTGTTGACGTGGTCGTTAGGATGAACAGGAGTCTTTGTGCCCTTAGGCTGATCCAGAATCTCGTTGGCCCGGTTTGCTAACACTTCGTTCATATTCATATTGACCTGAGTGCCCGAGCCCGTCTGAAAGATGTCTGTTGGAAACTGGTCAAGGAACTTCCTCTCAATGAGAATCTCATCAATAGCCTGTAGAATCGCCTGTCCAATCTTCTGGTCGATGAGGTCATTTTCTAGATTAGCTAGAAGGCACGCTTTTTTCACCTGCGCCAGTGACAGCAGGAACGTTTCAGGGAAAGTCCTTCCGCTAATCCTGAAATTTAGAATAGCACGTTGCGTGTTGATTCCCCAATATGCGTTGGCTGGAACGTCTAGTTCCCCGAGGGCATCTCGTTCTCTCCTAGTTCCACTCATCTACATTCCTCCGTTTTTATGCGCCTACAGGAACATCAAGACTAGATTATGAACCTATCAACTATTTCCTGAACAACCTCCAAATCCGTTTCATTGCTCTTCAACTTGCCATCTTCTGGCAGGAACAGACCTGAAACCAGTTCAGGCGCGATTCCTCGATAGAAGACTCCAGTTGGGATTCTGTCACCGAACTCGAAAGCCTGTTCAATAGCTTTGAACTTGTCTGTGGGGTCATGCCCATTCTCTTCAAGCGAATAGATTCGTTCATTGTAGAATGACCAAGTCAGTTGTCGGTTCCATGTGACGCATGGTTGGATGATGTCAAGCAACGCGAAACCTTTGTGATTGACAGCCTCAACCATCAGCTCGATAAGCTGCTTCTGATTCCCTGAGAAGCCACGAGCAACGAATGTTGCCCCGCCTGCGATTGCATAAGCCAGTAGGCTAACTGGCTCCATTGGTGCTCCGGGTGGTGGTGGGGAAGTGTTTGAGATATACCCACGTGGAGCAGCGGGTGAGAACTGACCTTTCGTCAGACCCATCACGCCGTTATTATGAAGAAAGATGGCGATGTTCACATTTCGTCGTGCTGCATGCAGAAGATGACTTAGTCCTTCGCCAAGACAGTCGCCATCTCCAGTGTGTACTATTACTCTTAGATCCTGGTTGACAGAGTGCACACCAGTTGCGACTGGAATGGGTCGTCCGTGAAGTGAGTGCATACAGTTTAGATTGACATAGTGTGGAGTCTTCCCAGAACATCCGATACCGGAAATAACAACGACATCTTCCTGAGGAACATTCAGCTTCATGACCGCCTTCTTCAGGGCTGCTAGAATTCCGAAATTACCACATC
>JAUVHR010000213.1 GCA_030593165.1 Candidatus Thorarchaeota archaeon
TAACTCTGTCCTACCGTTGTGGCAACCTTCTCCTGGACATTCATAGAAGAAGGGGACAAAGTCAGCTCGTCTTCTCCCTGCTCCAGGTGTGAAGCCAGCTTCAACGATTAGGTCCGTCACTCGATTGTGGACCTCAAGGAATACAGTCCTGTTCTTCTCGGCAATCAGCACCTCAAGCCCTGTTGCCATGAGCTCCCTGACCCCCGGGTCGCTCGCAGGCAGGATTGGCATCCCAAGTTTCCCCTCGACATTTAGCAGCCTTCCGATTATTCTCTGCGCGAAGTCGCCGAGTGTACCAGAATTATTGAATGCCCATCGTGTCACTGCAAGGGCTACTTCGAGCCGCTCTTCGAAAAGGAGTCGACCCCGGCCTTCGATTGATTTGAACATCGGATTGTAGCTCGCACGAATCCTCTCCTCTACTTCGTCGTACCAGCCATAATCAGGCAATGGAAGCACACTGACTGGAGCGTTCTCATATCCTTCGGGAACTGGGATACTGATGAGATTCCCTCCATGCCCCATTATCGGGGTCCGAATGTTGGTGAGCTCTGCCTGAACAACATCATAGTCTGCTACGAAGAAAAAGGAAACCAGTGGACTATCCTCGACATTGCTCATGGACGCAAGACGTTTTGCGGTTGCTGCCTTGTTGAGGATGTAGCTGGGTCCTCCCATCACAACGCTCTGATGAGCTGCCTCGACAGCACCATTCTCGAGGTTTTCAATTGATTCTCTCACTCTTGGAGTTAGACATCCCAGTTTCCCGTTGATGTCAATGAGAGTGCTCTTGAGGAGGTTGAGTCTGTGGGTTCCATGCCAGTCAATTCGTTGATACCCTTGGAGAATTCCCTCCACCCTTTCCACAAACTGCCCCATCGTAACTGGCGGATCTCCGTACAGGTCCATTGCTAGGGCGGCGTTCTCGCCTTTCCAAATGTAGTCATTGTATAACGAACTGACGACCGGATTCATCTGTTGATCCTCCCTCATTAGTTGATTGCATCTTCAAGGACTTTCTCGTACAAGGCTCCAATTTTCTTTGCAGAGAACTCATCCTCAACACGTTTTCTACCTGCATCAGCAAACTTCTTGCGGTGTGAATCGTGCTCGAGGATGTCAATGACTGCCTGTGCATACTCGTCCTGCTCAAAGCCCTCTGTTACGACTCCATCCTTCCCCGGTCGCACAAGTTCGGGTATTCCACCAGCGGGAGTAGTAACTACGGGGAGTTTGCATGACATTGCTTCTAGGAGCACTAGTGGCATTCCTTCCAATGTCGAGTTCAGTAGGAACACATCAGCCGAACACATGATCTCCTGCATATTGCTCTTGATTCCGAGTAGATGGATGTTGTTGCAGAGATCAAGTTCCTCTATCTTGCGTTCCACCTCAATACGTGTGGGTCCATCACCAGCTATCACAAGACGGACGTCAGACAAATGATCGACAACTATACGCATTATCTCTACTAGCCCCACCACTCGCTTGACTTTCCGGAAGTTGGATACATGAAGAAGGACCTTCTCATCTGACCCCAGCGTTTGGGCATCATCGTTTCTTCTGAGTGAAATACATCCAGATTCTACAACAAGCTTAATGCCACGGAGATGCGTGAACTTGCTGACATCGATGAAGTTGGGAATGACATGTATCTCACGCTCTATTCCAAGTTCCTCTTGGGCCTTCCGCTTCAAGAATTGCGAGACTGATGTTACGGCATTCGCACTCTCAACAGTGTGTTTTACCACCGGTCTGTAAGCTGGGTCAAGACCCAGTGTATGTACGTCTGAGCCATGCAGGGTGACTACGTAAGGAAGTCCAGATATCTCCCGCGCCATATACGCGGCCATTGCATGTGGAATCGCATAATGTGAATGAACGACATCTAGTTTCGAATCGCGTGCCACCTTGATGATCTTGGATGTCAGAGCCATCGCATAAGACGGTCCAACGTTCTTGAAAAGGGGGTAGTCGAATCGGTCCACAAGGTCGACATATACTCCTCTGGTTTGTTCCCACATTAGTGAGAACGGCCGTTCATAAGTTATGAAGTGTATCTGGTGCCCTTTCCCAGCAAGGTGTTGGCCTAGCCTTGTAGCTAGGTAACCAGAGCCGCCAACTGATGGGTATAGATTGACTCCAATCCTCAATGCAAGCCACCCTTTCTCATGATGAGTTCGGCCGCCTTTAAGCGAGCCGGTATCGACATGCACAACATGTCTGTTGATGACATACTTGATTAGATGCTTTGTGGATGCAGTAATTATGAGCAACCGCGAAGAGCAGTTGCACCTTTTGCTATCAGACTATTCACTGTGTACTCATTCTTGGAATCTTCCAGTTGCCGCACGTATCATAGGCATGATTTGACTGGTTCTATAATGCCGCATCGATATGCTTTGTTTGGGACACGCGGCCGCACAGGTCCCACACCCTTGACATAGTTCCTTTGCAATGACTACTTTGTCATCGACTAAAGAAGGAGCACCATATGGACATACTTCAGTACAGAGTTCGCATACTAGACAGGTGTCAGAGTCTGATTCAGCATAGATTGGTTCGATTTCATATCTACCTGGAGCCATTATTGTCTGAGCCTTGGCAGCAGCAGCTTCGCCCATGGCAACAGCTTTCGCAATGTCCATAGGACCAAGGCACGCTCCAGCTACAAATACACCCTCTTTGAATGATTCAACAGGCCTTAGTTTTGGATGAGCACAAAGGAAGTAACCATACTGATCTGTGTTAATCCCAAACATCCTGGCTATTTCGGGTGTATCAGGATGTGGATGAAGAGCTGTTGCTAACACAACCATGTCGTACGTCAAACTGAGATTCGTACCTGTATAGAGATCTTCAGCGAGAATCCGTAGGTTACCTGTTGGGAAGTCTTCTTCTATTTCAGATGCTCTTCCTTTGACTATGACCACACCCATCTCTCTAGCTCTCCTGTATAATTCCTCACAACCTGTCCCATGAGTTCGAACATCCATCGCAAAGATTGTGACTTCAGTGTCAGGATATTTCTCCTTGATTTGTATGGCCTGTTTGAGAGAATTTTCACAACCCACATAACAGCAATAGTCACTGTCGTATCGCCTATCTCTAGATCCAACACACTGTAAGAATGCTACAGATTTCGGAGTTTCCCCATCAGAAGGTCTCTTGATCATACCCTTTGAAGGTCCTGCTGCATTGGTAATTCTTTCAAGCTGAGCGTTGGTTATGACATTGGGGAAGAGTTCATAGCCATATTCTCGAGTTTCCAAAGGTTCGTAGGGTTCAAACCCTGTGGCTAGAATAATAGTTCCAACATTGAGATCAATAACCTCATCTTCCATATCATGATCAATGGCTTTTGGTTCACACACATCAATACATAGATTGCATTCACTACAGACAGAACATCCTAAGCATCGTTCTGACTCTGAGATTGCCGCGATATCTTTGAATCCAAGCTCTACTTCATCGAAAGTACTTTTTCTCTTTCTTTTTGCTAAAGTAGGCATAAGTGCTCGAGGGCCAAGACATAATCTGGCGTCATCTACTTCGGGGTCTAATACGGGTCTGAGTTCAACAGGACGCCCCTCAATCAAGTCGACACCTTGGAGGCATCTGGCAATTGATGTTGCCGCTTCTTTTCCTGCAGCAACAGCCTCGACAACGCTTGCCGGACCAGATACAATATCCCCTCCAGCAAAAATCCCACGAGTACTCGTCTCCAATGATACTTCATGAACTCTAATAGTTCCTGACGGAGTAGTGGCTAATTCCTCAAAGCCTTCTAGGTCAGCTCGTTGACCAATAGCGATTATCACAGTGTCTCCGCGAATCGTTGGCCCACTCTCAACCGAAAACTCTGGTGCAAAAGAACCATCTGACTTGTAAACTGAAGTACATACAGTAGTTGCCAATCCTGAAACAGAACCCTCACGACCTAGTATTTTCTTAGGTCCTAACGACCCATGAATTATGACACCTTCTTCTTCAGCTTCTTCGATTTCCCATTCATGAGCAGGCATTCTATCTTTTGATGTTAAGTCTCTAGTTTCAAGACAGACAAGATTGACCTTCTTGGCGTCCATTCTGATTGCCGTCCTTGCACAGTCAATTGCCACATTCCCGCCTCCAATCACAATGACTTTTTCACCAAAATCCTTAGGCACCTTACCAGCTCGAACTTTTTTCAGAAATGATAAACCATAGAGAACACCCTCAAGATCAGAACCTTCAACTCTCAACTTGGCTGGATCTTGTACTCCAATTCCAATGTATACTGCATTGAAATTCTTCCTCAGTTCCTTTAATGTCATATCTTTACCAATCTTGGTTTTATACTGAACATCTACACCATGAGCAAGAACCCAATCGATGTCATACTTAGCAACTTCTTCTGATATTCGATACTCTGGAAGGCAGCTTGTCATGAGTCCTCCAGGTTTAGCAGCAGCTTCAAACACAGTTACTGGATATCCCTTCTTTAGAAGTTCGAGTGCACACGTAAGACCTGAAGGGCCAGCACCAACGATGGCGACCTTCTTCTTTTGCGTGGGAATGATTGCTTCAGGACGCGCTTCACTCTCAGCCACATAATCAGCAGCGAATCTCTTCAGTTGTCTTATAGCAACTACTTCATCTTGGTCGCCTCTCAAGCAATCAGTTTCGCACGGATGATGACAAACCCGACCGAGAATCCTTGGAAATGGGGCTGCTTCTCTTACAATATTGAGAGCTTCTTCAAACTTCTGTTCTCTGAGTAATGCAACGAATCCTTGGTTATTCACATGAACAGGGCAAGCAATTCTACAAGGCGAATGACCAATCTTCTCAATAGTGTAGGTATTAGGCACTGCTTGAGGGAACGGTCTGTAGATAGCCTTACGTGTTGCCATTCCGAATTCGTATGGATTGGTGACATCCATTGGACAGACTGGTTCACACTCTGCACAGTTGTTACATTTTTCAGCATCGATGAATCGTGCCTTCTTCCTCACTTTCAGTTTGAAGTTTCCTACATATCCGCCTACATCTTCAACTTCGCTGTAGGTCAGTAGGTTAATAGATGGATGTTGTTCTACTGAAGCCATTATTGGACCTAAGATGCATATCGCACAGTCGCTTTGAGGGAACACCTTATCCAATAAGGCCATTTGACCTCCGATTGTAGGTCTACGTTCTATGAGATGAACCTGATACCCACCATTTGCGGCATCTAGAGCCGCAGAAATACCTGCCACACCTGCTCCAATCACTGCAACTTCTGGGATTACTGAAATACTCTCACTCTCAAGAGGCTCAAGCTCCCGCGCCCTTGCCACAGCCATCTCAATCAAGCCCTTAGCTTTCTCCGTGGCTAGATCTTGTTCATTCATGTGGCACCATGAAACGTGTTCGCGAATGTTGACCATTTCAAACAGATACCGATTGAGACCTGCATCTTCGATCGTTTTCCTGAAAATTGGTTCATGTGTTCTTGGTGTGCAAGATGCTACAATGACTCTATTCAGAGAGTGTTCCTCGATTGATTCTCGAATAAACTTCAAACCATCAGAAGAACATGTGAACATCATATCTTTGGCATATACAACGTTTGGTATTGTTTCAGCATGCTGAGCTACAGCTTTGACATCGACTGTAGCTGCAATGTTTAGTCCACAGTGACACACAAAGACACCAATCCTAATGTCATCCAAACTGTCAACTACCATAGAACTTCACCCTGTTCTTGTTTCTGAGTTCAGGAGAACGAAGAGGTCGGAGCAGTCAAAGCCACAACCTGCGACCACTACCACGCAGGAAGCTCACTACTGAATCTCCGGATTTTAGTCATTAATGTTGGACGAGTCTAACTGAACTTACTACAACTTGTAACCAGTATATACCTTAGATATTAAGTCTATTCATGTTTGGAGCCCTGTGTGAAAAGTCATCTGCCATCACACTCCAGAAAGTTCAGACGTCCTAGGTTGTGAAGGACCACCTTGATCAACAGCTCTCTTCTCTGCTCCTTGTACCTCCTTGAACTCAGACTCCCTGTGAATCTCAGCTTCA
>JAUVHR010000018.1 GCA_030593165.1 Candidatus Thorarchaeota archaeon
ATTATGCCTCTAGGGAGCTGGGATCAAATCGATAATTTACTGAAAGACGAACCCGAAATGCTGTTTGGGTGTAGTGATTATCTCTCTCGATTCAATTCACACACAATGTACATTGGATATCGATTTTTCAACGTAGATGCAGGATTTGGATGGGATAGTAGAGTCAATCTTACTACTGGATTACCTGTTGATATCGTACATTGGGAAGCATCCTTTCATCCAGGCGATATCTGGATGGACTATCAGGTAAGGGTTACACACATTGTTCTGTGATCTTTGCATCTAGTCGGATGACTCTCGGTTAGCAATCATCCAATCCACTGCAAAGTCAACAATATCTTTCATAGGGGTCAATCGACTTTCAGCTTGTCCTATTTTTCTTGGCTGATACTGGATGGATGCCTCATATGCAGTTCCAAGTTGATTGAAGTCTGCTGCGTTGTGATCTAATTCCTCCCACGTCCTCCAAACGCGAACCCCATTTTCTAGCAGAGCTGCGCCAGTCATAGATTTCGTTGTCACAGGAGAATCTGCCTTGTATTCAGCATAGTGAAGTGAGGTATTGTTTTCATGTGGGACTCCAATAAGGAGAATCTTTCCATCAAGCTCGTACAGTTTCCCAAGATGACTTCTATGTCCAAAAGTATGATCTAGATCATGATCTGCTACAACGGTTTTCGCAAGTTTTCCCCAGGCAGTGAACGAATTCTGTGGATGCTTACTTCTAAGAACTCCCGGATATGTCCGGAATAATTCCGGAAGGCGCCCCAATCCTCTTGTCGATGTTATTTCAGGGCGAAAGGGAGGCATCTCTTCTCGAATAATTGCCCACCAGCTCTCTGGAACGGCAGGATAGTTCCAATTTCTGGGTTCAGTGTTTCCAGTTGAGTGAGCAGGCATAACAATCGTTCCATTTTCTGTTACGGTCTCCATGAGCGCATCTATTACTGCTGGTGCATCTCCGACCACCCACCCGATCTTGCTCATTTCTGTATGCGTAATCACAACATCGCCAGACTCGAGACCCAACTTGCGAAAATCCGTAATAAGTCGCTTCTTAGTGATTGGTTCATCTGTATTTAGAACAACTTGTTCTTCTTTTTTCCATGCTTCCACTAAGCTCACAATCCTTTCAGACGAGTTTGAGCTTTGTCCTTCCATATTAAGATGGGTGAATAACACAATAGATGTCTATTCTTGGATCTCCTCATCTGAGGCTTTGAAATCAAGTGCTGCTGAATTAATGCAATATCTCATGCCGCTAGGCGTAGGACCGTCATCAAAGACATGACCAAGATGCCCTCCACAATTTCCACAAATAACTTCCAATCGTACCATTCCATAACGCGTGTCTTCTCTGGTTTCAACACTATCTCCCATTTGAGCCCAGAAGCTCGGCCATCCACTACCAGAGTCGAACTTGGTGTCAGAAGAGAAAAGCTCGTTCCCACAACCGGTACAAACGTAGACGCCATCATCCTTGTGGCTGACGTATTTCCCAGAGAATGGCGGCTCGGTTCCACATTGTCTGAGCACTTTGTATTCCTCAGATGATAGGGTCAATTTCCATTCATCTTCCGTTTTTTCTATCATTGCTCTCACATTAACAATAGTTCAGAAGATACATAACCTCTTCGGAATAGGATGATGCCCTTTGCATGAGCACCAAATGCTAATATTCTCCAAGGACTCCGATAGCAACGATAATCATGGATGAAGAAGCTATTCAGGATACGTGGCCCGAAGTTGGTGCCCACTGCTGGGGGTGCGGCAAGAACAACGAACATGGAGTCCAGTTGCAGAGCTACTGGGAAGACGAAGAGACAGTAGCCACATGGCAACCAAATGAACACCATCTGGCCTTTCCCGGCATCCTAAATGGTGGCATCATTGCCACACTCATGGATTGTCATGCCACAGGTACAGCGAGTGCTGCCGCTCATAAGATGGCCCTTGGTTCGAAAGAGCACGTCATGTACGTCACAGCGTCAATCTATGTAGAACTTCTACGACCGACTCCACTTGACAAACCAGTGCATCTCAGAGCAAGAGTAAAAGAGATCAGTGGTCCCCGCATATCTGTGACCTGTTCCCTCTTTTCGGGGGATGTCAAATGCGCAACAGGAGAGATTATTGCTGTACGTGTTGATGTTGACAAGTTTCTAGACAAGAAATCAGCCGTATAGGAGATGATTGTGTGAAGATTTTCATAACTGAAGGAACTCAATATGATGATATATTCAAAGAGATCAATCGCTTCGAGATGGATGTACCTGAAGACACAACCATTAGACAGCTTCTTGAAATGATTAAGGAACGTCCCCTGAAACTGAAGGAACTGCCCGTCTACGCTCGTCTGGAAGAATATCTCTACTTGATGGATTCGGAAAAACGTGAGAAATTGGACGAATCAAAGACTCTTAGTGAGTGTGGAGTGCAGGAGAATGACACACTCCGTTTGATGACAAGTGTTAGATAATTGCTTCAGCAGCAGCGTTATTATCACACACAACATGCCATCTGAAAAACATCAGGTGACTTGATTTGATAATTGCTGAGAGAGATGATGTTGTTCTCCGTCTTGCTGAACAAGGAGATATGCCCCGAATCGATGAAATCACAATAATCTGCTATGGTGCTACTGGGTAGATCTACAACTATAGAAGTGTTCTACAACTGTAGAAAAACACTACATAAATGAAAAACACAGCTCGGCTTTCCCAACCATTGGTGGAATCTGAAAATCGACAACTTATTCAGTGTGAAGGAATTAGAATCGATTTCGAAGGAGCTGCAATAAATGAGAGTAGGAATTGAATTCGTACCGGACAAACCTATTGATAAACTCGTAAAATGGACAAAACTTGCTGAAGAAGCTGGATTTGACAATGTTTGGATTACTGATCACTACAACAATCGCAATGTTTGGGCAACACTTACTGCTCTTGCGCTGAACACAGAAACGATTATGTTGGGTCCAGGTGTCACAAATCCCTTCCACATCAGCCCTGCACTTACTGCATCTGCAGCTGTGACTATCAATGAGCTCAGTAATGGAAGAGCTGTGATTGGTATAGGAGCTGGTGATAAGGTCACACTGAGTGGCCTTGGTATCAAATGGGATAAACCCGTTTCAGCAGTCGTAGAGTCAATCAAATATATGCGAAAGTTGACATTAGGGAGTACATTCAAGTATGATGGTAAGGTCTTCAAAGTAAAACGAGCAAAACTTGCAGTTGTCAAGAAGAATCCCGTTTTGGATGCGGATGGGAATCCTGTCATGAAGGACGGAAAGCCGGTGAAGGAAGGACCAAAGATTCCAATCTATGCTGGAGCACAAGGTCCGATGATGTTGAAGAATACTGCACAGGTCGCAGATGGTATTCTCATTAACGCAAGTCACCCGAAAGACTTTGAGATTGCTATGGAGAAGATCAAAGAGGGTGCGGAAAAGGCTGGTAGAGACATAAAGGAAATTGATGTCGCTGCTTATACATCATTTAGCATTGGAGAAACAAGAGAGGCTGCTCTTAAGGGCGATGCTAAGATTGTAGTTGCTTTCATTGTAGCTGGCTCACCTGATCCTGTACTTGAACGTCATGACTTGGACATGGATGCCTGCAACAAAGTGCGCCAACTTTTACAGGAGGGCAACTTCAAAGAACTACCTGGTGCAATAACCGATGAGATGATTGATGCATTTGCAGTAGTCGGAACTAAAGACCATTGCATTGAACGCATCAAATCCCTTGAGAAAGTTGGTGTGACTCAGTTTGTGGTTGGTTCACCTATTGGTCCTGACAAGACAACCGCAATCGAACAGATTGGTAAGGATATCATTCCTCATATCAAATGATTCAGATGTTATGGTATGGTTACACATGTTAGGGCTCATATTTCGCAAGAGCCCTAACATAGCACAGTATTCTACTACAATACACTAAAAACACGACTTACCAATAGCCAGCTGATATTGCCAAGCATCTCATGCGGTAAGTAGAATATTGAATTCCTGTCATACAATAATCTAACACTAGCAGGAAATTCCTCATCAGCATCTTCAAAGATTAACAAGACTTTAACCATTGGAAGGAATGATAACACAAAGCCTGCATCACCATAATCAACTCGCTCTGCGCCAAACCGTTCTAACGCCGCAAACAGCTTATCCTTATTCTCAACATATGCTGATGTTAAACCCTTGATGTCCTCCTCGCTGAATGAGAACCTACACGCCCATGAACCCCTCAGTAAGTTAAATTTCACCCACTCTTTTGCTATACCTTTGTCCTGAGCCTTGCTGTAATAGTATAGATGCGGCATGAGACCGCTGGTTCTGAATTCCTTGTCTGTTATCAAGTCGTAAGTTTCACCCGTTTCCAGGTCTACCCTCAATCCCAGAATGTCAACATACTTATCGCCGACACCTAGTCTGTTTCTGAGAGTACGAATGTCCTCACGGAAGTTCTGCCAACTCCACATAGCAGAACTTGTATCAAACTGCTCGATGTTGAATCTGACCGCTAGTTCCCGGGCACGACTCATCCAGTATTCAAGAATGTCATCCGGCATTGCAGTTCAATAGTTGAGCTCAGACTGCTCCTTTCAGTCTTTTCTAATGCACAAAAAGTCAGATTTCACTTCGATTTTTCAACAGAGTTCCGACAGTCCTCTATTCCAACTGCACCGCAGACTGCATACCGTGCGTTATAGCCAGCAACATGCAGGAGTGCATCTCCTATCTCCCTATCCTTGGCCATTGAAGCCGTGCATGGGTATGAGTGATGTGCTTTTGCTACTTCATCGAACAGAGCATCCAAGTCGTCCAATGACTTGCCCCTCACTTTCTGACTGACATACCATGTGCAACCACATGGTGCAGACCTAAGGGGTCCAATCTCTGCAATTACGTTGTCTTTCACATCCGCATAGCAGATGGGACGTCCAATCTTGTATGTATCGATGAACTCGTCAATGAGATCTCCTTCTCCTGGCTCAAGTGTGCAGAAGGGTTTGGGAAAGGCAGACTCAACACCAATACTATCCAGAGTTTCCTTGACCTGTGCACGGAGTCCAGGAGGAACCCAGGTGGGATCCTCGATAGGTACTATGACTGCCTTTGCACCTGTGATCTCAACAAGGATATCAGCTGATGCCAGAATGTCCTGATGTATCGCTACAATCAGCAACAGGTCACATTCATTGAGGCCCAGCTCTCTGATATATTCCTCGGGATCCTCAATCATTGCCATGGACGGCGGTTCCACTGGATGGAGGCCCACAATATCCCCAACATGTGATCCGTGGCCCGCCCTGCACTCAGAGCAGGTCGGCTCGCAACCTTCACAGAAGGTCTTGAAGTTGATGAGATTGCCTATCACCCTTTCCGCGAACACATCGCCATAAACAGTTGCCAGTCGCATGGATATCACCCATGAAGCATCCATCCTTGGCAATCCTTCTACAAAAGTCCGATGCTTTCGGCTCTCAGTGTCACACAACAGAAACGTAATATGCGATGTCATGCTCTATCAAGCGGACTGACCAATCCTGCGAGATTGAAGGTGTTGAAATGTCGCTAGGTGACTTCTTGTTTCCCCACATGGAGCTGAAGCTCGTTATCGCCCACTCGTTTGAAACTGATATTGAATCAGTGAAGGATAAGCACTCACAGGAGTATGTTGACATCGCAGCGAGGATTGATTTGGGTAAGAGCGACATGCAGAAGCTAGGAACAAGAGACGGCGGCCACATCAGTGTGAAATCCAAGACGGGCATCATCGTTGTTCGCGCCTTTGAGAGTGAGAAGCACACTGAGGGCATTGCTACTATGCCATACGGACCATGGGCTTTGGCCTTGGTAGATGTTCCTTCAGATGGCTCCCCTCCGCAGATGCACGGAGTGACAATCACTCTGACGCGTACTGATGACGAAGTCACTTCTCTTTCTGGGCTTCTTGACTCGTGAATTCCTCGACAACCTTGTCAACTCGTCCTCTCTCGAATTGTTGCAGAAGTCGTGGTTTCCTCTTGAGAAGGTCTCTCATTCTCTGCGCGGCTCTCATTGCTCTCTCGCGCTCCCCATCCGAAGAGTCCCATGCGGTGTCCTCTTGGACTTGAATCCGTTGTTTCCGAACTGCTTCGACTACGATATCTCTCTCAAACAACCCACTTGGTGGGGGCTCTCTACCCACGACTGCCTCGAAGAATTGTCTTCGTGCTTTCTCCCACTCTCTGGCGCGTTCGAGTTCATCAACGAGATATCCCTCCCGCTGGACTTCCAGCACATCGTATGGGCATGAGTGTGCGCAGGCACCACAGTATAGGCAGTGGTCATCAAGGATTGCAATCTTTTCAGCCGTGCCTGTCGGATAGATTGCTTGGACAGGACAAATGTTGAAACAATTGTTGCATCCCGTGGGGTCACACTTCTCCAGTTTGCTGATTCTCACCTCTCCTGAGAACGGCTTTGAGACCTTCAGCGCTTCATAAGGACACACAATCGCACAGAGCCCGCATTTGACACAGAGATCATCATTGTGAGTCAGTTTCCCAGTGATCTGAGGTTGTGCTATCTCACGGGGGGTTGATTCAGTGCAATCGACCTCTATTGCCTCATCCGGACAGATGTCTACACAGAGACCACAATAGTCGCAGTTCTCTTCGTTCACTCTGATGGCGATTGCGGGCTTGAACTCGGGAGGTTTCACAGACTCGGACCAAAAGATCTTGATTGCATCGGGACAGAGCAGTTCGCAGAGACCACAGAAGGAACACTTGTCCTCGTCGATGCGAATGGTTCCCTTAGCCGCCTCCTCTCCACTGTAGACCACTAGAGTTTCCTTTCTGTCCACCTTTACCTCCACACCGAGGGCGCCTGTGGGGCAGATCTTGGCACAAAGCACGCAGGGAGCACATTTCTCCTCGTCGATTTCATGGGTCCCTCCGATTCGGTTGAATTCATTGACGGCACCTTCTCCCTCGTACGTGGCATCAAAGGCTCCGAACACGCATGCTGAGTCGCATAGGCCACAAAATGTACAGAGCTCAGGGTCCACATTCACTAATGGTGCACCCTCAATCCGTCCTGCTGCAGTTTCAGCAACAGGTCCTAGAGTTATCGCGTCCCACGGGCATGGCAGGCACAGACTGCACCCCACGCACTTCCCTATCTCATGATCAAGCACCCTCGTAAGAAGTGATGTTTTCCAGACAAGTCTAACTTTTCCGTCGACGATGTCCATTGTGATGATGGGCTTTTCACCTATGGATACACCATGCTTCTCCAAGTCATCACCCACCTCCCATTTCCTCTGTGCTTGCTGACTCCTTGCCAAGCGGCCCAAGTCTAATCACTCTGCTGACAAAGTCTGTCATCTGTTCAGCGAAACTCTCAGCCTCCGAGGCCGCGGAACTGCCAAAGTATAGCCGGTGGCCATCAATCCCTGCTGCCTCAAGGACGTCTCTGAGATTGTCAGTCCTTTCCTTGGCATAGCCTGCACCAGATCTATAGTGGCAATCTTGTATATGGCACCCCATCACTGCAACACCATCTGCGCCCTCTGCGAACGCTGTGAGAAGAGTATCTGCGTTCAGGCGTCCTGTACATGGGACCTGTATCGGAATCACATTTGGTGGATACTTTATCCGTGATGTACCAGCTCTGTCAGCTGCACTGTATGCACACCATCTGCAAAGATACCCCACTATTGCAGGTCGCATTGGATTGTGTACTACAGCGGCCTTAGTTGCTCTCTCAAGCTGCTCGTTCGATAGACATGGCAAATCTAGAGCACCCGAGGGGCATGAGGCCACACACGCTCCGCATGCACGGCAGGCAATCATGTCTATTTCGGGCACATTCTCATCATTGAATTTGATAGCCTTGGATGTACAGACCTGTTCACAGAGCCTACAACCCATACAAAGCTCCACATCAAATGATGGAATACACGCCTCCGCCACTATATCGCCTGATGCAAGTAGGGTCTTTACCTTTGAGGCAGCCAGTCCAGCATGTCCGACACTGTCAGCGATATCCTTTGGACCCTGCGCCACTCCTGCCAAGTACACTCCCTTTGATGCGGTGCTACTGGGACGGAGCTTTAGATGCTGTTCTAAGAAGAATCCATTCTCATCAAGTGGTGCCTTGAGTAGTCTTGAGAGTTCCCTGTTGGTCGGATGTGGATCCATGCCCACCATGAGAACCACAAGGTCAACCTCCATCTCGAGCATTCTTCTAAGGAGTGTATCCTCCGCTCGAATGAATGTCTTGTCGGTGACGGGGTCTTGGATGACATCTCCAACTGTCCCTCGGATGAAGTCTATTTTATGCTCCCTTCCAGCCCTCACATAGAGCTCCTCTTGTCCTTTGCCGAAGGTCCGCATATCAGTATAGAACACATAAGTTTCGCAATCAGGTAATTGTTGTCTAACCTGAATTGCCTCCTTAAGAGCCACTGAACAACACGCTCTACTACAATAGGGTCTCTCGAATCTATGAGACCGGCTTCCTACACATGAGATGAATACAATGCGTTTCGGTGGTTTTCCATCCGAGGGCCTGACTAATCTTCCGCCACTGGGTCCTTCTGGATTGATCAATCGCTCAAGTTCTATTGACGAAATCACGTTGGGATTCTCACCATATCCAAACTCCCCGACGATGGTGGGGTCAAAAGACTCGAAACCAGTGGCAATGATGACGGCACCCACCTCAAGAACCTCAGTTGTGTCCA
Source organism: Candidatus Thorarchaeota archaeon (assembly GCA_030593165.1). Lineage (GTDB taxonomy): Archaea > Asgardarchaeota > Thorarchaeia > Thorarchaeales > Thorarchaeaceae > JAJRWI01. Next base: position 8,739 of record JAUVHR010000018.1, read on the forward strand.
CCTCATCATAACGCAATGACTTAGGTTCGCATACACCCGAACAGGATTGACATCCAATACAGTTCTCTATGTCGATGTAGGGTGCTATTGGCACGGCATCGACTGATGGCCTAACCATCGCTTTTCTTTTTCCAAGTCCGTTGTTATACTCGTCTGCCACTTCGGTAGGACATACTTCGATGCATCTGTTACAGCCTGTGCATGTTTCAATATCCACGTATCTTGCTCTCTTATTCACTGTCACTCGGTAATGCCCAACACCGCCCTTGACGCCAGTAATATCTGCGAGAGTGATAATACGGATCTGCGGATGTCTGGCTGCTCTAGTCATCATTGGACCCAAAATACAGATACTGCAATCGAAGGTCGGAAATAGCTTGTCCCACTTGGCCATATGTCCTCCAACAAAGCCTTCTCTCTCAACGATGATGGTTTCTATGCCGCTATCGGCCATCTCAAGAGCTGCAGTCAATCCCGCGACACCTCCTCCGATGACCAGTGCCTTCTGCGTGATGGCCATCTTATGTGTGGGAATCGAATGTGAATCCTGCACCTTTGCAAGACCTGTATCGATAATTGCAGCAGCTTTCCTAGTAGCCGCTGCTGGGTCATCATAATGGACCCAACTGCACTGTTCGCGGATATTAGCCATGTGAAGGTGTCCAGGGTTCAACCCCGCCTCACGTACTGCATCTGAGAATAAATCGCTATGAAGAAGAGGTGAGCAGCCTCCGATAACTACTCTCTCTGCCTTGCTCTTCTTGATGGCCTTGATAAAATCATACACACCTTGCTCTGAGCAAAGGTGGTCATCGACCTCAACCAGAGGAATGCCCTTCTCCTCATATCGCCGCCTGAGCGATTCGATATCTATTGTTTCGGCGATGTTAGAGCCGCATCGACACAGAAAGACCACTGTCTTGTCTTTCTTCTTGGTCTTTGATTTCCGTGTCTTCTTCCTACTCAAAGTTTTCACCACGTTCCTCGAGACTTGCAGTATATAGCAGTCCAGCGATTCTTTTGTGCTATTCACATCTGATGTGTACTTCGTTCCGATAAGGACCATACCGGATAATTCTTGTGGAATACACCGGACACCTAGACGAACCTCTCTAAAAGCATTCACAGCCTAATGATATAGGTGGCCTTGAGCATTGAAACTGAACCCGATGAACCTCTACAATCTGCTACCAAAGACAAACTGTAGATTATGCGACGCAAAGACATGCATGGCCTTTGCAACAAAGCTTGCTCTTGGGGATGTATCGCCTGATGATTGTCCCCCTCTCTTGGAGTCAGGGTTTGAGAAGAACCTCGAGAAGGTCAGGGAGATGGTCGCACCACTGCAGGATGCTGCCGAAACAGGAATAACGCTTGATGAGGACAAGTGCACCGGCTGCGGGAATTGCGTCGTTGTGTGCCCTGTTGATGTAGCTGCTGAACCATCTACTGGCTTCGGAAAAGCCGCAAGGAGTGAATCTACAGTCTTCAGGGTGGAAAATGGTATATCGAAGATCATTAACTTGGAGCTGTGTCGGAGATTTCCGCCCGACCGTCTGAACTGTCTAGTCTGCGAGCAGTACTGCTGTACAGATGCGATTAAGATTTGGTAGGTGATCAATGTGAAGGATATCATCTGCAATGGTTGTTCTTTGTTCTGTGATGATGTAGCAGCGGAAACAGTAAGTGATGAGGTAAAGTCCCTCGGGTTTTGCAGACTAGGACACGTTCATCTGTCCACTTCGTTGAAGGTACAAGAAGCGACCGCAGTCGTTCGTGAAAATGGTCGGGAACGCAATGTATCCATCAATGATGCACTGGAGGCGGCGTGCGACATCCTGCTTTCTGATGAACATCCCCTGCTGTTTGGCTGGTCCAGCTCGTCGAACGAGGCTATTAGGGAAGGCCTTGTCTTGGCAGCCGCACTGGGGGGGTATTTCGACTCGAGCACGAGTCTAGGTCCCCTGCAAGCGATGTCCCATAGCATTCATGATTTGAAGCTCGACATCGACCTCGAGTACGTTCGAAATAATGGCGAGTTCATCATCTACTGGGGTAATGACCCAACAGAGAGTCTCCATCGACATCCTAGCAGGTTTGCTGTGCTCCCGCGCGGTGAGAAGATACCAGAGGGCATAGAGAGCAGAACAATCGGGGTTGTAGATGTCCGTGAAACCGAAACAATGAAGATGGCAAACCATCGGATCATTATCCCCGTAGGATCAGACAGTGAATTACTGAATACCCTCACTTCTGAGTTATCCGGAACAACATCGATTACAGGTCCGGTTCTTGGAATCCCCGTTGTCGAGTTACTTGGCCTTGTCAGAGGCCTGCAGAAATCTGATTGTACAGTGATATTCTATGGCAGTGGTATTATCAACTCCGGACACACCAACGAGAATCTCTCCGCAATTGCCGGGCTTGTGAAGGCGTTGAGAAACAACGGGAAGGAAGCATACGCCATGCCGATGTTCCCAGAGCGTAACACAATGGGTGCAGTAATCACTGCCAATGAGGTCGCTTCTTCTCCTGGCTCAATTGATTATTCCAATGATGAACCAGTCACGACTCCCGGTTTCACAGCACTTCAGAAATTAGCTACAAGAGAGTTCAAGGTGTCTCTCATTGCAGGTGACGATGTCCTGGCCATGCTTCCCGGGCCTGCTGCAAAAGCCCTTGCACAGACGCAGCTTGTTTACATTGGCCCACCAGGGGGACTCACTGACAAGAGAGCCGCTGTTTCGATCCATACACCGGACATACTAATCATGGGTTCGAGGACAATGACAAGACTGGACATGATACAAGTCGAGTTTAAACCATGGCCCGACGAGCATGTTGCGCCCCTCGGAATGACTGAGGTCCTGATTAAGCTACGCGAGATTATCCAAAAGAGAACAACTGGGAAATGACGAAGGAGGAACGAATCGAATGAAGATAGCAGTGGCAGGAAAGGGCGGTGTAGGTAAGACAACTGTGGCGGGAACGCTAGCGAGACTCCTTGGTCGAGATGGGCTGAAAATACTCGCAGTTGATGCGGATCCTAGCTATTCATTGTGGTCAGCCTTGGGACTCTCTGCAGATGTTGCGCATCAGATAGTTCCACTAACCGAGAACGAAACACTTGTCAAAGAGCGGCTCAAGATAGAGGGTGCTGGCTCGTACAGCGGTTTCTTCAAGTTGAATCCCCGAGTTGATGACCTAGCCGCGAAGTTCGCAATACCGGCTCCCGATAATGTAAGCCTTCTGGTTGCCGGCACAGTAGACATAGGTGGATCTGGCTGCATGTGTCCATCAGCAACCCTTCTAAAAGCCCTGATGCGTCACCTGATTCTTGGTACGGACGAGGCATTTGTAATGGACATGGACGCAGGGGTTGAGAACCTTGGTCGCGGCACGACAAAGGGCATGGACGCACTTCTGGTCGTTACCGAGCCAGGAAGAAGGGCACTTGACATTCTTGGCAAGATAAAGAAGCTCGCCGCTGACATAGATGTCGGCCAAGTATTTGCTGTGGGGAACAAAGTTGCAACCTCTGAAGATGAAGAGATGATTCGTGAGAGGGCTGAAACAGAGGAAATCCCATTGTTGGGTATGGTTCCATTGGATGAATCAATAAAGGAATCTGACAGGAGAGGCGTTGCCCCCTTGGATCTTAATCCTCATTCTCCTGGAATGAAGGCCATAGGTGAGATAAAGCAACGACTACTTGAAAGAATCTCTAATCCCAGTGCATGACCCATAGTCACTTTTTGAAATCGAACACAATAAGCGCAAGAACTAACGAAACCATACATCAATCGTCGGTTAACGATTAACATCACCCACACTGCCATTAAGAAGACCCGAATTCATAACCTTATTATGCCACGTTTATATCGCCAGCTCACCCAACAAAGGATCTGAGCGAGCTATGAAGAAGAAAGTGTCTTTCAAGGCGGACGAAGCAAGAACCGGATTTGGTGTCTTCAAGGGTCTTGAGGTCCGAATAGGAACAATTCTTGATGATGAGTGGGATGAGCCCATGGGCCCGACCCCAATGCCGAACCCCACTGACCTGCGTTCGTGGGACCACAAGCTTCTGACGCGTTATCAGCCATCATACATGCCCTATTGCCAAGTTTGTTGCCTATGTACAATGGGCAAGTGTGATTTGTCCGGAGAGAAACGAGGAGCATGTGGTATCGACATAAAGGCACAGCAGGCGAGGATTGTCCTTGCTGCAGCTAACATTGGTTGCGCGGCACACCTAGCTCATACAAGACATCTGGTAGATCATCTGATTGAAGAGTTTGGCCCAAGGGTGGAGCTCATACAGGGTCCCGGTACTGAGATACATGCACCTGTTTCCCGTCTAGTCACAGGAATGCGTCCGCGCACTCTAGAGGACGCTAGCACCATCATCGATTACTGTGAAACTCAGTTGACCCATACACTTTCTGCAGTTAACACAGGTCAGGAAGGCAGCTGGCTGGACTTTGAGAGCAAAGTGCTCCACACAGGAATGATTGACCAAGTCAGTATGGAGATTGGGGATTTGGTGCAGATTGCCACACTAGGATTCCCAATGGCTGACCCAGACGCACCTCTTGTTGAGTCTGGAATTGCAACAATGGACACGAAAAAAGCCACTGTTCTGACAATAGGTCACAACATAGTCCCGGCTGCTTCTATCACGGACTACATCACAGAGAAGCGTCTTCATGAAGAAGTTGAAGTAGGTGGCATGTGCTGCACTGCGTGGGACATCACCCGTCGCGACTCGAAAGCAAAGGTCGTAGGACCGATTTCCTGGCAGCTCAGATTCATCAGAAGCGGGAGAGCCGATGTAATCGTCGTTGATGAACAATGCGTCCAGACGAATGTTGTCAATGAGGCAAAGAAGGTGGGTGCACCAGTCATATCCACTAGTGACAAGGCTGTCATGGGACTTCCTGATAGATCTGATAGCCCTGTGGATGACGTAGTGAAGGAGCTTGTGTCGGGAAAGATACCCGGAGCATACATCCCCGATCACTCAATGGTTGGAGAAATAGCCACAAAGGTAGCATTAGCTGTGAAGCCAGCACGTAGGAAGAAGAAGTACTTTCCAACCAAGAAACAGATTCAAAAAATGGCTGAAACCTGTAAGAGATGTATGGAGTGCGTAAGAGCATGCCCCAACGACCAGCCCATACAGGACGCTGTTCTAGCAGCACGGACAGGGAACTTTGGACCCCTGCAGGAGGTCTATGAGAACTGTATCGGGTGTGGACGATGCGAATCTGCATGTCCGAATGACTTCGCCCTTCATAGTTGGATGGCTGTTGCTTCGGCAGAATCAGACAATAATGAACGTTTCATGGTTCGGACTGGCAGAGGTGCAATCCAAGACACTGAGATTCGCAGAGTTGGGCAACCGATTGTGTTCGGCGAGATTCCGGGTATAGTGGCTCATGTTGGTTGCTCCAATTATCCCGGGGGAGGAAAGGATGTTCATGACATGGCCGAGGAGTTCGCAAAGCGCAGATTCATAATCGTGACATCGGGATGCGCTGCGATGTCTGCAGGTCACGTCAAGGATGAGAACGGTGAGTCCATCTACGAACGTCGGAGCGGAGAGTTTGACGCTGGGTGTGTTATCAATGTGGGCTCATGCGTAGCGAATTCTCACATTGCGGGTGCAGCAATCAAGATTGCTGCCATATTCGCGAAGCGGAACCTGCGAGGTAACTATGCTGAGATTGCAGACTATATCCATAACCGTGTTGGTGCCGTAGGAATCTCCTGGGGCGCGATGTCCCAGAAAGCCGCAGCAATCGCATCAGGTTTCTGGAGACTCGGTGTTCCTGTGATTGTTGGGCCTCATGGGTCCAAGTACCGAAGAATGCTACTGGGTAGGGCCGATAATGATAATGATTGGATTGTCTACGATGCGCGCACAGGTGACAGGGTCCAGATTGCACCGGGGCCAGAGCATCTCTTCTATGCGGCTGAGACCAAGGAAGAAGCAATGGTCTTGACAGCCAAGCTCTGTATCCGGCCCAACGACACGTCTAAGGGTCGGTCAATCAAACTGAGTCACTATGTGGACATTCACGGGAAGTTCTACGGTTTCTTCCCAGAGGATGTCTGGACCTACATCCGGCGTGAAACTGATATTCCAATCACACTCAAAGACAAGATACTGGCTCAGATGAAGGAGAACAAGTGGAAGGAACGACCTATGATTGACCCCACACTGCTCAAAGAGCAGGTTATGGTAGGAGGTGGCAAGTAATAATGATGCGTCCAGTACCATGGCAGACCGGCGAGATTTGCGGTCCAGACAGTGCTAAGGCACTAACAAAGGCCACTCTAATCCAAAGAACCTGGTCTAAGGCCAAAAGGCCACTCTTGATTGTCGGGTCTAAGGCTATGACCGAAAAGCATGGTAAAGGTGATATGGTCGACTTCGCCATAGCACTCTCCAAGGCTGGTAAGATACCAGTGGTAGCAACAGGGGGGACGACAAAGGCATTCCTAGAGAAAGACTTCAAGGAAGTCAAGTCAATGGGTACCATGGCGCTAGCCTACTACCTTCAGGACTTGGAATGGAAAGGCCCTCATGGCAAGGGCCCGCATGATTTGATCTTCATATTCGGCATCCCGTACTACATGCAGTGGACATTACTATCTGCTGTCATGAACTTTGCTCCGGACATGGCATCTATCTCATTGAGTCGCCACTATCAACCACATGCAAAGTTGTCCTTCCCAAACATGAAGGCAAAAGCGTGGTACACTATTCTCAAGGAGATTATAGAACTAGTAGGAGGTAAATGATATGTCATTTGAAGACATTCCTGTAGACATTGGTGTTATATACGAAGGCGAGAGAGTGAGGACAAAGGATATGTTCGTCGAACTTGGCGGACCAAAGATAGAAAAGAAGTTCGAGCTAGCATTGGCTCGAGAGATGGACGCCATAGAGGATGAGAAGGTCACCATTATTGGTCCAGATATCAAGGACATGGAAGAGGGTACCTATCATCCCTTCGGTATGCTGATAGAGGTGGCCGGGAAAGAGATTGAGCCTGACCTTGAGGGCGTCATCGAGCGACGAGTGCACGAGTACGTCAACTTTGTTGAGGGCATGATGCATCTTAACCAGCGGTATGACATCTGGATACGCCTAAGCAAGAAGTCATTCGCAAAGGGCTTCAACTCGCTGGAATATCTGGGTAAGGTCCTAATTCGACTCTTCAAGAGCGAGATGAGTATCATCGAGCAGATACAGGTGACGTTCATCACAGACCCTGAAGAGGTTTCGAATCGATATGATGCGGCCATAACTAGGTATGACGAGCGTGATGCACGAGCCAGAGGACTGAGTGATGCAGATGTAGATACATTCTATGGCTGTTCTTTGTGCCAGTCATTTGCACCCACTCACGTGTGTACTATAACCCCTCAAAGGTACGCTAACTGTGGTGCAATCAGCTGGTTTGATGGTCGTGCGGCCGCGCGAGTGGATCCCAAGGGTCCCCTCTACGAGATTGCAAAGGGTGATACAATCGACGATTTCCGCGGCGAGTACACTGGTGTAGACCAGCTCTACGTGGAGAAGTCACTCGGCAAAATAACCACAGTCGCTCTCTATAGCGCATTTGAAAAACCACATACAAGTTGTGGCTGCTTTGAGGCCATTGCATTCGTGATACCTGAGGTGGACGGTCTTGGTATAGTCCACAGAGACTTCAAGGGCGAGACTGTTAACGGACTGCAATTTTCAAGCATGGCTGACTCGACGGCAGGTGGTCGGCAGGTACCCGGCTTCCACGGAATCTCAATCGAGTACATGCGTTCGACGAAGTTCTTGCAGGTCGATGGTGGGTGGGACCGAATTGTATGGATGCCTGTGGCAATCCGGAAACGCGTAGAGGAGTTCATGCCTGAGGAGCTTCGTGACAAGATTCCCACCGAGGAAGATGCAATGACTATCTCGGACCTCAAGGCCTACCTGAAAGAGAAGAACCATCCCGTGGTGGAACGGTGGACCGAACTCGAGGACGAAGATGAGGCAGCGGCTCTAGTTGAAGCAGTACAGGACACTGGCTATGTCGGCGTGCCAGGAGAGTTTACAGCCATGATTGGTGGAGCTGGCGGAGGTCTTGAGATAATCTTCAAGAATGCCAAGATATACGCCGAGAAGGTCATCATTCGGAGAACGGGCAAGGGTGAAAAGAAGAAATGACCAAAGACAAAGACGAGAAGAGCACATCACTAGATGATTTGTTCGGTGAGTTCACAGAGCTGACTCTGGAGAATGTCACTATTGAGCTCGACGAGCTCAAGGTCGTTCTCCGTCCGATGGTCCAGCAGCTTGCAAGGGCAACAGCACAACCTGCTCTGTCAATACCCACGTCGCTCATATCGGCCTCCCTCAAGCCACCTCTTGGGGAGTATTCATCTAGCATTCGTGAGATAACTATCGGTGCTACAAAAAAGGAAGGCGGATCACGCAGCAGTACCGTGACAATCGGTGGTCACACTGCACCTGCTTGGGACCTGTTCCAGTCACCGCCTAAGAATCTCCCAGTCATTGCCGCAGACGTTTTCGATATGCCGATATCTCTTGCAAAGGTTGTGAAGATGCACTACAAGGAGGTCATGGAAGACCCAGCTGAGTGGGCACGGCTCTGTGTCGACAAGTTTGGAGCCGACCTGATCACGTTGCACCTGATTAGCACAGACCGACTGATTAGTGACACATCTCCAGCTGATGCTGCCAAGACAGTCGAAGACGTTCTTCAGGCCGTGAAGGTACCAGTTCTAATCGGTTCTGCAGGGGACCCAGTGAAGGATGGACCGGTATTAGCAAAGGCGGCTGAGGTCTGCGAAGGTGAACGGACGTTGCTTTGCTCCGCAACGATAGATGTATACGAGCCAATCGCAGAGGCTGCCAAGAAGCACGACCATGTTGTTCTTTCTTGGACGTCTCTTGACATCAATCAGCAAAAGGAACTTAATCGAAGGCTCATCGATTGGGTGAGTCCTGACCAGATCATCATTGACCCAACAACTGCAGCACTGGGATATGGTCTCGAGTACGCATTCACAATGATGCAGCGCATGCGTCTGGCAGGACTGCTTAATGATGATGAGTTACAGTATCCAATCAGCTCTGGCACAACAAATGCGTGGGCGGCCAGGGAAGCCTGGCTGAAGGCACCCGAACTGGGTCCAAGAGAACTCAGGGGGCCCATCTGGGAGAGTGTTACTGCTCTAGCTCTGTTGCTGGCAGGGAATGACCTCTTTATGATGATGCATCCTGCAGCGATGAAGACAGTCCATGACCTAATCGATTGGTTGAAGGAGCAACGTCCAGTCAAATCAGAGGACTACCCTGATTGGACGACCATTTCCATTCCGGAGGGAGTCTAATGGTAAAGCTTCCAGGTCCACTAGATATCTATCCCCTTCTCCCGGGGACAAACTGCGAGGAATGTGGAGAGACAAACTGCATGGCATTTGCCACCAAGCTTGCAGAGCATACTGTGAAAATCGAGGCATGTGCGCCCCTCTATAACGAGGCTAAATATGCCAAGAAGCTGACAAAGCTGGAGGTCCTCGTTCGACCACTAGTGAGGGAGATCACTTTTGGTGTAGGCGAGAATGCAGTCAGTATTGGTGGAAAGCTTGTGCTCTATCGACACGATCTGCGATGGTCCAACCCGACTGCCTTCTTCATGGATGTACCTGACAACATTGATTCCGACACCCTCTCCAAGAGAGTGAAGGACATCGAGAACTGGACTTACATGTACATCGGTGAGAACCTGCGCTTAGATGGAGTTGCTCTACGAGGTGTTTCGCAGGATACACAGACATTCGCAAAAGCTGCCAAGCAATTGACTGAGCTGACGAACTGGCCTATCATGTTGTGTTCCCTTGATCCAAAGATGCTATCTGCAGCAGGAAAAGTCATTGCAGGCAAGCGTCCGCTCCTATATGCTGCGACTTCGGATACGTGGGCTGAAGTTGGCGAGATTGCAATGAAGCATGGTCTGCCAATTGTGGCTCGCGCATCAGAGAGCCTAGACGACCTATCTACCTTGGTAAACACTCTTCGTGCAATGGGTATCGAAGAGATTGTTCTCGACCCAGGAACAATATCAAAGGCTG
>JAUVHR010000353.1 GCA_030593165.1 Candidatus Thorarchaeota archaeon
AGGAGTTCGAGGAATCAATACATAGAGTAATTCAGATGGAGCCAAAGGTTGGAATCAGCAGTCACCTTCTTGACCCGGTCTCCGACGACCTCGTTGAGCGCTTGAATACATATGTCAAGATCTTTGATGAGCGGACTGAGAGGCTACTTAATAACATTCAAGAGGGACATACGACAATCCGACAGCTCTCTAGAGTACCAACCATCTATCCAAGGATTCCATTTGATGTGTACTACACGTTTGAGGAGATAATGCTTGAGAAGCACATAGAGCTATTGGAGAAGAGAGGGACTATACGCGTGGAAGGAGAAGAAATAGTCCTAGAAAGAGGGTAGTGGGACCGATACATTGGATTTTTCATCAAGAAGAGCGAATATATCTCCTCACAAATTCAATTCTTGGATTGACGAAAGTGTACAGATCTACGCAATGTATCAACCAACAACACGATTGATGGTGTGGTAAACAATGCGAATCGAGGTGTCGTGAAGAGGCTTACTATTGTCCATTCGATTGTGGAGAATACAATTTCTCCTGTGCATGTTTCATACGGTATCATTAGAATAGTCATGAATGCAATGACCCACAGAGAGAACATCACACAACACCCAATAAAATTAGAGAATTGATCCGTGAAAGTCAATCGAATATAGAAATACCCCACTAGGAAAATAAATGGTATTAGGGCAAGTTGTCCAATAATCCATCCCGAGATGTACATATCACTCCCTCTGTTAGTGAGTATGCTCTTGAGATAAATAAACTAACTTACCATTGCAAGCGTTGTGCGGGTCAAGACACAAGATATACCGAATTAGAAGAAGTAAGACGAGAGGCCCAAAAGGGCTCTCTCTTAATTCTATTCGTGCTTGAACTCGGGTTTTCCTTTTGAGATGAACGCGTCAACTCCAATGTCTTTGTCTTCTGTGTCGAAAGTTTCACAGAAGGCATCAACTTCGAACTTGAGATTGTCCCCGACTGACATGGTCCACGCTTTGTTGAGAGACTGCTTTGCTAGCTTGACTGCCACTCCGGGCTTCAAGGCAAGCTTCCCTGCAAGCTTCATTGCAGCTGCTCTAAGGTCTTCAACGCTTTCGAATACCTTGTTAACAAGACCAATTCTCAACGCTTCGTCAGCCTTGATGTGATTACCACTATAGGTTAATTCCTTAGCCATACCTAGACCTACTAGCCGAGGCAATCGTGCAGTACCACCGAACCCAGGAATGATACCTAAGTTGATCTCAGGCTGACCGAATAGAGCATTGGCGGAAGCATAGCGGATATCGCAGGCCATGCATATCTCACATCCACCTCCAAGAGCAAATCCATTTACAGCCGCAATGACAGGTTTCGACATTGACTCCATGAATGTACACAAGTCCTGTCCATTCTCCGCCAAAGGCCGGACTGTCTTGGAATCCTTATCCTTGAACTCTGTAATGTCTGCACCTGCTGCGAACGCTTTCTCACCAGCACCCGTAAGGACAACTACCCTAACAGCAGGGTCGTCTTCTGCGTTCTTGAAGAACTCTCTGAGTGTCTTCACTACAGCAACATTCAGCGCATTAAGCTTGTCAGGTCGATTTATCATAATGGTCGCTACACCATCTGCTACTTCATACAGCACATCTTGTTTTGACATTGTTTGCCCACTCCATGTAAGCTGGAGAAAGGCCCAGAAAGGTGCGTAATAAGCCTTAGGTGGCATCGAGAAGGATGAATCTGGGCGGATAGCGCTTCATCTGAGGGGTCCCCCAATACTTATTTACATGTTTGAATGGCGAAACAACCAGAGAGAGAGTGTGAATTTCGTGAGCGGGACTACTAGAAACCACGCATGGAGAGATTCTCTTATCGCTATGCGAAACTCTCTCGTGAGTACCTATGAACTAGGGACTGCTTTTCATGAGCAAGAACACTTCATCGAGGCCTGGGAATCGGGCGAGGGTGAGATTGTAGTCTTTTGTGATTACAGACGCAATGAGGGAAGAAGGCGTCTTCTGGATGTCACGGAACTAATCGATCAAGCACTGGCACGAATTGAGCAAAGTGATTCACTAGAAGCGTCCATGATCTACACGGAAACACTTCGAGCAATTGCTTTGGTGACAAAATGGGTCAAGGTTCTGGAAACCTCTGTTACTCGACATGGTTCCTAGACGAGTTCATGATGCTTGTTTTGCTATACTTATCTCTATCACGTGAATTGCTCAATCGTGTAGTCGGTATGAATGAGGTTTCTGATAAGATCAGCTTGGAGCAATAATGGTGGAAAAAGAAGGAAAGGAGGGCGCTTAGCCCTCAATCCAGAGTCTAAACGAGCCACTTGTAGGTGAGCTTCTTGTCATCTATCTTCTCGAAGTCCAACTTGAGTGCCATTCCAACCTCAGGCGGAGCCATCAGATTTGTGATATGAGCAGTCAGGCGGAGTCCAGATGGGAACTCGCCGATTGCCACCACATATGGAGCCTTTGATGCAAGGCTCTCCGGAGCGAAGTCGACAATCACATAGGAGTATAACGTGGCGTCCCTCTCTGTGAATTCCTCGTGTTTGCATTCACTCAAGCATTTCTGACAATGAAGTCGTGGTGGAAGATATTCTGTCCCACAGCTTGTGCATATGCTCTTCATGAGTTTTCCCTCATCAAGAGCTTCAAGGAACTCCTGGAAGAACGGCGTCATGGCCTTGTCTGTTGCGTAACCAAGATAGAGTTCTTTTTTCTCTTCACTCATTAGAATCCCCTCTCAAATATGAAACAATTAACGAACTGGCCCGACTGACCCACGTTATGTACAAATCCATACTGGACATCCTTAATCTGACGAGACTGGTTCTCAGCCTCACCACGCATTTGCGTCAGGACCTCATAAGTCATAGAAACTCCAGTCGCGCCTAGAGGATGGCCTTTACTCTTCAGTCCTCCATCACAATTAATTGGAATTCTTCCATCGATGTAGACTTCCTTGTTTTCTATCAGCTCGCGGCCCTTTCCGGGCTCTGCGAATCCAATGTCTTCGTATGCCACCAACTCAGCAATGCTGAAACAGTCGTGCACCTGTGCCATGTTCATATCATCAGGTTTGAGACCAGCCATATCAAATGCGGCCTTGGCGGCTCGTTTGGCACCCGGAATACTTGTCAAGCTTGAACGGTCCTGAATCATCATCTCTGATGCACCAGCACCGAGTCCCTTAATCCACATCGGTCGATCAGTGAACTCCTTTACACGTTCCTCTGCTGCGATGACCACTGCTGCAGCACCATCTGTGATGAGGCTACAGTCGTATAGATTGAGTGGCCTGCAGATTGGAACTGCATTGTTCGCCTCCTCAAAGCTCACTTCCTTTGGAAGGTGAGCTTTTGGATTTTGGGCACCATAGTAATGAGACTTCACCGAAATCTTTGCCAATACGTCATGTGGCATATCGTATTCTGACATGTATCGAGTCGCCATCAACGCATAGAATGCTGGAAATGATATTCCGTATGGATATTCCCACCGCATATCTCCTGCTCGAGAC
>JAUVHR010000126.1 GCA_030593165.1 Candidatus Thorarchaeota archaeon
CAACAAACTCCTTGCTAAAGGGTGTCCTAATGTATCAATCAGAGCAGTCTATCACTCTGTTCGACTGACCCGGGCTTTTTGATATTACCCCCTCCCTAATGGTTCTATTGGATTTCAATTGGATGGATACAAGAGTACAGAGGTGTAGGTCATAACCAAGGACAACAACATGATGACGCAGAAACTGACCACTGAGTCAATAGCAGATATCAGAAACGAAGAAAGAACCTAGGTGAATTAGTTGCCTGCTTACTACCATCTATCTGGAATCATAGAACGAAAAGGAGAATCTCTATGGCACTCACTGCTGATTGCTACAAATACATCTTCGATATTTTCTCCAGTCAAAGCATTGGTGAAGAAGCATGGGATGTCATACTTCTCAGCAAAATCAAGAACTTCCTCCTTTGGAACTTCGTTGGAGAGGTCCATCTTGTTGGCAACGAGAATCATGGGCGGCTGGTAATCCAAGGCAGTTCCTAGAATTCTAAACAACACTGGGACATCATCGAAAGAGCTCCTGTCATTACAACTGAACATTATTATGACACCAGATACTTCATGAAGAAACTTCATCCACAAATTTGAAGGCATAGTCATCTCTGACCCTGCATAGTCCCAGATATGGAGGTCCGCCATCATCTTCTTAGGAGTCTCTACGTCAACTCTCTTATGATAGACATCTGATTGGATTTCTATTTCGTGAACATGACTATACTTTGCGTTGCGAACGAAATAACGAATTGCCGTGGTCTTTCCGACACTCAATTCACCAAGAACGCATATCTTGTACTCCAAGTGATTCACCAACTTCGGGAACCGACATAGTTGTCTTACACACAAGTTCAGTGATAAGTGATGCAGTTTACTTCTGTAAACCACGAGCTTATCCCGAATCCGAAATTGCAAATCATGTTACCAGACCCAACTCCCGAATAGCTGCATGAGGATAGCTTGTCCAAAGACCAGTACTAGTACAATGAATAACTCTCGTCTGGAAGCACCATTCTTGAAAAGATAACTTGCCACAGGTATCAGAAGGAACGGCAAGATGAACATGCATATTCTTGCGGTTTCGCCCTTCTTCGGTGCGCCAGAGAGAAACATCAGCCCAAGTGCCAGAAGGGCGGAGATGACGATTATGAACATCTGACAAGCATCCTCATCGGAAGATGCCAATGATCGCAATTGCTTCAATCCCTGATAACAAAGAACACTCAGCACAGGACCAAAGAAGAACAGAATGTCAAGCACATCTTGAATTCTTGTAGACAGGTACTGAATCGGGTCAGCAAACAACATGAATCCGGTGGGATTCTCAAGAGAGTTGGCGTAGAGAAATGCGCTGATGTAGTTGAAGTTCAGAGTCACGAAGAGCAGACCGTAGATGACTCCAACCATAGCTCCTATGACTACTATCTTCATGATGTGTTTCACAAACAGTTTCGAGTTCTCAGCCAAGCTATGACCGGAAGTTTCGAAGTACCAACTTAGAATCTCATAGATGAAGAGGAATAGAAGCACCCAGACAAACAAGAAACTCACGAATGTACCAAGGAAGATAATGACCGTAGTCATTAGGTAGCTGAGTTTCTGATTGTCATGCAGGTAGTAATATATCGATGCGAATGCCAACATCGCAACAATGGCATACACGTTGGCAAGAAAATAGATTTGCACTGCTGGCAACAGAAGGAATAGAAAAGCCGTGTAATTGGCTGAGTCATCATCGAACCACTTTCTGAATAGACCACGAATGAAGTAAGCGGATACCAACCCGGAGATAGTAGAAACCGCGATTGCTATAATGCCAGGGTTACCGAACAGTATGTAAAGCAGATAGATTGACAGTACAGCACCCGGGGGTTGTGTTTGAGCATGAACCGTAAGAGTAGGCTGCAAAATATCATAATTGCTAATGAAATCGATTGGATTGAGAATGTTCACAGCATCATGGAAGATCTCGCTGGTACCAGAGATAGCCATCTCAATACCGTTAGCCCATCCATCAATTCCATTTGAAAGGACGATTAATGCCAACCCGAGTAGAGTTAAGAAGATGAAACTACGAGTTGTCGTGCCTTTCGAATACAGCCAATAGAAAGCTAGAGCTGACAGACCGAATAAGCTAATGGCAACCAGAACCATTCCAAGTGTTGGAGGGACTAGCGTGCCCCAGAGCGGCCATAGGCCGAACATTGAGGTTTGGACGGGATATGGTGTGCTTCCGCTGGGAGGATATATGCCCGGTCTCTCACCCTGTCTAATACCGAGTAAACTGAGGGATGAGAGCATAACAATCACAAAGAACGAAGCGGCCAAGATCAGGGACGCTTTGATATTCGTGGGATTAAGAATTGTATTCGCCTTGCTCAATATTCTTCGCCACAAAATTCCTCAATGAAGACAATATCACCTTTGGCCAAGATTACACCCAAATCTGACCCGAGTTTGCTCCTTAGGATTGTGTAATCATTCTTCGCTTAGAACAATTAGAACAACCAGGGCGATTGTTGTGAACAAATCCGGAATCGTCACAAATGGTCCCAGTCCGTAAGCGTAGTATCCGAAGAGATTATGGATTAGTGGACTGGAAGTCAGTGCATACATAAGAAGAACAATCATGACAACGATTAGACCAAGAGTGAACCTTGACTTGAGCTCACGATACATGTTCGCATAGGTCAGAAGCATCAGCGAAATCAGGGCTAGGTTGACACAAGATGTGATAGTCTTTACAGTGGTCCAGAAGACGACATATTCCGGGCTTGGATGAATGGTGAGTGGTGGAAGGGACCCTGGCGGTGGTAAGAAGAATCGAGACAGTACAACTCCTACAATAGCGGCAACTGTGACCAAGACGGCAATAGTAGCAAGATATCTTCGATTCATAATTCAGCTCTCCTTTGTTCTTCCCTTTTCCTTCTTTTCCCAATTTGCACCCAAATCTCTTTGAAGTTCTCGAAATTCTCATCCATCAGTGTGGACAAAAAGTAGACTGTTCCGTAGCCACTGCCTTGTTTGACAACAATCTCATGTTCGACTAACACACCCAAATGATGTCGTATTGTCTTGTAATCAAGCTCAAGAAGTTCAGAAAGCTGGTTTGCATTAGATGGTAGCTCACGAAGGGCCATTAGGATTCTAGCACGGTTGGAGCCGCCTCTAGTACCTGCTAGCAGCCACCAGAGAAGCCTTCGTGTGTTCATCTCCTCGGGATAATCCCGAAGAAGGATAATAATCTACTGTTCTCGAAGACCTTTTATCTCGCATTGACTCATTCGCGAGTCAACGTGCGCATTCACGTTAGGGTGGATTGATGTGGTTTTTGCTGCTCGAAGGGATTCGCGAAGTATTGCATTACTAGGAATCTTCTCTGCTATGGTGATTGCACTTGAGGTATTTCCAATTCAAGGCATAACCGACCTGCCGTTTTATCCAGGGGGAGTACCTTTCACAATCGATTGGACTGGTATTCCTATCGTCATTGTATTTCTTGCGTTAGGGACTGTGTTCTCACTTGTTGCAACCGCCGTGATGGGGGTCGCAATAGGATATCGCAATCCGATTGGTGCTACGTTCAAGTTCACGGCAGAGGTCTGCACAATCTTTGGTCTCGTTCTGGCCTGGTTGCTAGCGAGGAAGTTCAATCTCAGTGACAAGAAGAGAATCATTCTCTATGTTCTCCTAGGCACCACATCACGTGCAGTTGGAATGTTCATCGCGAATCTGTTTCTGCTTCCAATCTTCTACCCAATCTACTATCCAACATTTGAAGCGGTAATGGCAATATCGCTCCTCTTGGTCCCCTGGAATGCCGCTCAAGCAATCATCAATATTCTCGGCGGATGTGTGCTGTATTCCATGATACCTACCACGCTGAAGATGCAAGCGGGGCTGGAGGAATACCACCATATTGAATCATCGCAAGGACTCGAATCGGATGACACAGAGCAGGAGTCCACAGGGACCCACTGAGATGATGCATTCTTGACCGCACCTCGTATTGAGATTTGGCCCATTCATGGTATCCGAAATTTGCAGGAGGGTGATATCGTCGGCGATTTGATTGCTGACGCCATTGAAGCACAGAATATGAACATCTCAGAATCTGATGTTCTTGTTGTTTCACACAAGGTTGTTTCGAAAGCCGAAGGCAGAATTTACAGGATTTCTGAAATAGTACCGTCCCTGCGTGCATTGGAGATCAGCCAATCAACTGGCATAGGTCCTGAGAAGGTTGAGTTAGCGCTTCGACTAAGCGAGGAGGTCATCCGAGATAGCCCAGTTCTCATAACACGAACAATGCAGGGGATTGTAACTGATTACTCCGGCGTTGATTCCAGTAATGCACCAGAGGGGTGTCTGGTTGCACTGCCGGAAGACCCAGATCGTTCTGCGAGAGAGATACATGAACAGCTATTGGAGAGACTACAAATCCGACTGTCGGTGATTGTGTGCGATACCCAAGGCAGACCGTGGAGAAGAGGTGCAGTGAACATTGCGATAGGGGTCGCAGGGATGGATCCATTCACGAGAAACGCGGGCAAGACGGACCTATACGGACGAACTCTGAAGTCTTCTCTCGTGTGTATCGCAGACGAGTTGGCGGCTGCCGCTGAATTATTCATGGGTCAAGCGGATGAAGCTGTGCCAGCAGTTCTAATCTCAGGAGTGCTGACTGAGGATAAGGCAGGAACAGCAAGAGACATAGTACGTCCTGATGGTGAGAATCTATTCCGTTGAGTTCAGAAGAACACGACGAATCCGTAGAGAGGCAAGATCAGAAGTATTCCTATGATGACAATCAAGGCGCCAACGAATATCTCGATTTTCCTGACTGAATTGGTCATACTCATTGTTAATCGAGTACGGGCCTCACCACTCGCTAAGGCGATAGCGAGATACGGCAGTGAAACCCCAAATGAGATGAGTCCAAAAAGAAGCCAGACCAGTATAATGTTCGTTTCAGCGGCCAATATCGCAACAATCGCTGCAGTCGTTGTACCCGTGCATGGCGCTGCTAGGAGGGAATAGCTCAACCCAATAACATAGACGCTAACGAATCCAGTTGGGGCGTCGGGTTGACTCTTCAGGACTAATGAACCCAAGCCCATTTTATTTCTCAGTTTCTCAGACATTGTCAGAATGCCAAGTACCACTAGAATTCCCCCGAGTACCGCCTGTATCTGACGAGTATGCGTAATGAGAAAGGGACCAATTAAAGCCTGCAATACAAGCGTGAAGAGTGCTAACGAGGTGAGAATCCCTAGAACAAGGGTCATTGTCACAAGAACGCTGCGTCGTCGACTTGTTTCAGTATGTAGAGTACGAAGAAGAAAAAGTGGTAACAGGGGGAAGAGACAGGGCGACAGCGCCACGTACAACCCTGCCCCGAAGGCAAATCCAATTTCCAGAAGCGCTGTGATTAACCCCTGCATCGAAATCACAACCTTAAGGCATCATCAAGGCAAGGGTTGCAGTTAGACTATCTGTTTCCCAAACGCCTGTATGTACCATCCTGAAGTAACCTGCATCGTCGATAATTACTATCGTAGGAATAGATGAAACGCTGAAGTAGTTTGTAAAGACGCTATTGGTGTCAAGGCCGTGAGGCCATGGTAATCCTTTCGTGTTCATGTAGTTGGCCAGCATGCTGGCCGTTTCGCTGACATCAACGCTGAGGGAGATTATCTCTAACGAGTCTCCGTCAAAATCACCGTAGATTGTTTCTAGGTTACTATTCTGAAAATCACAAGAAGAGCACCAAGTTGCCATGAGGTCAACAATGACGAACTTCCCTTCTAGGGATGACAAGGATAGAAGCGAATCATCAGACATCAAGACATTCCAATTTGGAACCTCAAGCGCGAGATCGATAAGATCAGTATCCTTTTCTATCGCATTCGGTGTTGTTGGTGTTCCGCCATTTTCCCCACTTGGGGTAGGTGGCGTGTATGTCAAGAAGACTGCTCCAATGAGCAGACCGACAGATAGCATTACAACAACGAGTCCTAGAATCAAAGCTTTCTCTGACTGCACTGTTAGTA
Organism: Candidatus Thorarchaeota archaeon; assembly: GCA_030593165.1. Taxonomy (GTDB): domain Archaea; phylum Asgardarchaeota; class Thorarchaeia; order Thorarchaeales; family Thorarchaeaceae; genus JAJRWI01. Next base: position 6,051 of record JAUVHR010000126.1, read on the forward strand.
CCTCTTCTAGAGAATTCTCGGTTGTGTGTCTTTCAACCTATGCGTATTTGTGATTTTGCTTAATATGTAAAAGTGTGCGGGCAATGCACAACCGTCGATGTAGATTCAACGTTTTCCATGACCGGACTAATGCGAACTCAATTGGGATTGTGTGGAGAACGAGGATGAAACCTCTCCTGTTCTCAAATCTTGTCCTAATCGTTTCCACGGAGCAGAGAGATAGACGACAGAATGTGGCCTAGACTTCTTGTCAATACTGGCATATCCCTTCTCTACGAGTCCTTTGGCATACTTCCGCACTTTGCTCTTCTTGAGCATTAGTTCTTCTGATAGAACATCATAGGAGGCGCGTTTATGTTTCTGAAGAACCGCCAAAACTGTGAACTCCGGCATGGTCATAATTGCGGTCCTAAGAGCATCATTCTCTCGTCGAACCTCGTTTTCATCCCCCGACAACGCAAGGGTAACAGTTCTTCTAAGGTCAGCGATTTCTTCTTCCAAGGTTCTTCGCTCAGCTTGGAAACGAGTCGAGAGTACGTTTGAGAGGTGAAGTAGTTCAGCACCAAGGTCTTCACCTAATCCATCTAGTGCCTCTCTTGATGCCATCTTTGACTCACGTATTACGCCAGTCAAATCCTCTGAGCTCAACCATTGTCCATCCACGAGTGACTCTAGTTGTGAGAAGTACTGGTTAAGACGATTGACCCAAGCATCGCGTACTTCCTGAAGGAGGCCAGCCAATCGAATTGTAAGGCGACCTGAGGTATCATCTGAACCGGTCATAAAACCACTGAAGACTGAATCAAGAAGCATTCTGATTAGGGCTAGTATCACACACGTATGACTTGCTCATCACTATCAATACACAATGGGCTTCGTCTTGTCAATATGCGCCCAGTCCGGCGTGTCTGGTGTGGTCGCTATGAGCCTTCGAATGAGCTCACGCATACCGTCGGGGTTGAAGATCTCTTTCAAGACCAAACTAGGTTCTTCTCCACTCTCTCCTGTGAAGATCTCTACATCACCCATGCCAATCATGCGTTCGTAGCGGTCGCTCACAGTTTCAACACGAATAATGTCATCATAGAAGACTCTCTCGGTCGTTCTGTGTCTGTATCCACTCTTCACCCTAATATTCCAAGTTGTCAAAATGTAAACTGTGTATCTTCGTTTTGTTTCACTTGAGCCAACAAGAAATACTGCGATTGTTAGAGCAGTTATACCAATCCAATATGATAGCTCACTGTAGACAACCACCTGCGCGGCACTTGCCACAAAGAAGATGAGACCGATGGCAAAAAGGAAAACGCCTAAAACGTAGTTGAAGAGGAATGATGCACGTTTGGGATGAATGAGAAGAATCAACCTCTCTCTCTTCTCAGGCGGGATGATGAGCGCATCAGTGGTCTCCGTCATTGCTCGCACAGCCATACTCCTAGCTGTCCTTCTTATCAAGATGTCGCAAATCAAAAAAGAATAGAGTAACCCAGCATTACAGGAACGCCGGGTCTCCTGATACACTTTGTGAAGCTAGTATGCGTATCTCTCAAATCACGTAGCCTATGAAGGATATATGTCAAAGAGAACGTCGCATGCGTGAACAACGTGACCAACGAGTACTCGGAGCTCGTCCGATGTGATGTCAGTGTCGTTAGTTTCGGCTATGACAACAAGCCGATCCTTATCCTCGATAGCAAACTTCACACCGTTTGCTTGCCAACTTGCTTTAAGCAGGTCGTAGCAAAACTGTGCTCGCTTGGATTCATCGACATCAAAGAAGCTTTGGAATGGCGCTATTATGTAGAGCCAAGACTCGCTCTCGTTCGGGAATATCCTGATCCTTAGGTCATCAAAGTGATCAGTCTTCCACCTCATCTCGATTAGTTTCTCCTCACGCTGGAACTTCATATCTAGCTGTTTCAGCAAATCTGCAATATGATCCATCACTGTCAGTGAGAACACCTCAAAGCGCTAGTATTGTTGCGCTATATTAAACTTCACGTGGTATAATAATGGTCCGTAAATGAATTGAAATTCCTCATGTCACTTCCCAAAAGACATCAGGATATGTAAAACAGGAACAATGAAAATTGCGAAGGGCGCACTTCTTCCACCTAGACAAATGAACCTAGCCTATGTTAGTCTATGAGATCTACTTGACGCGTTTGATATACCAGATGAGCTTGTCATCTTCCTCGACCAGCTCTACAATCTCGTTTCCAGTTCGTTTCGCCCAGACAGGGAAGTCCTTCTTGGTGCCAATGTCCGTGACTATGACTTTCAGGATCTCTCCAATCGCGACTTCTTTGATCTCTTTCTTCGTCTTGAGCACTGGCATTGGACATCGTAGTCCGCTAGCGTCAAACTCTCGAGCAATAACGTGGTCTGTCATCTTGACATCAAAAGGAAGCGCGATTTCTTTCATTATTAAGTTGTACGCTTGGGGAACCGGATACAGAAATTGCGGAAAGTTCCACTCGGTAACTACACAACAAAAAAAGGGCCCCTAACGTACCAATAAAAAGGGTAGTGAATTGCGGCGGTTACCAACG
>JAUVHR010000030.1 GCA_030593165.1 Candidatus Thorarchaeota archaeon
GCTTCATTCAGCTAGTCTTCTCAATCACAAAGAAAGAATTCGAAAATTCAGTGAGGCACTTAAAGAGGTTGTAACGCCTGAGTCATGTGTTGTTGATATAGGAACCGGAACAGGTGTGTTGGCCATGCTGGCTGCCAAGGCCGGAGCGCAGAGAGTCACAGCCATTGACATCAATGGTGAATCAATAGAGTATGCAAGGAATGCAGCGTTTCATAACAATCTTGATGGGATTATCGAGTTTCGGCAGTCACATTACGCAGACTTCAACCCTAGCCAGCCAGCCAATGTGGTGATCTGCGAAATGCTATCATCTATGATGCTAATTGAGCAACAGGTGCCAGCATGTCAACATGCGGCTTCAAGGATCTTGGCCGAGGACGGCGTGATTCTACCTCAGAATGCGGATGTCTACATTGTGCCTGTGGAGTCCGAAACTGCCTGGAGTAGGTTCATTGTCGAGGGTCTGGAATTTGAAAGACTACCCCAGACCATTGGTCCACTGGACTACGACGACCTGGCAGGTATGAACAGACTATGCACCTTTGATTTCACAAGCCCTACGGCGCCTCTTACTGTCGATACTGTAATTGATTTCAAAGTGATTGACAGTGGTACACTCCATGGAGTCCTTGGTTTCTTCTCTGCTCAACTCTACAATGACATCCGACTTGAGATGGAGGATGGATGGAAACCGCTATTCATACCGTTGAACGAATCGCATAAGGTGTCCAAAGGCAGTCGAATTTCAATTCGGGTAAAATTCACACCAGGGCAGTTAGACTCCCTCGAACTGAGTGTTGAGTAGACGTATTATCTGTGGCATAGATTTATTTGCCAGATTCTGGGGATGACCCCGTCGGTGACCTGCTATGGACCTTAAGGGACCTCTGTGTTATGTATTAGATTTCGATGACATCAACAACTACGCCTATCAGACTGCCTTGAAAATCAAGCAGTCAGGTTGGCGACCGGACGTAGTCGTAGGTATTGCCCGGGGGGGATGGGTTCACGCTCGAATTCAATGTGACCTACTTGGCATTAGGTCTCTCTTTAGCGTGAAGGTAGATCACTGGGGCGTAACAGCAACCAAGGACGGAAAGGCCAAGCTATCGGTCCCGCTCGTTGGCGATGTCGAAGGCAAGAGAGTACTACTTGTTGACGACATTACTGACACAGGAGAGAGCCTGACAACAGCAGTCGAACACATCATTGAAGTGGGCAAACCGGCTGATGTCAGGTCAGCAACACTAATGCATATTGCGGGCTCCAAGTTCGTCCCCGACTACTTCGGTGTCGAGATCACATGGGCTTGGGAGATTTGGCCCTGGAACTTCTTTGAGGACCTGACATCTCTCATCATGAAGATCTATGAGGGCGAGAAGATTTCTGAGATGAGTACCGCCGAGCTCAAGAAACACCTGCGAGAGTACAACAACATCGTCCTTTCCGACGAGAAGTTGTCCAAGATCAAAGCACACATGGGCTTTCTTGGGCATATCGTTTATCCCCTCGACAAAATGTGGCGTCTTGATGAGTAGGACTATTCATTCGCATACAGAAGTATGATGAACGCAACGTGGAGCACAATGGCGACCACACATCATGTATAAATGGGACCGTGTCGAGCTGCCAACGTAACGCTTTGGAGTGGAGCAGAGATGGCGTTTGAGGCCAAGCTTGAATTTGTCGCGCTGGATAGAGCCCAGCAAGAATACATTGAGAGTCTTCTTCCAATAGAGATTGGCATGTTTGGAGGAAGCGGAAACTACAACTCCGACGTGATTGATGATCCCGCGGAGGTAAAGGTCTTCACACCCTTTGGTGCTCCATCAGACCACTTCATTTTAGGAAATGTGAGAGGCCGGACTTTTGCGTTCCTCGCTAGGCATGCTCGGGGACACACGATTCCGCCACACATGATTGATTACAGAGCAAACATCTGGGGAATGAGGTCTCTTGGAGTGAAGCGAATAATCAGCCCAGCAGCCTGCGGTTGTTTGCAGCCAGACAAAATCAAACTCGGCGAGTTTGTCTTTGCGGACCAGTTATTCGACAGAACATTCGGTCGGAGAAAGGATACATTCTTTGAAGGAGGACCAATTGGACACTTGCCCTTCGCAGAACCCTTCTGTCCCGAGCTTAGACAGGTGGCAATGAACACTGCTGCAAAATTGGACTACAAGGTTCATGGGAAAGGCACCTATGTCTGCATAAACGGCCCCAGGTTCTCCACTAGGGCTGAATCAATGTTCTATCATAATCAAGGATTTGATCTGATCGGAATGACTGCGTACCCCGAGGCGGCACTTGCAAGAGAGGCCGGTATCTGCTTCGTGAATATATCGATGCCCACAGACTACGATGTGCACGGAGAGGAAGCAGTGACTCACGAGATGGTTCTTGAAACCATGTCCAAAAACATTGAGCGTGTGAGAAAGCTGACCTTCGAAATGATTGACGGCATTCCCGAAGACGCAAGCTGTGATTGTCAGACCGCGATGAAAGGCGGGTTGTTTTAGATAACCCGTTTCTTGCATCTTGAGAGTGAATCTCAACTGTAAGAAACCTCTGTGTTCCGCCCTTCCCCTGCCCGGTGTCATCACCATCCAGACTCCAATTGAGTCCGAACTCAGCAGGGTGGGATAAGACGTTGATTTTCATCATTCTTCAAACGTGCGGTAGTCACGTGTTCAAATGACGTCCCACCCACCACTGTTCCAGTACTGTTTTCGATACGGACCTCTATTTCAACGTCTGATGTAGTTTTTCTTCCAGATTACTATCAAAACAATGACAGATATTCCAACTGCTGTAAAAAGAAGGGGAGCGAGAAGAGGATCAACCCTTAGCGTAATGGCTTTCTCCTGATACCCATTATCATATGTCACCACATAGGTGCTGTTGACCTGAACACCATCATTCTTTGAGAATATCCGAAGCTGTGTTTCTTTGTAATCACCATAATCTGCACCGACTGTCCCAAATCCCCATGTCGTATCCGTTTCGAATACATCATTTCCTCCCCCTCTTGCAATCGCGGAGAGCAAGGACCAATTACCTATTGGTACTGCACCAGGTCCAAAGGTCACATTTCTTGACAGTTGGAACTTGGAGCGTGGAAACCAATTGACTCCCGCAACCAACGGGTCAGTGATTTCAGGCTGTTCGAGTGCTGTGGCAGAATAGGAATACTCATTACTCCTCAAAGAAGTCTCCCAGGAGTAATTGAAATAGAACACATCGCCCTCTTGAAACCCCCAATGTAGACCCTGACTGTGAGATGAGACTGAAGCTGGGACTAGACTCATCAGGGATACAATTCCGATACAGGTCAACAGCTTCAGTCTTCTCTTGAGATTACGGCTAGTCATTTCATTTCCTACCGGTTTGGATTAACATGAAGGGACAACCATACTTTGGATACTATGTCAACTATTTCAGCTATTCTAGGGCCAACAGAATTCAAGTGCTATTGTCCCTTTCACAAGGTTTTAGGAAAATAGTGATGAGGAAATCAATAGTCGTCATCGTCTTCCCAATCATCATCGTCCCAGTCTTCTTCGTCGTCATCCCAATCGTCAGGCTCGAAAGACAACAAAGTCACCTCACTACTCCATATCCTGCAACACGGATTAATGTCTTACGCTGACGTTAGACAAACCAAAGAAATGATTACGGGGCAGCGGAAACGATAGGTTGGTGTTTCTTGATGGTCAATGTGGGTCTTGCTCAAATGATGCCAAAGATTGGTGACTTTGAGCATAATCATGACGAACTTGAAAGGATGCTGAAGATGGCTTCCGAAAGCAACGTAGATGTCCTTGTTATCCCAGAATTGGCAAACTCTGGTTACGCTTTTGATTCATTAGACGAAGCAAGAAGTTTGGCAGAAGACGTGCCTCACGGTACCTTCTGCAGAACACTTGCCGATTGGACGAACAGCGGTCGTCTGGCCGTTGCGGGCATTTGTGAGAATAGTGCTGACGGGCTTTACAACTCAGGAGTTATCTTCGGCGATGGCAGACTCATGGTGACCTATAGGAAAGTGCACCTGTTTGGTAAAGAAAAGGAGTGGTTCGTTGCGGGTTCGAAGGAGCCGCCTGTAGTGGAATTCCATGGCCATCGGTATGGAGTAATGGTATGCTTCGACTGGGTGTTCCCAGAGATGTCGAGAATCCTTGCAGTCAAAGGTGCTCAGATCATACTCCATCCTGCGAATCTCGTGCTTCCCTTCGCGCAGAATGCAATGATAACAAGATCCATAGAGAACCGAGTGTTCACTGCTACAGCCAATAGGGTTGGCGAGGAGAGAGGACTCGGTTTCTCAGGAATGTCACAGGTGACGAGCCCCAAGGGGGATGTGCTGCTCAGGATGCCAACAGAAGGAAGCAGTCTTGCTTGCTGTGATGTTGACCTGACTCTGGCTGATAACAAAATGATCACGCAACAGAATGATGTACTGCGGGACAGACGTCCTGACATATACAAAAGATTGACAGAGCCTACTTGAACTTCTCAGGAATCTTTCCCCGCCATTCATCAACGGGGTATCGCGAGGCGTTCCGTTTCATCTTGGCTAATACAGCCTCAGCTGGATCTATACCGGTAACATCAGCAAGGCGCAGAATATACACGATAACATCCGCAATCTCATCAGATAGAGCTTCACGATATTCATCTGTGCCAAGAAGCTGGTCAATCTCATTGTCATTGCGCCACTGAAACAACTCTAGGAGTTCGCCAACTTCGATTGCAGTAGACAGCGCTAGTGCGCTTGGTCGTTGGTACTGTTCCCAATCGCGTTCTCTGACAAACTCCCTTATGACACTCATTAGAGCGTCTAGTGAGGGACCCTTCTCTTCCAAGGAATCACCACTAAGGTGTTGGGTTCTCTGCGGTCGCTCCCTGCATGGATCTCTGGATAATCCATAGGGCGTACAGACAGAATATTACGATGGTAGCGCACACCATCAGGAGTGGCGATTCCACTGCTGGAAGAAGACCATAACCGGTAATCATCAAGACAATTGAATCAACAGTACCAGTTACCGCGCACAGTAGAATCACCACAAGATTCGTTACACCACCCCATCGAAGACGTGATGTGTTAGGCGCTTTCCAAATTGTGATTGAGAACCAACTTCCAACGGCGGCCATAATGATCAGAACGTAGTTGCCGACTATCTGGTAGAGCCAGATTGCCCAGAGGGCCGGAGGTGTCAGAAGTACAATCGCAAATCCAATAATCGTTAGGATTCCGACGATTCGAGGCCATGGATCATCAAGGAATTCAACCCAGCGGTCTCTGTAGGGTTCGTCAGGATCATAAGAACGCTCCTCCTCGCGCTCTTCGACTACATCTGCTTCTTCATCAGGAAAGGTATCATCGACGACCTCGTCGTCCTCTATTTCCTCGTCCTCGTAGGTATCCTTTTCGTGGTTCAACGGAATCTCTCCCGGATGTGTGTCTACGCCTGAGTTGGCGCAGTTAAAACACTTGTTGTCCAACTTGCTGAAGAAAGCATGACGACATCATACAATCATGTTGCTGAAGAGAATGGTAGGATTACTATTCCGATTCATCTGGTTCAGAAGGTCTTGGCAATTCAGCAACAACCCGCTTGAGCCCCTTACTCTTCATTCTTCTCTCCAGCTCTCTAACGTTCTTTCTCAAGGATAGCTCGTACAGTACATACACAAGTGAAATTGGAGCGACTGCTATTAACGGTGCCATGAAGATAACAATCACCGGGAGAAGATAGAACAAGAGGGGATAGTCAATGTTGCCCGGCAGCAGTTGATACCATTCAAGGGTCTCGAGAGAGATGAAGAGGTATGCCACGAGAGTTGATATTCCTGCAAAACCTTTCAACAGTGCTAGATACCAATTGCCAACTCCTTCTACATCCGCCGTGAAGCGTCCACCTGTGGTGTCCCGTTCGCAGATAATCCCGGTATCTTCGAGGAGCCATACAGGAGCAAAGAAGATTGTGATGAAGCTAGCAAGCAAGAGCAGTATGAAGAAGATAGGCATGCTGGTCATAATTGCTTGATTCAATGAGGGGAAATCTTCAAAATTCTCGGTAACGAATAAGAGGTTGCGAACACTAGAAATGCTTGACAGCGCCGATGAAAGTCCCAGACAAACGAATGCAGGAACGAAAAGGCGACCTCTATAGCCTACGTGACTCTCCCTTGGGCTGAGAGTCTGTAGGTGATAGTCATAACCTCCGCCCGTGAAGACGCGGTGTCCCTTCCATAAGAGAAGTGAAAGATTTGGACCGGCATAGTAGATCAATGCACCAACGATTGCTGAAATGACATAGATCCAGATGAAGTCGATGAGGATATCCCCAGGGAGGAAACGATAGAGTCCAAGAGGATGGCTAAAGGGGAAAGCTCCAATGTAGCTGAAGTATACAGCGAATACGATTGCGACAACACCGATGACTTGCAGAACTATCATGAATCTCCAAGGAATCATAGGTCTGAGGTCGTCATCGGTTGCAGCATCAGAATCTAGCATATCGTGCGGGGGAGTTCCTGCTTTGTCCGTTGGCATCAGCTCAACCTCTTGGAATAATCAATAACTTGGAATCCAGAGCAAGCAAAGTATATTCAGTTCCAACATTTATTCGTATTGTAACAAGTATGCGCACCTTCTGAAAAGTGATGGATCAGAAATTGGTGAGGAATGTTCAGATTCCCTCGATATTCAACAGAATAATGGTTAATAGCACTGCGAGTCCCTTCGTTTGCATGGCAGAAGATGGTCAGACCTACGAACAGTTGATGTCCGAAGCGCGACTATTGCGAAGGAGTGGCCAGAATAAGAAAGCCATCGAAGCTTACAAGAAGGCGCTTGAGCTCAATCCTGAATCAGTTGAAGCAATGAATGAAATCGGTCTGACGTATATCCATATTGGAGAACAGACTGAAGCCATCGAGATTTTTGACAGGGCAATCACCGCAGCGCCCACGGATCCCAGAGGATACTCCAACAAAGTTGAGGCGTACTTGACCATGGGAGCATTTGAAGAGGCGCTGGTCATTGTCGCGGCAGGACTCAAGGCAGTCCCCACAGATGCATCACTATGGGCCAAGAAGGCGAGAGCACTGGAAAGCCTCCTGAGAATCCCTGAAGCAATCGAGGCGTATCATGAGGCATTGAAGCACGATTCCGAGGACCCTGAAACGTGGAAATCACTAGCACTCTGTCTCGATGCCCAAGAGAAATGGACTGAAGTAGCAAGGTCTTACAGAATCGCGGCACAACTTCACAGAAAGCGGGGCGAGAATCAGGAAGCGGATTACTGCGTCAGATTCGCTGAGGATGCTGAGAGTTCCTAAATGTATCAATCCATACAATTTCCTAGATATTTGAAGCTCTGCAATGTGAAATATACGTAATATCCTCCCTGAACATGACCTCATGATTGGGAGTTGCTTCTCAAAGTGGTTAGCAGAAACGCTCTACTGCTCTCGCTTACTTCAATAATCACTTCTTTGCAAATTCAGTGCTGAATGCGTTTCAGATGATGGATTTAATTAGTACGATTAAGCCCAATCAGCGCTCTAAAATGGAGCGAATGCTATCGCATAAATCCATTCAACAGACACGAATTGACGAATTCTAGGTTCAAATGGTGTTCAATATCTTGTACAAAGGTGTTTCAAAAATAGAGTCTTATCATTTGATTCATGGTATTCACAGGAACGTGATTAGTTTGAAACAATACGAATCTGGGACTAGCAAGACCTTTCTAGTGTCCATAATAGCTGCGTTAGTTGTGACATCTGGTGTTCTTGTGGTTGCCTTCCTTGGACCTGGAGGAGTTCCAACAACCACACCAACTACAACTCCCACAACGACAACGGGACCGCCTGGAACTGGATATGGAGCTCTGGCAGCTCGCTATCTTAACAGCATGCGGGACAACGTAGAATTCTTCTGGGTGTACAACTCAACTTTCGTAAATGGAGATCTATCGACGCATTATCAGCAAACAGAACCCAGTGCGTTTGTTGATGGTGTAAAGATGCTTCACGATGAATCTGGTTACCATATAGAAGTTCTTTTCGCTCCATGGTATGATAGTATAATAGGAACAGGTGATATTACTCAAACACAGTGGGAATCAATGAGTGGTTCTTTGGTGGATGATGGCTTGGCAATGATGGCTGATGCATCGAATCCACCAACGAGTTTTCCCTCTTCTATGCCGACCCTATTAGTGGAGGTCTATTTTGATGACCTGACCTTCTTCATAATCGGATTCTGTGACGACGGTAACGTCTTTCTTAGCAATGGAACATGGACTGGTGGCTTCCAAGAGAATGGTTGGCCTAACACCTCTTCCTATTCTTGGGATGACGGTGATTGGCTCATTGAAAGTGGATATCTAGCAATTCCAATGACCAACATGTTTAACACAATTACAGGTGCAGTTTCATACCCGGGGACCTAATTCATGGACACATCCCCGGGCCCATCTTTTCTTTGCAGGATTAAGAAAGTAGGTTAGAGAGGTATACTCATTGAGTGATGGTGACTTTCGCGAAGCGGTCAAGGAGCTTCTCAAAGGGAAGACCATGAGTGTATATGCATTACTTCTTACAAAAGGTGCCATGGGAGTTCGAGAAGTATCTCGTACTCTAGGTTTCTCAAGTCCCAGCCTTGCACTGCATCATCTAACGAAACTTGTTGATAACGACCTTGTTGTAAAGGACCCGCACGGAGAATATTCAGTAAACAGGACTGTCTGGGTTGGATCCATGTCGCTCTTCGTAAAACTTGGTCGTCGATTACTTCCCCGTTTCCTTTTCTTAGCCACCTTATTCTCTGCAATGCTCGTTGTGTACATAGCATTCTTCATGTCATGGCCACTAGATGGAAAAGATATCATGTTCATATCAATTAGCCTCGTGGCCACTCTCTTGGTCATCAACGAAACAAGGAAAACTTGGCTTTTAGGACCATTTTAAATCTCAGAGTCTGCAAGGTGACACTGGGCGGGGGACGGGTAGAAAACAGAGGTTTCTTCCAGTTGAGGTTCACTCACAAGATGCAAGAAACGGGTAATGACAGGGACAGTCACCAAGCGATGACTGCCCTGGTCATATCTGATTCTAGAATTGCCTAACGTTTCTAACTTGGCCGTCTGGTTCTACCAGAACTGCGCCTTCTCGAACCGCCGCCAATGTAGCCCTTGCGTTGGGCCACGTATCCGCCACCACCGCACAATGCAGCAATTGCTCCAATTATGATGTAAACACCATATGTGGCCATAAACTCAGCCGCGGGGTCTGTGGTCGGGGGTGGAGTGGTGGTAGTAGATGTTGTGATGGCAGATCCAATCGAGTTTCGTACTCGAATGACCATTGGAACTCCGATGTGCCATGTTGTACCCACTCGGATTCGACCAACCACTGTGATGTTTGTGCCATCCGCCTGAGGACTGATGTCGTAGAAGTAGTTCTCCTCATCTCTCTCAGCAGAGTCATAGACATTACCAGTGATTGTGTTGTTAGACCAAGCACCGGCACCTATCTTTACATCCAGTTGCACTTCGTCAACATTCGGATATAGACCGAGAGCATAGACGGTCACGTTGATTGTGGAACTGCTTGTTGGAATGTTGGGAGTCCAGTAGACATTGACATCATCCATCACGTCAGTATCGCCAATGCCCCAGTCGAAATCAAAGACCTCCTGATACCACTGGGCCACAGCTTGATTCTCAATGATAACGCCCGACTCACGATTTCGAATGATACTATTCTCGCTGTAGTTAATGCTACTTATGAGAACCATCCTGCCATCGACAATGATACCCTTGTTGTGGTTGGCAGTAAACCATCGAGTGTCTTGCCAGACTATAGGAATGTCGTGTTCGTGAAGGATTTCTGCAATCTCTTCGTAGTCGTAACCTTCCTCAGTGATCACTCGTACAGTCACTCCTCGAGCCTTTGCTGCAAGAATTGCGTCGATGATCTCATCAACTTCTCCCCCATCCCCAACATTAGTGAAGTATGGTATCTGAATGTCAAGGGTTGCTTGTGCATTGTTAATACAGTACAGAATACCCTGAAGGCTTGTTTCGGGACTGAGGATTGGAGTTACGTTCATCTGGCCACTAAATGCGCCTGCTGATGCAAATGGGTTTGGATTCGTGCTTGTAGACCCAGTGTAAGTCAGCGCCTCACCGGTGCCGTGAGTACCTGCATCGTAATCAATACCTCTACCCCAGTCATAATCAAAAACAGAACGATAGTATGCAGTGACCTCTACATCAGTCATGGCAATGCTCCACTCTCGGTTAGCCTTCTTGCCATCCTCGGGGAAGGATGTCTTAGCCCAATTGCCCGAATGGACAATGGTAGTCTTATTGTCAATAATAACAAACTTTTGGTGAGCAAAAGTGAAATCTGGATCGCTGGTCCATTTCACAGGATAACCAAGGATTGTCAGGTTATTTGCAACATAATCATTCTCACTATAGTAGCCGAGACTATTCCAACCTAACAGAAACTTCATGTCTAATGTTGGCTTTGCATCATGAATCTCGTGAATCAATTCCAAGATGTATGGATTGTTTATTCCGTATATCTCAACGTAGATGCTATCTTCAGCACTGTTCAGAATATGAAATAACGCATCCTTGCTTCCATCAGGAGAGGTAAACGTTGTAACGTTCATGTTCCTGTTGAAAGTAGTCCAAATGAAGTCGGATGGCGTGAATCTGACATTCTGTGGCGCAGCGGTTGCGCTGGAAGACCACAGGAAGGGCAGAACTCCTGAGACCATCAAACCCATAACTAGTAAACTAATAACTCTCTGGCGGTTTGGCAACATGAATAGTCCCCACTTTGAATGAGGAGGATGACATAGAGGCTGGACTTATAACTTTCTGAATGGTATCTCGTCCCAAAGGAGGACATGTCATAGATGAAGCTCTTCTACAAAGTTGACCCCTCGAAGTACAGGTCTTGCATTGATGCTGTGAAGGAGAGGTTTGGGATGACTGAGGATGTTGACGAAGAAAAGACCTTTCTTACTCTAAGCGATGAGTCACAAATTGAGCAAGTGAGATGGAGTTATGACCCCACGGAGGACGAGATGGCTCATGTCCGAGTTGTTCTTATCGATGCCTCTCTCAGAGAGTTCTTCGATTCTGTCTTTGGAGAACCGTACAAAGTGAAAGGATAGTCAGCTCTCTCTATGAAGCAGAGGAAATGAAAAGTAAGAGATTACCTGACAGGGGGAAACCAGAATAACCAGCGCCCCTGTCGTGTTTCAGTAGAGACCTCAGTCGGGCGTTTAGCCTTCCTCAATGGCCTCATCCGGACAGCTGTCAGCGCATGCCCAACACTCAGTGCATTCTTCGGCCCTTGCCACTGCGTAGACTGCCTTGTCCCCGACGATTTCCCACAGAGTGGGGTCAACTGGACAGACACTCACGCATGTTTCACAAGCGGTGCAGTTGTCGTTTACAACCCAGAGTTTACCCATGCTGAATCACCTTGTGACTCTGTCAAGCAGAGTCTCTCGAACGTTTTGTCCCAAGAGTTCGACATTTAAGTTAATGGGTGCAGCAACTTAGTAAGAGCTAGGGAGCTGTGCGACATATGACCACTGTCGAGATCAGACTCACCAGAGAGAAAGAAACCAAGAACTTCGCGCGCTTCAAGCCCGAAAACAACACCCACATCGAGGACTTCCAGAAAGGAATCTACATTCCGAAGACGAGTCCTCTTGCTGAAGCCAAAGTTCTCAGATTCACAATCGAGATTCTTGAAGAATAGGGACGTTTGTCCGTTCTGCACTCAAGTGAATGGACCCATGCAATACCTTCAAAAGCCGCATAAAGGGCCAACGGAGGATACAAGCCGCTGCGAGGCAGTACTATTAGATTCTAAGTGAGTTGGTCAAATTGGTTGAGACGTTAGAAGAACCCCGAAAAAGCAGGTTCACCCGACGTCTGGGCGTACTTGGCGCGACGAACATTGGCCTTGGGGCTATGCTTGGCGGGGGAATCTATGTCATCTCTGGGACGGCTGCCGGGATAATTGGACCAGCCCTTGTCTATGCATATCTTGCGACTGGCTTAATGACCATTTTTACTGCTCTCAATTGCTCAGAACTTGCATGCTCAATCCCAAAGCAGGGCGGAGGGTATACTTTTGCTCAGAATACGTGGGGAGGATTCCCAGGCTTTCTTACCGGGTGGTTCATGCTCATCGGAAATGTTGTCGCTTGTGGCCTCTATGCTCTTGCCGTGGCTCATACAATCGCAGTGTTCATTCCGGGGCTAGACCCCACAACTGATCTGTTTCTGATAGGGCTGATTGCAATTGTCTTCATCGTCATCACCTGGGCGACCAATTTGATCAGCATCAAAGGTGTGTCTGGGGTCCTTGGTATCTTGAATATCGGACAGGCGATTGTGCTGTTCGTTTTCGTGTTCGTTGGAATGTTCTTTATTCAACCAACAAACTTGAGTCCTCTTTTCATAACAGAAGAAGGCGTGCCAGTGTTTGGTGCATTCATGTCGACTATCGCCTTCATCTACATCTCGTTTGTTGGCTTCGAGCTGATAACAACGGCATCAGAGGAGATAAAGGAGCCTGCAAAGACTATCCCACGAGCAATCATGCTCACCGTCATTATCGCGACAGCTGTGTACATGGCTGCAGCCCTCGTAATTGTGGGAATCATGCCTTCTGGGCCGGGCTCTGCAATATCAGGTTCAGCAACGCCCATCTCGGACACATTCGGAGCAATGATAGGAAATTTGGGTTTTTGTTTCGCTCTTGCGGGAATGGCAGCATCCAACTACGCGGCATTAAATGCAACATTCATGGCGGCGGCTCGTGTAACGTACTCTCTTGGACGAGACCGCTATTTTCCGAGCTTCCTTGATCGTGTCCACCCACGACTGAAAACACCTGTACCTGCTCTCATAGTAACGCTGATTGCTGTGAGTGTCTTCGCCTCCACGGGCAATGTTGTTTTAGTTGCTTCGTTGGCAGGCTTCGCATATCTCATTGGTCTCTCAATTGTTAATTCATCAGTCATTAAACTCAGAAGAAGTGGCCTTAGTGTACCCGGAACTTTCAAGACGAAGCTGTACCCCGTAGTCCCGATACTTGGTACTGTTTTTTGTCTGATGCTGGTACCAAGTATACGCTACGATACACTCACTCTAGGCCTGTTTCTGAGTCTCATGGGATTCATGATTTACCTTGGTTACGGGCGCAACAGGAATAATAAACACCGAGATGGGGGCTAGTAGTCGTCCTCTTCCCCTGGACCCACACTCAGAAACGAGAAGTAGTCTACAATACCTTCAATGCGTCCAATCTCGTCAACGGCGAGTATTCTGTACCTCTCAATTGTGCGCACTTGCACCTCTGCGATGACATCATAGGGACCTTCCACTATCTTGAAGACTGTTTTGACTTCCCGTTTGGCCTTCAAAATACTGCACACATGGTCTTGCTTGTCGGGTTCGGTTATTATTGCTACGAGAACCTTAAGCATCATTTTCCGTTTCACCGACGAGTTCAGGAGCATGTGTGTCCCTCATAAAAACCTGTACGAAGATGCACATCAGAGGAGTTCCTGTACACTCTCGGTTCTTAACCAAGCATACAACTCCTCAGCAGCTTTCTTCGACATTCCATCGACCAGCGCGAGTTCTTCCGCCGTTGCCTGTCGGACCATCTCGTAACTTCCAAACGCCCTCAATAGAGCACCTCTTCGTTTGGGTCCGATGCCAGGAGCGTCCTCAAGAATGGAACCTGTGAATCTCCTCTCGCGCAACTTGTGATGATACTTCTGTGCGAACCTGTGCGCTTCGTCGCGGATATGTTGGACCAATCGTAGACCTGCTGAACCAATCTCCAGAGCGACACCATCAGACAGTTCTCGAGTGTATAGAATCTCCTCGCGTTTCGCCAATGACGCAACCTCAAGGTTCTCAAGACCGAGCTCTTCGAGAGCTTTCAACGCGACGTTGAGCTGCCCCTTTCCTCCGTCTACCAAGACCAAGTCGGGCAGGCTCTCTCCTCGCTCAAGGACACCACGATAGCGTCTGAAGACCACCTCATGCATCATTGCGTAATCATCAGGCGACTCCTTCACACGCACCTTGAACATCCTGTAGCTCTTGTTATCGGGGCGACCATTTCTGAAAACAACACACGAGCCAGTTGGATCGGTTCCTTGGATGTTCGCTATGTCGAAGCCCTCGATATGGAGTGGAGCGAGATCCATGCCAAGAGCCTCTCTTAGTTCCTTCACTCCATCATGAACAATCGCAACTTCTTGATCTTCCATCACGAGTATCTTCCGAAGAGCTCTGTAGGCATTTGTAGTTGCCATATCTACAAGCTCCTGTAGATCCGAACTTGCGGGCGCAATGATTGCTACCTTTCTACCAATCCTGTCACTCAGCCACTCAGACCTCTGTGTCATCTCTGGAAACTCTGAAGGTATGAGAATCTCATCTGGGAGTCGCGGGAGTGTGAAATAATACTGGTCGATGAATGCTCGAAGGATATCAGTGTCCGTGACATCCAAAGAGACCTCAATGTAGAAGTTATCGTAGGCTATCAGACGACCGCCTCTTATGATCAGTAACTCAACAAGAGCGGCCTCTTCAGTCCGTGAGATGCCCAACACATCTCTGTTGATGCCTGTCATATCTACGATTCTCTGTTTGCGGAGAACTGACGTTATATCATCGAGGCGGTCTCTCAATGTGGCCGCGCGTTCAAACTCAAGGTTAGCAGACGCCAACTCCATCTGCTCTTCGAGCAATTGGGTGAGACGTTCGAACTGCCCTTCAAGGTAAAGCGTCATCTGGTCAACTAGCAGTCGATAGTCCTCGAGGCTGATCGCTTCTGTACAAGGTCCTGCGCATCGACCCACATGGAAGTCCATGCATGCACGTTTCTCCTTCTCAGGTTCCTTGCACATTCCAATTGGAATGAACCTGCGTACTGTGTCAATGAGGCGCTCCAGACGCTTACTTCCACCATATGGACCGTAGTACGTGTAACCCTCGTCCACTTCGCGAGTGATCTCGAATGTTGGAATCGCTCTTGTCAAGTCAACTCGAATCCATGATTGAACCTTGTCATCCTTGAGCCTGATGTTGTAAGGAGGCTGGTGTCTCTTAATCAGTGTGGCCTCTAGCAACAATGCCTCGCGTTCCGAGTTGGTGACCACGGTCTCCAAGTCCGCAGCCTTTTGCATCATGTCCCAAGTCCTGCGGAACATCCCTTTCAGTCGCAAGTACGACACAACACGTTTTCGTAACGATTTTGCCTTGCCAATGTACAGAATCTTGCCCTGATCGTCCTTCCAAAGATAGACGCCTGGTAGGTCGGGCAAGTCCTTTGCAAGTTTGGCTAGGTCACTCACTGTTGTTCAACTCGAGCATTCACCAATCCCATAAGGATTTTCTCAATTGAGCTCATGTCAGTTGAGGTCGCATTGTCATCCCATCCGTAGATGATTGGACGGAGATGCACACCAGTATACGAGTCCACAACTCCCATGAGGTCTTCAGGAGTGCCTGTTGCTATGAAAGAATGCTCATGAGAAAACCGAAACACCCCACTCAAGAAATGGAGTGAGGTGCCTTTTGTGGTCATCGTTTCTTCCCAAACAGACCTAGAAGTACGATAATTGCGACAACTGCAATTCCGATTATCAATTCCATGGATAGAGGGAATCCCACTTCAGTAGTGGTTGTAGTGGTTGTAGTGGTTGTAGTGGTTGTAGTGGTTGTAGTTGTGGTGGTAGTTGTTGTGGTGGTGGTGGTAGTAGCTGTGGTTGGCACATCAAGAACAGTCACTACCACTTCATCACTAACTGAATTTCCACCCAAGTCAGTAATGACAAGTCTGTAGATGTAACTACCGACAGCTAGCCCATCGACGATAAAGGCGAAAGATTCCGTACCACTGATCCACTCACCATCCTCGATTGATGTATCATTTCTGAAGAGCTCATAGGTTGACGGATACAAGTCAGAAACGCTCCAATTGATGAGAAAACCAGTTTCACCGAGTGTATAGACAATGTCAGTCGGGGAACTTATCGTCGGAAGGGTAGAGTCCGTTATTGTAAGCCAGATTTGATCACTCACTGAATTCTCATTGATATCCTCAACGTAGACTGTAAGATTATAGATTCCGGGAGCTTGATTGGAGATAT
>JAUVHR010000016.1 GCA_030593165.1 Candidatus Thorarchaeota archaeon
ACTCAAGGCGGAGGTGCCCATAATAATGGATGTCTTCCCGCGACTCAAGATTGGTCGTTATGTTGCTGATGTCACTCGTACAGTTGTGAAGGGTGCCGTTTCAAAGGAGGTCAAGGCCATGTTCGATGCTGTGCATGCGGCTGCCGAGGCTGTGGTAGACGTTCTTGCGGACGGAGTCAAGATTGATGCTGAGGTGAATATGGCCTGCTATGAAACCCTGAAGAAACATGGCCATGACTCAAGTCGCTTGAACCCTGACACTAAGGAAGGGATGACACATGGACTGGGGCACGGAATCGGTCTTGATGTCCACGAGTATCCCTCCCTCTACGATCGAGAGGCCTCACTTCTGGAGGATCATGTACTTGCGATTGAGCCAGGCGTTTACTACGAGAAGATGGGCGGAGTTCGCATTGAGAATGACTACGTTGTTACACGAGGAAGGGCAAAGCGCCTGACAACCGGGTTGGATGACATACTGTACCTATGAAGCGGAAATCATTCAGTGAAAGACAGTACACCTCTCTCAAGTAGTTGCTCTGCGATGAAAAGAACAACGCTCGGACGCACCCCGTGATTGTCCGCAATCTGGCCTATTGAAAATTCGCCATTGAAGTCATGAATCAGTTCTTCTACTCGACGGGATGGTAAGAATGAATTCAAGTCACTCTCAGTCGTCTCTTTGACCAACGTCAGCGTATCTCTTAGTGATGGGACTCTAATGATAACCTGTTTTTTACATAATTGTGAGTGAACCACAACTGTAAGAAACTTCTGTGTTCCGCCCCTCTCTTGCCAGTGTCACCACCTCTTCGCATTTCTTTCGAAATGCAAAAATTAGCAAGAGCATTGTCTGTCATCATCGGGATGGGATCCCTCCTACAGTCCTGGACTCTTTCTCCTGTCTTCTTGCTGATACATCACTTCTAGCGACAGAGAGTATTTCCACAGCATTTACCACGGCGGGGTCATTATCACTCACTCCAACCTCATCACCGAGATTAGAGAGGTCCGATTGGACAAAGTGAACAGCCGCGGACTCCCCGGGACCTGATGTCTGGTCTCTTGTGGGGAGTGAGGACATCCGTTCGGAAGAAGACTTCTTCCTTCGGGCTTTCAGTCGCGCGCTTCGTGCTCTTTGAACTGCACTAGCCCACTTACCTAGTCCTCTCATGAGATGTAATGACTCTCCAATACTAATAAGGACCACACAATCTGGGATCCTATTGTGCAATGGGCCAGTCAGAGAGGCCTTCAGGGTGATTTCCCCCGATGCGGACACAACTGGATTGCTAATGGGCAATGAGGGCTTCTTCAGGTCAGCTCCGGATTCCATCATTCATCATATGCTGAATTGCTCTAAGAAGGGCCGATAACATATCAGAGTCTATCTCTATGGGATTATGATAGGGCACATTCAACAGACAGAAACCTGCTTCTAACCACACTAATAGAAAGTTCGTAATCTTCGTGGGATCTGGTGAATCATTCATCTTGGAATTCAATCTTCGGAGAAAAGGAAATCTTCTCTGGCCACTACACATGGAAAGATCAGGACTAGCTGACTACGGACTAGATAAGAATCAGCGTTTCATCAACGAATACATCTGAACAAAACGCACCTATGTCATTTGTTGCGGGACTAGTCCTCATTGCCCTCAATGAACAACTGAATGGATCTCACCAGCGAAGTCGATTCTGGAAGAAAATCAAGACTCAGTCGATACTGGTACTTCTGTCGCCCCCAATGAGATGGAGAGGGACGTCTTTCAAGAAAATCACTCTCGACGAGCATCTCAATAACGCCCCACTCTTGGTATATGGTTCTTTGAGATAAGCCACTCAATAGATGGACATTGTATCTGTTCCTCCAACCCATCTCTTCAAGTTTCAGGGTATTGGAACTCTTTTGCTTGTAGTAGTCTTGTATGAGGGCACGAATCATTGCAATTGTAACGGCCTTTGCATCTTTCCAGAGTTTCCCTTCTGTGTCAACGATTCTTGACCTAACCTCATAAGGCAGTGTAACTCCATGCGCCTGAATAAGCTCAAGAATCGCTACTTGACTCAATGTGCACCCCGCCTTTTGTCGATAAACCACTTCGTTGAAAATCTTCAGGGAAGAGCTGTTTTTTCTAGATCAAACAACCTTCTTTTCGAAGTGAATGATACTGTAGTACCGGAGAAAAGTATAAGGTTCTCTTTTTTAAAACATATCTTTTCATCATCCAGACAAGAGAGATTCGAATAGCAAAACAACTGGCATTTCACAGATTTCTCCCCAAAGTATTTGCTTTTTCCCCTCAACGGCACTCAGTATGAAAGAGAAGGTATGGTACAGTGAAAACACTTGATGCATTACTCGAGAGATGTATTATTGATGAACCAGTAATATCGGATGACTTTGAGGTCTATCCAATAATAGGTGCCTCTTCAGTTCACCTACTCGGTTTCAAAGAGGCTGAGTCCCTTGGCACAGCATGGATTCAAGAGGCGAAACACGAAACAGTATCAATGCTTGAGGCTGTAAACACGAATCAAGTTGGAGTCTTGGTTCCTTTTCTAACTCAAGTAAAAGGCGGGAAACAGGACAGGACTGTATTTGAACCAATAGTAATCCCCGTTGGGTGTGATGGAAGTAACCCCCTCCCAATACCAGCTCGGTGTCTTGAACAAGGTCGTTGGGGATATCGCGACGATCTTGGTATGCAAACAAGCAGGAGATTTGAATCAATTTCAACCAGAGCTTCAGGTCAAATGGCCTATTCTTTCATGGCTGATGATAGCCAATCACAGGTGTGGGCCGAGGTTCGTTCATTATATTCACAGCCCCAAACTAGGCTATTTCATTCCCCAACGCGTAGTCTTGTTTCCACGAGTAGAAAGATGTTTGAGCACAGCAGAGAGATGAAGGGCATTGAGAACAGACTTTCCGAAGGTCTTCATGTTTCAGGACAGGTTGGGATTCTTGTCGCATATAGGGAAAACATTCTCGGAGTTGATCTGTATGGTGCGTCGAATGTTTGGACATCATATGCGAATGAGTCCTTGAGAGGTTTCCTTTTCGATAAAATCATCCTTGGGTCCTATCTTGAACGCGGAAAAGAAGATGGTCGTACATGCTTTGTGGATGAGTTTCAAGGGCTAGAGCTTGAAGAGGAGGCGGCTGTAGGCAGTGGTTCGTTATTTCGTATACATGGGGTCAATTGGAAAGGTATGTGTCTAGCCATTGATACCATTCCTGCACACGTCTATGCGGTTAAGAAACAACGATGGACACGAATGGCTGAGAATATGTGAGCTCTATTACACCTCATCAAGATGATGATTCGTGAACATCCCTAAGAAGAATGAAACCTCAGTCAGCACTTAGTGCATCATGTGGACAGACTGAGATGCAGAGACCACATCTCTCGCACCTCTCTTCATCGATCAGTAGTTCCTCCTCTTCTCTATTCATTGTGATTGCACCGTAGACACATGACTTCGGACACAGTCCGCACAGTGTGCATTTCTCCATGTCTACTCGCGAGGCTGATCTCATCTCTACCTTCTTGGAGATGTGCTTTAGAGCCATCCCCTGGATGTCATCAACCGAGTCGTATCCATGATCATCAAGCCATTTCTCGATCTGTTTGGCAATGCGTCCGTATACGGTGGGACCTTCAAGGACTGCTGCAGTACAGACCTCTACTGCTGAGGCTCCTGCCATCAAGAACTCGATTGCGTCATCACCATCTGACACCCCTCCAACAGCTATGATTGGTTTCTTCACGACCTGCGCGATGTCCGCAATGCACCTCAGAGCAATTGGCTTCAACGCGGCCCCGCTCATCCATCCTTCACCTGCCTCGCTTCCAAGCATTGGCCTTCCGGTCTCGATATTGATTCTTAGACAGGGGCCGTATGTGTTGATTCCCACAATCCCGTCGACGTACGGTTCTAGGGACTTCGCAACATCAGCGACATCCACCTTTGGGCTCAGTTTGGCAAAGATGGGGATGTCAACAGACTCTCTCAGGGCCTTCGCAATCTCTACATGTCCGCCAACATAGTGAGTACTAAACTCAAGGGCGTGTGCTCCGGCCTTCTCGATCTTGGGTGCGATTTGAGCAACATCTTCGGGTGTGTAACCTAGGCTAGCAATCAAAGTGAGTCCCGAACTAAGAGCCAGTGAATACTCTCGCTCCAACCACTGCTCCACGGGTAGTTCGCTCCACAACTCAGCATTCAGAATACCCCTTCTTGAGCCAACTCTTCCCTTCTGTATCGCAGCCATGTTCGGCTTCGGAACGTCTGCTGGTCGCACGCTCACTGTCTTGGCGACCAGTCCGCCAACTCCACCCTCTGCGGCTTCGAGCAGCGTTTTTCCATCACGGGCGGCTGGACCTGCAGCGGTCAAAACGGGATTCCGAAATGAGAGTCCGGCGAACTCTACCCCAATATCTGCCATATAGACCGCTTATGCGCTGTCCAACATAAGAGTTTTCAATCTACCAACGGCTTGCTCTACTTCAGGGTTGATAACCTGTTTTCTTGCATCTTGAGAGTGAACCCTTTGAGGGTTCGCGTCGCGCCTGAGGCTTTATATCAACATAGTCTATTCGTTGATTGCTGAAAGTTTAGTCGTGAAACACAGCAGAGTGGACAGCTCGGTGGGAAGAATATGAGTTCTGAAGAGGAGAACAGACTAGAAGTCTTTGGTGCAACAATCCATGGTTTCGCTCAAGCATGCATCAATCTGAATATTGTGGCTGGAACCAAGGCAAGCAGTCTGACCAGTGATATAGAAGTAACCGGATGGTATCCGTTTGATCGCCTAAGGGAATTTGAGAATACCGTGATAGAGCATTACGAGAATCACGAAGTGATTCTGGAGAGAGTAGGTACAGAAATGATGCTTAGCTGGTACAGGCTTGGACCCGGCAAAGAGATCATCCAAAGAGGAGTTGATTTCCTGCATTTTCAGAGCGGTTCCGAGGGTTATTCGAGTGTAGTGAGAGGTCCCGAGGAAGTTGTTGGAAGCTTCGATTTGGTGGAAATCGACGAAAAAGAAGGCAAAGCCTTGATCCGTAGTACAACCCCGTTTGACAAGAACCTGGAACGCGGTGTGATTATCGGAGGAATGTCCGCTCCGGGCGACCTCGACTTTGTCAACGTTGAGAATGATGATGATGAACGCATCTTCAAGATTGAGTTTCATTAATCATTCCGGTATTGGTACTGATGTGATGGAATGGATTTAGAGGAGTTGTTGAGGTCTAGCACACCACCCAAGATAGGTAGGATGACGGAGGAAGACCTCCACAAGTTGTTCTGGAAATATAAGAGTCTCCTAGCCGAACAGGAACGAAATGAAGCCTTTTGGGCAGCTACCAACAAGAATCTTAGGATAGCATATGAGAAACTGGATCAACTAGCGAAAGAGCTCCAAGAGACTCAAGAACAGTTGGTACGTACGGAGCGTCTGGCGGTATTAGGGCAACTGGCTGGCGGAATCGGCCACGAATTACGCAACCCCCTGGGAGCCATCAAGAACGCTGTTTATTTCTTGAGAATGGTCCTGGAAGCACCCGAACCGGATGTGAGAGAATCACTAGATATACTAGAGAAAGAGATCGCTACATCCGAGAGAATCATTAGCTCGCTTCTCGACTTCGCTCGTCCGAAATCTCCTATCCGACAGAAAGTGAATGTCAACGAGATCATTCAAGAGGCGTTGTCTCGTACTGAAATACCAGACAATGTCAGTGTGACTAGCCAACCATGTGAAGCACGACAGGTCATCCTTGCGGACCCAGTTCAACTCTGTCAGGTCTTCATGAATCTGATGCTCAACGCAATCCAAGCCATGCCGCAGGGAGGCCAGTTGACAACAAGGTGTGAAGTTTCTGACACAGGATATGTAATCGTTTCTTTGGCTGATACTGGGGTTGGAATGTCCAAGGATGACCTGGTCAGGCTCTTTGAACCACTTTTCACCACCAAAGTCAAGGGCATAGGGTTAGGATTGGTAGTCTGCAAGACCTTCGTAGAGGCTCATGGCGGCATGATTGAAGTTGAAAGCGAGAAGGGTGAAGGCAGTACCTTCAAAGTGAGGCTGCCATTGAAGAGTGAATAGAGGGGGATGGCAAGGAGCATAAAGGCAATATTCTGATAATCGATGACAATGCACAGCCAGGACCGGGACTTGTGGCGCCCTCTCAGAGGTTCAAGGTAGCCTTTGCCTCTGAGCCCTCTGAACAGGTCCGTTACAGGCTTAAGTCAATAATCCTGGCTGCATGGGAGCTCTACACATGGCAGGCTAGGCCATACGACAGGGAACAGCTTGCCATATTCCTCTCTGCTCTTGAGGAAGGAGGAGGGCTCCGGTCAAGACAAGGGAGATAAAGGCAGAGGGCGTGGCCTATGTGGTCTGCGAGCATTTTGGCCTTCCAAATCAGTTTCTTGACTATATTGCTGGGAAGGGTGCAGATACCATTGAAGTCATTCAATGTATTGAGAGCATCTCGCAAGCTTTGCACAGAATTGTAAACTAAGCGGACTGAGGTATAATTGTCAGTTCTTCTGTTCGTAGCAGTTAGCTAACATGTTTTTCCTTTCGAGTTCCTCTGCAACGTAGTCGAGTTTCAGTGAGAGAAGTACCTCTCGTGAGGGATAGCCTGTTGTTAGGGAACAACCTCTGTATTGGTAATACTCGTCAAGCATGTGTTCCAAATCCGGCAGACCTCCTTTAGAAGGTCCAGTTGGCATTGGGTCCTTCAGTAGTCTCTTGGGGAGGGTCTCTTCTTTGCGAGTGATACCCAGACGGTGGTTGTAGGCTCTCCTAAGATGGCAAATTCTTTCGGCTGCTTCTCTAACATGCTTCTTACTAGACCAGTCATCCATCCCTGTGAGCGGGGCGATGATGTTCTCGAAAGTGTCAAAGTAGAAAATCGGCGGCCACATTGTTCCATACTTGCATATCACAGCAGAGTCCACGAGAGCGTAGAGGTCCTCAATATCCTTCACAACCTCACCCTTGTGCTTGGGTGACAAGATATCCATTATAGCTGCTGCCTTTTCTTTACCGAATCTGGCTATCGCCACTTCGGGGAATCCGAGTTCCTCTAGGCAAGAGAGACTCCTAAGGTGATCCGCCCCTCTGACGTTAGTGGCATAGGTGAGACCAACAGACTGGTGCGCACGTGGGTCCTGTCCTGAGGCTTCAAGTCCCTTGCAATGGACAGCGTACTTCCAGGCCTCGCCACCAACAATCTCTGCAGCCTTACGTACTCCCTTGGATAGCAGGTCGCCAATGCCCTCTCGCTTGGCAATCATCTCAACAAGCTGGACCATTGAGTCAACATTGCCCCAAGACAGATCCAAGCCGCCTGTATCCTTCTTCGTAATCATTCCAGTCTCCCAGAGGTCCATCGCGAAGCTTATCGTCTTCCCGCAGGATATCGTATCCATTCCAAGCAAGTCACATCTGGTTCCCATGTGGAACACTGACTCGAGGTCTCTATTGAGGCAGTTCGAACCGAATGCCATCAGGGTCTCGTATTCCGGGCCACCTGCGGGACCACTCGGGTAATCTCCACCTTTGACCTGGTAGATGTACTTGCATCCAATGGCACAGCCGTGGCAGGCCTCGTGTCCAGTCCTGTACTTCTTGGCAATTATCTCAGGACCAATGTCTTCAGCATGATCGAAGAATCCAGTCCAGTGATTCTTTGTTGGGAGTCTGCCAATCTCGTTGATCATTGCTATGAGGTCTGTCGTCCCATACTTCCTGAGTGAGACTAGAAAGTCCTTCCAGAGCGGGTCGTTGAGTCTGTCCATCTCTTTCTGGTTGGCTTCCAAATACTTGTCCATGTCATATGCTTCAAGACCCAGAGAGCCACTTGCGGCAATTGCCTTCATATTCTTGGACCCGAGCACTGCACCCAATCCTGTTCTTCCTGCAGCCCGATAGTAGTCCACAACAACGCACCCGTATAGGACCTGATTTTCTCCGGCTGGTCCAATAGTTGCAGTCTCTACATCTGGGTCCTTGTGCTCCTCTCTGATCATGTCTGTCGTTACGTCGGTTTCACGTCTCCAGAGGTCCGATGCATCTCTGAGTTCTGCTTCGCCATCGCGAAGGAAGAGGTAGACGGGTTTGGGTGACCTTCCGCTGAGGATTACAAAATCGAAACCTGCGTACTTCACCTCAGGACCGAAGAATCCCCCTGCGTGACTCTCTGCCCAGATCCCGGTGAGTGGGCTCTTCGACGCGAACATGAACCTCCCGGATGGTGAGAACATGACCCCAGTAAGCGGTCCCGTTCCAAGAACAACAACATTGTCAGGTGAGAAGGGATCGGTCTCCGGCCCAGTTCGATCCCATAGAATCTTGGCAGCGACTCCAGTTCCTCCAAGATAAAGGCGCGCCCATTCTTTCTCCATCTCACGCTTGTGAACCTTGCCCTTGGTAAGGTCAACTTCAAGGTAATGGCCTGCATATCCCTTGTATGGAAATGTCATCTCTACATCTCCTCCGTGACGAGTCCCAGTGCTTCACTTAGCACTTGTATGCCCTTGTATCTCTCATCAATCCCTCTGGCATCAGCTGTAACAAGTTTCAGTGCACCGTACTCACACGCCTTGACGCACGCCGGATCGCCTTCACAGAGGTCGCACTTTACTGCCTTCAGAGTCTTGTTGTCCATAGCGATCCCCCCGTACACACAAGCGGTGACACAGTTCATGCAGCCTATGCATGCTTCCTGATTTACAGTCAACGTGCCAAAATCATTCTCCGCAATCGCGCCTGAAGGACAGGCGTTTCTACATAATGGCTCGTCGCACTGCAGACACACCACTGGGGCTATGATGCTCCGTGGTTCGTCCTTGAGAATCTGAATCCTTGATCTGCTTGGCGTGAATGATCTCGTGTTTCGAACAGAGCAGGCGAGCTCACAGTTCCTACAGCCTGTGCATAGGTCCATTGATACTGCAAGGATGTGTTTCAACGGCAAGTCACTCCATGATGTCGCGGACTGGTTCCGTGTCAATCCTTGCCTTTAAGTTGTTGCCACTGTGACATAGCCCACAATAAAGATGAAATAACTGTACTAACAAAGTATTAAGGCGCGCTCTTCGGACCCAAGAAAGGCACTCGTGAAACCGATTTAGGCTTCCCAGCAACAAAAGGTCTGTTGATTCCAAAAATGACTTCAGATGATTCTCTCAATATTCCATTCACAATTGAGGACCAAGAGATCTTGCGACAAGTCTGCGATAAGCTGCCGATTGCGGTCCTTGAACTAGACCTTGTATACAATATAGTGTACGCCAATCGTGCAGCCCTTGCCATGCTTGGAAGAGATTATTCTGTAATTGAAAAGGGTCTCAATGTGCGGGACCTTGTTCCACCTGAGCAGGTGCAGCTGATTGAAGAGGGTCTAGCGAGGCTTGCAGAAGGAGCCAGACCAACTTTCCTTTCACTTCGCATTATCCGCAGTGATGGCGCCCAAGTTCCCGCTCAGGTCTTCACTCACAATATTGAGTCGGAATCGGGGCTTTCGGGGTTTGTTGTCCATGCCGTAGATGTGACTCGACAGGCCAGGGTCGAGGAGAAACTCAGAGAACAGGGTGAGGCTTTTCGTCTTATCGTTGAACATTCTCAACTTGGCATACTTGTCGTCGACGGACAATACAAGATCGTTTATGTCAATGACGGACTCTGCACAATTCTTGGAGTTACTAGAGGCGATCTTCTGGGGCATGACTTTCGAGAACATCTCCATCCCGACAGTGTTGAGATGGTGGCCGATTACTACGTGCGACGGCGGCGTGGTGAAGACGTTCCATCAATTTACGAATTCAAGATGCGTCACAGTGATGGAAGAACTATAGACTCAATGATGAACGTCACAACCATGGTGAATGGTGGTGGCAAGACACTAACGGTAGCACAAATCCAAGACGTAACAGAATCCCAGAGAAGTAAAGAGATGCTTGAGGACTCTGAGCTTCGTTATCGTACGTTGGTTGAGACCATGGAGGATGGTCTGGGCATCGATGACGAAAATGGAAACCTCAGTTATGTGAATCCCGCATTTGTACGGATGCTGGGGTATGATTCTGCGGAGGAACTCCTAGGCCGTCCTATCACTGACATCATGTTCACCATTAATGGATCCCCTATTGAGAGCCGAATTGAGAAACGCAAGCGTGGCGAAGTCGAGTCATATGAGGCTCAGATGATTCATACTGATGGTCATCTTATCCCTGTCATGGTTGCAGCCTCTCCGTTGTATCATGCAGATGGTAGCTATGCCGGAAGCTGTGGAATCCTAACGGATGTTTCAGACCTCAAGTACGCTGAGACTGAGGCACGGTTCCTATTGGACCTACTCCTCCATGATATCGGTAATCAGCTGCAGCTCGTTGTGGCCGGTGCCGATCTTATCCACACCGAGTCCTCAATGGACACCATAGAGAACGCCCGCCAGTATGTCCTTGATGGTGCTCACAGATGCCTTGACCTGATTACAAAGATACGGTTGTTGGAGGAGGCAAAGAAAGAACCGCTCAAACCGGTCAACCTTGTCCCAGTTCTGCATGGCGAGATACTAGTGCTTCAACGACAGTTCGGAATGCTTCCCATATTGGGTGAACTCCCAGAGAGTGTGATTGTAATGGCGGATAGCGCATTGAGCCACATGCTCTGGAACCTGATGGAGAATGCGCTAAAGCATAATCCCGAACGCGAGAAGAAGATCTGGATCAGTGGACATGAATCCGAAGACAAATTCATACTGGTGATATCTGATAACGGGCCCGGTCTACATGGTCTGAAGAAATCTGACCTCTTCAACCCTATGCGCCGCTTCGGAGGTGTGGGTCTTCATATTGTTAATAGCATTGCGACAAAGTACGGGGCCAGTATCAAGATCGAGGACCGAGTTGAAGGTAAGCCACGAAAGGGACTCAAGTTCATAGTCACATTCCAAAAGGTTGAGTGACCTCGGACCAAAACCATTATCATTCTCGGAAGGAAACATGAATAGCCGGAGGCGCAGCCTTGGAGAATGTCAGTTCGATTTTGGTCAAGAATGGCTATGTCCTTACAATGAATCCACAGAGACAGATTATTCCTGATGGTGCTGTCTACGTTGAAGGTTCAGAGATTGTGGACGTTGGGAAGACTAGCGACCTGCAGAGCCACAGGGCAGAACTTGTCATCGATGCTGGGAATATGGTCGTAATGCCCGGCCTCATCGATACTCACGTTCATCTAGCACAGGCACTGATTCGTGGATGTGCAGATGATGTATCCCTTGTTGACTGGCTCAAGAACTACGTTTGGGTTCTGCAGGGCAATTTCACACACGAGGACGGCAGGGTGTCAGCAGAGCTCTGCATGGCTGAAATGATTCGAACTGGAACAACGTCTTTCATAGAATGTATGATTCACACTCGCTATGGTTTCGATGGTATCGCAAAGGCTGTTGAAACGGCTGGCATGAGGGGCGCACTGTCCAAAATCATCATGGATTCAACAGGCTACGCTGACAGTGCTGACATTATGTACCCTGGAATGGTTGAAGATGCACAAGCATGTCTTGACGAGACTGAGACCATGTATTCCCGTTGGCATGGCAAGGCAGATGGTAGAATTCAGGTCTGGTACGGACTTCGTTCACTGGGAGCAGTCACTCCTGACTTATTCAAAGAGGTAGTACATCAGGTACGTGCCAAGGGAACCCACATGACCATGCACCTTGGTGAGGTTGTGGATGATGTTCGTTATGTTCGGGATAATCATGACATGAACCTCTCAGACTTTGCAGAGTCAATGGGGCTTCTCGGATCGGACATGGTGTTTGCTCACGGAATCCACTTCGAGGAGGATGAGCTGAGAAAACTCGCACAGTCCAACTCCAACATTGCACATTGCCCAGCTAGCAACATGAAACTTGCCTCAGGTTTCGCCAAGATTCCCCAGATGCTTGAGATCGGGGTTCCAGTGTCCCTTGGATGCGATGGTGGCCCGTCCAACAATACTTACGATATGGTCCGCGAGATGCGTTTGGCCGCGCTTATCCACAAGTCGTACGTGAGTGACCCTCTTGTTGTGACTGCTGAGCAAACCATAGAGATGGCCACACTCGGGGGTGCAGTGGCGATGGGCATTGCTGACAAGGTCGGTTCGCTTGAGCCAGGCAAGTTAGCAGACATTATCCTCATAGATCTAGGCGGACTGAGTCTCACTCCTGCCTCTAATCCTGTTTCCAATCTGGTCTACTCGGGTTCCGGTGATGCCGTGGACACAGTGATTGTGAATGGCAGGTTGCTAATGCACGAGAAGCAGTTGCTTACACTAGACGAAGAGCAGGTCAAGGCAAAGGCAATCACCCATGCAACGGAAATTATAGACCGTTCCGGAGTTGACATCAGTTCAAAGTGGCCTACGTCTTGATATGGATAATATGACTTCTCCTGATTTTGACTATGGCTGACATCTATCTCGTTGAGTCAAGCCATTTCACGATGGCGTTTCGCGGAGACAACCATCGGTTCGTTTCATAGTCCCACAGATCCACTGGGAATGGCCGGCCAGCATATGTTGGATTATCAAGAAGCATTACCAGAACATCATTGTGAAACGGTCTAAGCGTCCATGTCATCCCGTAGCTGCCACCGGTTGGAAGACTGGATATGAGTGTAAGTTCTCGTTTGAGATTGAATGATACTATACTTCGAGGAAGCCGTTGGACCCATGCAGCAATGGATTCGCCCAAATCGGGGTCGAAGGTCGTTACAAGAACATGTTCGTTGAGTCCAATATTGTGGACTTCCCAAATAGTGCTCACAATTCCGATTTCTCTGAAATCTCTCAGTTTAGCCGCTACACGTTCTTGTCCCGCCTTCAGATGCTTTCGAATCTTGGATACGGAGTTAGCGCCTGCACGAATTGCAGCCAGGATTCTGATATCTAATTCATCCAAAACTGGCTGACCACTCAGTTTTTCCGTATCTACTCTAGGCAGAGCGCTCGCAAGCCCATCCTTATGGATTCTGTTTACCTGCACGCTCTCAAGATCCCATGGTATCCTCCACGAGCTCTCCTCAGGACTGTAGTAATCAAAACAATCACTGGTCCCTGACGAAATAACCTCCTGGCTTAGTGCACTGATTCCCAATCCCTGGAGAATGGATACGAATTCGTCGATGGCCTTGATACTTCTAGGATTATCTGGAACAAAGAGAGTTGCCAGCAGATGCATGCTGCCCGAAAGAATGGGTCTGACCGAGTGCAAGAATGGACATTGTGCTAGGAATCTATCAGGTTCGCCTTCTTCCGCCTCGGATCCCAGCAATAGATTAAACATCCTGATCCCGATTCTTGAGAATCTTACGACATCAAACTTACGTAGTATGTGTCGTTGTCGCAATTTGGTTATTCGAGTCGAAACCCATTGTGGAGAGATTCCGAGTCGTTTCGAAACTGTTTCTAGATTGCTGCTGGGATTATTGAGAAGTTCGTTCACGATATGGAGGGCAGTCCTGTCAAGTGCTGTGGAGAATCGCCTTATCCGGGACTCGAGGTAGTCCACGTATTCCTCGAAGGATAGTTCCATTTTGTATCTCTCAACAATCTGGATATCCCGAACTATCCCTTTGAGTCCGTCCACGCCCATCAATCTAAACAAAGCCGGGTATGTCCGTGCGGGACTGTGAACAAGGATTCCATCAACATATTTAGGATGATACGTTTTTTCCCACATCCGGGTCCATGCTGCCTGTTCTCTCTTCCCCAGTTGTTGTCTTGCAAACTCCATTGAGAGGTCTTTGATGCACTCGTCACAAATTCTCCTCGTCTGAAGCGCTCCCTCAAAGCATAATGCGGCAACGGTCCCCGCAAACAAAAGAGCATTTCCCGCCAATGATTCGGGCAAGTATAGCGTTTCATCCTGTATTCTACCGCCAAGAAGTGATGGAGATTCACCATTCTCTGTCATCATGATCCTCTTCGGAATGGCGGTACTCTCAAGTCCGAATTCCTCCTCGATTTTAGTCGAGTACTTACCCCAAAGGTCTCTTACACGTTTCGTGATCTCATCTCTCAAGGAAGAATCCCTCGCAGTGCTACGGGCCCCACAATCTCTCTTTTCGTGCTTGTTTCAGTTGTAGAATCACTCTTCCTAGGTCCGTAATCACTACTTTGTTCTTTCCTTTCTCCTTATTGCGTTTCACGTAGTTGAACTGCTCCAAGTCCTTGATGTGCTTGGATATGGATGCGACACCAAGTCCCACCCGCGTGCCCAACTCTGCTTGAGAATTCACTGTGCCCCCAAGCTCGACGAGTCGATCAAGTATATTCTTCTTTGGTTTTGTTAGCATCGCCCGTGGTAGGGGGTGTACCGTCACAAGTTTGCCAGGCAATTCGTCACCATCCTGACAGACGAAGTGGACTGGAGATCCAACTAGTACAGCTGCCATACACGAGGCGGCTGTCATAATCCGTGTGCCACACGAGACGTTGAACTCCACCCTATAGTCTGAATGCTTCGCGATTTCTTCAAGGATTCGACTCAGAACTTGTTCATAGTCAAATGGCTCAACATATACCAAGTCCACTGGGATTAGGTATTCCTTTAGTTTCTCTCTGATTTGGCTTACTTCTTTCCTATTCACTTCAGTGTAGACTAGAATGACCTTGTCTGCCCCCCGCCTAATGAGGACGTGGTCAATCCGTTCATTGGCATAAATGCCAACATTTGCGATATGGAGTATCATGACGGCTCGACTATCATACAGTTCGTGCTGACGGCTAAAATGTTTCCTCTTATTGCGAAACATTTCCACTAGAAAGGAAACTCGTGTTTCTAGATGCAACTTGCCTCGTTCTGTTTCAACAGTTTCTGAGGGCTATCCAACTCGATAACCATGATCACATGTGCTTGGCCTCCGGACGAACCAGATTGGCCCTGGTAATCCAGAAGGTGAATTGCGTAGTAGTTTCGTAGAAACTTCCTAGTTCAAACAGAAGGAGTGGATCTTTGAGACCCACTGACTAATAATCTAGGTGTAGCAGGGGTTCGCTCCAGGTCTTTTCCGGGCCACTGGTTGATTATGAAGTGATCTCCGCCGCCGCAACCTCGTAACTTCCACATGTATTGAGTATCCTCTTGCATGAGAATAAGGGTGGTCCCCCCTTTCCAGTTTCAAGGCTTCTGCAACATTTCCCCTGAATCATATCCGTAGATATGATACATAATGAACGATTAGTACGGCCACTATTTAGGTTGAATTTCTTAGATAGATATCTCTCTAGGGCGCTGGAGTTGCGGTCTATGCCTGGCTCAAACACGCCATTGTCTGAAATCAGTATCGTTCTTCAACTGACCTCGTCATTTCACCATGTATCTGTACTGGCCAGTTACACTTCATCTCAAGCGATTATTGCCTCTCTCTCAAAGGCCTTGGCTCCAATTAATAGTGAAACAATCGTAAACCCAATCATGTAGGCAATGTTCACCAACAGACTTGCCGCAGTGGCCGCACCCGAGAGCACACCGTTGAGGAACATGACTGCGTGACTGAATGGAATCAACCAGACAAATAACCCCAGCACTCCGCCATAACTCATGATGCTTCCTGTGAAACCTAGTATGCCAATCACCATTGTTGGAACTAGCAGTACGAGGTTGTTAATGGATTCAGAAGATGCCTGATCTTTGGCTAGGCATGAGATGACCACACCTATGCCGATTGCGCAAAGCAGCACAAGGAACTGACAGAAGAAGATCAGCGGAATTGTGGCAACATCGACACTGTAGAAGCTCGCTGCGCTTGTGGCATTGATGGAGCCTTCAGACCGGAAGAGAATCAGAAAGTTGTATGACAGTATTCCTACCACAGTGAATGCCGAATAGATCATGCACAGCATAAGACCTGCAACTAGCTTCGCGCCTAATATCCTCAGTCTGCTCATTGGGACAACGAGCAATGCTTCAAGAGTATGGTTCTCTCTCTCTCCAGCAAACGATTTGCTCACGTAGGGGCTTGGCGCCAGGACAGAAGTGATCATAACAAGGAAGATGGCAAGCTGATGGCCATAGCTCGCTTCAGCTGTTGGCGGTGTCACCCTTTTGATGTAGAGGTTTCTAACAATCTCCCTGATCTGCCATCCCGCAAACCATGAGAGTCGTTCTGCCGCAGCACTAGCTCTGAAGCTGCCTGCATTGACATACATTGTGAGGGTAGTGACGTTCGTAGCCTCAAGTACTGCCGTGAAGTTGGCTGGTATATACACCCATACAGGCGCCGTTCGGTTTTCCCATGACGCCAGCCCGTCTTCTTGGGTCACAACGGTGAGACTCTCGATGAAGAGCCACTTCTCATCATCTGGGAGTGATTTCTCAACCTCGTAGCGAGCCTCTATCTGGTCGTAGAGGAACTGACCCATTGGTCCTTCATCCTCAATTGTGATGAAGATCTGTTCAGGCTCCACAGCCTGTTGGAAGATGAATGAAAGGAAAGCTCCCTGAAAGAGCCATGCAAAGAGGGGACTGATTATGAAGCCGAGAATCAGCCATCTAGAGCGGAGTACCGACTTGATCTCTTTCTTCAGCAGCCACTTGGTCTTACTGCGGTTGTTGGTGCGCCTTCTTTGGCTCATTCTTCGTAGACCCCCTCTCCAGTAACGAGTCCGGTGAACACCTCTTCAAGGTTGGCTGCTCTGTACTTCTCCTCCAGCTCAGAGGGTTGTCCAATTGCCACCAGTCTACCATCATAGAGGATGCCAACCCTATGACACAGCTCAGACACCTCGTTAAGATCGTGCGTTGTGAGAATGATTGTCTGGTCTCTCTCTGCGCTCAGTTTCCTGAGCAGACTACGGACCACTCTCGCGCCAATGGTGTCCACGCCCGTCGTCGGCTCATCCAAGAAAATAATCTCGGGTTCTATGATGAGCGCACGGGCAACAAGCACCTTGCGTTTCATCCCTCCGCTGAAACCCTTGACCTGATAGTCCTCCTTTTCTCGCAGACCCACAAGATCCAGCAGATTATCAGCTCTCTCGTTCAATACGTCTTCAGGTATCCCGTACATTCCACCGTAGTAGATCATGTTCTCTCTGGCTGTGAGCCTCTCGTAGATTCCGGCCTCCTGGGGAAGAAGGGCTACTCTCTCTCTAATGTAGCCGATGTCCTCGGTGACATCCCTGTCCAGAACATGGGCACTGCCTTCGGTCGGAGTTAGAAGCCCCACCAGGATGCGTATCAGAGTTGTCTTCCCAGCGCCGTTCGGTCCAAGCAATCCGAAGACTTCGCCACGTGGAATGTCAAGGCCAACACTATCAAGCGCAGTGACCTCGTGCTTCTTGCCTCTCTCGAAGATTTTGGTGAGGTTCTCGGTCCTTATCACAGTCATCGACTTTGTGCTCCAATTGCTCTCAGACTACGTGCTCCACCTTTGGGAAGGGGGGCTCTCCTTTTAGTGTCTTCAGGAATTTATGGGCTTCGTCGATACTCTCGTCATCACCGTCAATGTAGAGCGAGACCGAACCCTCGGCGCCGTTGACTCCGCCAGCGGCTATCGGTACAGAAGAAACGCTGAAGAGTGCGTCAAGTGCCTCTATCTCGGTGAAAGCGATGCCCCCTTGCACCGCAATGATACCAACAGGAGTTCCAATAGTGTAGTCCCAGTCCTTCATTCCAAAGAGACCAGACAAGTCGTCATAGGTTGATGGAATGCTCTTCTCAAGCCCGACTGGCATAAGAACCACAACATTCTTGGCGGCTGTAGCACCAAGAAATGAGCCGACCGTGCCGCCAACATTGCTTGCGAGCAGTACAAGTGGAACGTAATCAGCGTCCAACGCGTTTGCACTCTTGATGATCACATCATTCGGTCCAAGCTCGTCCAGTACGTCTATGACCTTCTTGCCTTCCAAGAGCTTGCCCTTGTAGAAGATTGCATCGAAGCTCCTCATGTTTCCCTTGGTCACAGAGAGGCCCTTCGGGACAGTAATCCCAGCTATATGCTTGGTCTTGTCATACTCGCCAAGTATCTCTTCGACTAGGTACGATGATGTCGTTCCAAGAGTCACGCATAGGTAGCCTTCCTTCAGAGCATGTTGAACCTCCTCAGTGGCAAGTAGACCCTTTGCAATCAGTCTCTTACCTTCGGCCACAGTTAGTGTCACCAAGAGTTTCTTCACCTTTCTTCTCTCCTTCTGCTTCCGGGAATCGATGTCCATTTGATTCTGTCGCCTCAGGCTATTCTCCGCGGAACGATTGTACAGCTCTCTTCACGAGCACTTTCGAGACCTCTCTCACCGAGCAGAAGTACTCGTCAATGTCTACTTTCGTGTCCTTCAAGACCTCGGAGAGACTGGCATCACCACTCACCACTTCAAGCAATCCCTTGCCCTCGTCGCGGGCTTTCTTGGACAGCTCTCGAAGCTTCTCGTGAGCCTTTGGGCGCTCTAGTCCCGCTTGAGTCAAGATAGTCACGACATACTCGCTCAATATGAATTCGCTGGACTGCGTGAGGTTCCGCTCAACAGCCTCGGCGTTGATGTGAAGTCCGGCCAAAACGCGGCGCATCTCTCTTACTATGTAGTCCACGAGGATGAATGTTTGTGGTATCACGAAGCGTTCTGTGGACGAATGTGAGATGTCCCGCTCCTCCCAAGAGACAACATTCTCCAACGCTGATTGCGTCAGACTTCTCACAAGTCTAGATATGCCTGATACTTTCTCACAGGTCACTGGATTCCTCTTGTGAGGCATGGCTGATGAACCCACTTGTTTCCCCTCAGCAAAGGGCTCGCAGGTCTCGCCAATCTCTGTTCTCTGAAGATTCCGCAGGTTCGTAGAGACCTTGTCCAGAGAGGCTGCCAACCCTGCTAGGACAGTGATTGTTTCCGCGTGGCGGTCTCGTTGGATAATCTGTGTCGTCGCGATAGGAACTCCGAGGCCCAGTTTCGTCAGAACTCTATCCTGCAACTCAATACCCTTCACTCCCAGTGCAGCATGACTTCCTGTTGCCCCAGATATCTTTCCAACAGCAGCCCGTTCCTTTGCAGCCAGCAACCTATCTCGATGCCTCACAAACTCACTCAACCACACGGCAAAGCGGATGCCGTAAGTGATAGGAACTGCATGCTGCCCGTGGGAACGACCCACTGCCAGAAGGTCTACGGTCTCCTCAGCACGGAGCGCAATAATCCCGCAGAGTTCGTCCAACTGAGGCAAGAGAACATCAAATGCCTCTTTCATCTGGAGTCCCAGACAAGTATCCTTTACGTCATTGCTCGTTAGCCCGAAGTGAATCCATCTTGCTCCTGGTCCTTTGCATTTCTCTGCAATGGCCTCGAAAAGTGCAGCAATGTCGTGCCTTGTCTCACCTTCAATCTCCATCGTTCTTTTCAGAGTCACGGTTTCAGGCCGAGCGGTCCGTCCGATATCCTCTGCGGCATCCACGGGTATCATCCCCATCTCTGCCTGTACCTCTGCCACAGTGGCTTCAATCTTGAGCCACAATTTGTGCCTGTACTCTTCCTCGAAAATCGAGATCATATCTGGATGGCCATACCTTCCGTATTCAATAGGACTCACTGGCATTTCTGTAGACTCCTGTGTCCGGATGTATTGCGAAGACTGATATGACTTTCTCGGTATTCTGCATTTGGT
The DNA here is from genome assembly GCA_030593165.1 of Candidatus Thorarchaeota archaeon. Taxonomy (GTDB): domain Archaea; phylum Asgardarchaeota; class Thorarchaeia; order Thorarchaeales; family Thorarchaeaceae; genus JAJRWI01. The sequence continues at coordinate 19,680 of JAUVHR010000016.1, forward strand.
CACTATGAGACGGCCTGGTCTAATCGAGCTTGGTCCAAGGATTAACGAGATTCTAGACATCGCCATGAGGTTGGAATCAGACTACAAAGGGACTCGGACCCATGATGTCAAGGTCCTCGGTAGCATCCTTCACAATCCACTATCTCAAGACCTAATGACAACCAAGATTGCAGCCTCTAGACTTGGGATGACCACTGTCGACTACGAGCTCCATCAGGATTTCGCACTGAGTGAGAGTGAGATTCTATCAGAGGTTGCAGGGATTGCTTCTGTTGTGGATCTGCTTGTGACATCTATCGTGGACAAAATGACCTTTGGCAATGGTCGAGACCTTACTCAGACGATTGGTGACATGTGCACAATCCCAATCATTAGCCTGAGAGATGATGTCTATGCCCACCAGCCCGCGCTTGCTGAACTTCTGGCACTGAAATCAAGTCTTGGAGACCTCAAGGAGAAGAATATTGCAGTCTCTTGGGGCTTTGGTAGCCGTTTCGTGCTCCCCTCGGCAGCTCATAGTCTTGTGGTCTTGGGCGTAAATCTGGGTGCAAATATCAAGATAGTGTCCCCCTCCGAGTTCTCTCTACTTCGAAGAGCGAAGCGAGAGGCTGAGATGTGGTCGGATACCATGGGCGGGACCGTTGAAGAAACCCATGATTTCGAGGATGCGTTCAATGATGTGGATGCAGTGATTGCACAGAATTGGTGTAGAATGGATGACTATCGCCATCCAGAGAGGAATAGTGAACGTGCGGCTGAGTTC
>JAUVHR010000100.1 GCA_030593165.1 Candidatus Thorarchaeota archaeon
GATGTCGTTGTGTGAGTTGAAGAAGAATGACAGCCTAGGCGCAAAATCGTCAACGTCAAGTCCAGCATCCATTCCTGCTTGAACATAGGCTAGTCCATTCGCCAGTGTGAACGCAAGTTCTTGGGCTGCTGTCGAACCAGCTTCTCTGATGTGGTACCCAGAGATTGAGATTGTGTTCCACCTAGGGATATTCTTCATGCAGTAACCCATGATGTCAGTGATGATCCTCATTGACGGCTTAGGTGAATATATCCAGGATTTCTGGGCCATGTACTCTTTCAAAATATCATTCTGGATGGTCCCGCCAATCTGATGAGAAGACACACCTTGCTTCTCTGCCGCAACCATGTACATAGCGAGCAAGATTGATGCCGGCGCGTTGATGGTCATCGAGGTTGTAACCTTGTCCAATGGAATTCCGTCGAATAGAATCTCCATGTCCTTGAGCGTATCTATTGCAACTCCAAGCTTCCCAACCTCGCCTAGAGCGTATGAGTGATCGGAGTCTCGGCCATAGATTGTGGGGAGATGAAACGCAACACTGAGACCGGTCTGTCCATTGGCTAGAAGGAATTTGTATCGAGCGTTCGACTCCTCGGCGTTCCCCATGCCCGCAAATTGGCGCATCGTCCAGAGTCTACCACGGTACATATTCGGCTGGACTGAACGAGTGTATGGATACTCACTTGGCATACCCAAATCAGTCATGTAATCGAAGTCGGGTACATCGAGTGGAGTGTAAACAATCTTCACCGGCTTGCTAGACGTTGTGACAAACTCGTCTCTCCACTGGGGGTGCTTAGTCTCGTGGGAGGCCAGGGTGTCGGATTCCCACTTCTTCTTGGCTTCACGAATCGCTTTGAGTCTCGCATCATCACTCAAACAGACCATCTCCGTTACGTCTGACAGGCTAGCTCCGGTATTTTGATATAAAGTGTTCCGATTGCAGTCCTAGATAACCTGCGGCTTGACTCTTATGCTCAGGGGGAAGTAACACATCAATGGTTGGGACAACTCCGCCCCTTGAGTGGTTTGTGGATGAGTGGGAGGATGATTAGGACCGGTCCTCAGTGCGAAAGCGACTTATTGAAGTTGAGCTTCTAGGGCATGGGTGATATGCTATGTCTGATACTGAGAAGAAGACAGAGAGAGGAAATCGAAATCTGAAACTGGGACTTGCGATAATACTCGTGGGCTCAGTTATGTTGGTGGTCGCATCGTACATTGAATTGTGGGTGAGTATTCTTTGGAGGGGCTTGGCTATCGTCTTAATGATTGTGGGATTCCTTATCCTCTTCCCAGTTTTCGTCGATATCTGGAACGTGGATATTGAAGCGGTTTCAAATCCTCGGAAAGACAGGAAGCTAGATGCTTGACTCAACAACAAATATAGTGTATCGTGCTCTTTCAACACTGTTAGCAGTCTCGTTCCGATGAGTTCTGCTGGTATCAAGGCTTTCTGACAAAGGGAGAATTCTACATTCATTTTGCAATTCAGCTACTCGATTACTTAGGAGATTGCATAGTAACAACTACCCTAGAACTCGAATCCGCGTCGTGCTAGCGTCTTCTTTGTGGAGTAATAATGCTTGATATCAGTCATCTCGGTTACAAGGTCCGCGGCATCTATCACTTCTTGTCTTGCATATCGACCAGTCATAATGAGCTCGACATCTTCGGGTTTGACTTGGATTAGTTCAAGCTGATTGTCTAACGTGATGAGATTCCATTCAACAGCTACATTAATCTCGTCGAGAATGAGAACGTCGCATTTGTGTTCGCTGAGCGCGTCATGTGCCATTTTGAGACCTTCGCGAGCCATCTTCACATCTATTGGGTCAGGATTCTCCTTGTCGACAAAGGTCTCTCGACCAACTGGAATAATGACAAAGTTAGGTATGGCCTCAATGGACTTGAACTCTCCATAGTTAATCTCAGTGCCGCCACTCCGTTCAGCAACCTTGGCTTTCATGAAACTAATCATCAGCACTCTTAGGCCATGCCCAGCTGCTCGTAGCCCTGCTCCGAGAGCGCAAGTTGTCTTTCCCTTCCCTTCGCCAGTATACAGTTGAACTAGGCCAATATTCTGAGGCTTTGACATTTTGAAGACTCCTAAGACTTGAATGTTTTGACAATCTCGGCCACACGCTTGCCCAGGTTTCTACTGCTCCTAATAGCGAGCTCGTCCTTCTTTGGAGACCTCCAACCACCCTCATCGGTCTGTAGGCTTCCAGAGCCGAAGATGCCATCTTCCATTGGGCTGCCAAGTGCACCTACAACAATCATCCCTTGTGCTATTGCGTATCTGTTGAGAAAATCGACCACAGCTTCCTGTCCTCCGAATCGAAGACCGGCATACGTTATCGCACCGAACACTTTGTCACTGAGCTCATGATTCTGCATCTTCATCGAACGAGAACGATCAATGAAGTTCTTCAGAATACCAGGAACAGAGGTGAAGTATGAAGGTGCTGCTATGATTATTCCATCTGCATGTCGCAGCTTCTCCTCAATCTTAGGAATGTCGTCCAACTCACTCTCTGGACAAGGCTTCTGCCTTACACACGAATCACACCCAGTACAGGGTCTTATCTCAAAGTCTGAAATATTCAGAAGAAGAGTTGTGGCTTCTTTTGCATCACCTTCCGAAAGAACCTCGGAAGCGGCCTCAAGGGCCTGCTGAAGCAAGAATCTCGTGGCTGACCGTTCCTTCTTTGGAGAACCGCAAATACCTACAACAAGCATCTTGACTCACCTAGTCATCTGCGAAAGACCGTATCATTTAGCACTTTTGCTCGGATGTTCCAGCACCTTGCTGAGAGAATGAGCGATGTCTCCGGCGACCTTTACTGCAGCCATCCTGCTTCCGTCCTCGTACGAAGCAACTGCAACCAGAAGTGAGTTTACGCTGAAGAGTTGAAGGGCATACTCGCGAATCTGGAGCCTTTTGGGCACAACGCCCAAATCTGGCTTGATGCCATCCTCCTGCATCTCTTTGCGAATCTCAAGAAGCAGACTCTCAGGTATGTTTCCATGCAGCATCTTGCCGGATGTGTCAATGATACCCACGTAGGCTATGTCTGGGTCTTCAAGAGCGGTGTCAACTAGTTTCTCAATCTTATGCATGATTTTGTCAGAGGGCTGACTCATGTCCACCTCGATGTACCTTTTGAACAGCGGGTCCAAATCAGCGAACTCGCCGATGTTCCCCGTCCAAGAACCTATGATAGTACCATAAGACATAGCAATCGCTTTTCCAAGTGGTAGCATCAAGGAGTTTAGTCTGGGTAGGTCCGCGTCTGGGCTCGTGAGCAGTACAAGAGCAAACGATTCGAAGAACATGTAAGCCCAGCGTTCGCTATTGTTGTCAAGGGTGTAGGGTCGTTCCAGAAGTGTACTATTGTTAGATTGGAATAAAGTAACGCAGGCTCGGACATGTACTGGAATGAGAGGAATTTCAGTTTCACAGCCGGGCTCGTATGACTTACCGTAGACGATGTCGCCGTTGCTCTTGACAAGGTAAGCTCTGAATATCATGGTCGCTCCCGGCAATACTCCCGATGTTCCTGAGGTTTCATAAGGGTTCTTGCGCTTTACTGGAAACCTAGACATCGCGTTAGGCATTGTATTTTTATGATACATTGCCCAAGCGTGGGTTGGTGCAGCGGCATGCCTGAAGAGAAAAAGAAGAAACAGCATCTGAAGCGCACACGATACGACATCTATGCAGAGATTATTCGTGTAATCTACATCTATGGCTACTGTCCGCTCACTAGAGCTGCCCGTTCCACAAACATGCCAGTGGACCGCGCAAAAGAAACGATTGGCGAGCTTGTTGAGAGGGGGTTGCTAGTGGAAGACGAAGAGGATGGCAAAAGGGTCTACAAGGTGACTGTGCGCGGAAATCAGTATCTTGAACTCTACAAGAGGATGGCTGGACTCGTTGGAATACCTGTTCCAGAGCCAATCATCGGTCTATAGCTAGTCACAATAAGTGACCCTCTAATGTGGTTCCGCTTTAAATACTGAATTTGAGCAATTTTACTTAGACACCAATGAGGTGAACAAGATAATGGCTGAAAAAATGAGTTTCAGAAATGAAGAAAGAGTCGAACTCGGTCGCATCGAGGGAGACTTGGAGATTCGTGACTGTAAGGTGTTAGTCCCAAAAGAGGGTGACACGATCCATGTCACGGGAGAATTCAAGATTCGTGGCGAATGTGTAGTCGAAGGTTCAGTCGAAGCGCATTCATTCGAAGGCAAGACAAGAGACAGAATCACTATCGACGGTGACCTCATCGTTAAGACCACTGTCAATATGGAGCGGGGGACACTTGAAGTAATAGGAAATGTGAGAGCCTCTAAGGTCTCCGTCAGTGGGTCCCTCAGGATTCACAAGGATTTAGAGTGTCGGGCGGCAAGTGCTGGCGGCTCTCTTAGAGTACTAGGCAACGTAAAGGCTGAGAGACTCAGTGCAGGTGGTTCAGTGAAAATCGAAGGCGACGCGGACGTTCAGAGATTGGATGCCGGAGGTTCCATCAAGATTGGTGGAAGAATCGACTGCGAGGAGTTTGACGTTGGCGGATCCGGTAGGGTTGTCCACGGTGTTATTGGAAAGGTGAACATCGGTGGTAGCTTCAAGGCAGAAGGGGCCGTTGAGGTTGAAGAAATCGATGTCGGCGGAGCTGCTAAGGTTGGCCCAGAATCCAAGGTGGAATCAGTAGATGTTGGAGGTTCATTCAAAGCAGCAGAAAACCTCACCTTTGGTGTCATTGACGTTGGCGGAGCTGTAAAGCTTGCAGGCCCAGCCACTGGAAGAACAATCGATGTTGGTGGTGCAGTTCGTGTCGAAGGTACACTGAAGCTGTCAGAAGACCTAGATGTAGGCGGCGCAGCCTCTATTGAGGGTGACCTAGAGGTTGGCAAGAAAATCAAGGTCGGTGGCTCAGTTCGTGTTGAAGGAGTAATCAGATGCTACAGACTTGTTGTTGGCGGTAGAGTCGAAGCCAAACGGACGATAGCCGAGGATGGATTCAGGGTGGGCAGAAGAGCTGAAGTACGCGGCTTTGTCGAGTCCAAGAGTATCCTAATACGCGAAAAGGCAAGATGCGAGTCACTCTATGGAGATGACATCCGAATCGAAGAAAAAGCTAGAGTTGGCAGCTTGTATGGCCGAACAATCTACATTGAGCGCGGAGTAGTTGTAGAGGGAGAAGTCCTCTATACGGAGAGCCTTGAAATTGAGGATGATGTGACCCTGCGCAAAGAGCCCAAGAAAGTTGACTCACTACCTCCCCCAGATGAACTCAAGTAAACTGACTGCAGCCTGTTTCGATCACCTCACAATAGTCAGACCATTCACGTGAGAAGGAAGGGCTCGATGAGGGGCCCAACCTCTCTCACTTCGTTGTTCTACAACGCTCGTTTTCTAAGACCGTTCATTGAAAGTTGGACATTGCTGTCCTGTCCGTCTAGGCACGGCACTGGACTTCTTTCTGATCTTGATTGTTTTGCGTGCTGCCTTCACATCAGCATGTAATTGGGTCTGATATCATCAAAGCCACAAGAAGGAGTAGATGTCTCGTGTAGGGGCCTTCTGATGTCGCCCGTGCAGCGAGATTGCGTCGGGAATATCTAATGTGCGTGAAGGGCATCCTTTTCTAGTGAGTTCATGCATACCACAAGTGGAGAGAAATTCCAATATGACGAAGATAGTGAATGTTCTTCTAGATAGCTTCAACCACGAAGCCAAGCAGGCCAAGGTCGTCCTTGCTACAGCCAAGTCGGTAGATATGGACTACACTCCGAGGCAGGGAATGAAGGCTCTCAGAGAGCTTGCGAACCACCTTGCACAGATCCCATCTCTTGATCCCAGGATGTACTCTAGGGAGATAGAAACCGTGGAGCAAGCGCAGGCCCAAGAGAAGGAGCTCTCGCGAGATGACATTGACGGGATGCTTTCCGTGTTCGACGATGGCATCGCGGCTGTGAATGCCAGGTTCAGTGACATGTCTGACAAAGACCTACTTGAGAATAAGCTCAAGCCATTCTACGAAAACCGGTCTGAGAAGAACTGGGCTTATTACATGTCTGAGTTCATCCGTCACATCGCAATGCATAAGATGCAGCTCTGGATGTACCTAAAGCTGGCTGGAGCCAAGGTCGATATGATGACCTACTACGGCGTCCCGCCCAAGTAGGACGGCTTCGTCTAAGTGGTAGATCTTGGAAGGTTCATTCTTTTTGAGAACTCTACGTGACACAGGGTACACTTCGATGCTGCTCCATAAAGCCCGCCCAAACCTCGCCTCAAGAGTTTCATTGTGCCGCCCTTTATGTTCTCTGAGCGCACTCCCAGTCTAAGAGTCACCTTCGCAACCTGTGTATGTGACCTTATGGTTTGAAGACTTTCTAAGAATCAGTATTCTGCGGCCAGAGTCCGGAGAATACGCCTGTTCATCAAACCAACCAAACTCTTCAACAAGTTCGAAGTTAGTCATTCTGATGAGTAAGTCTGCCTCACGATTGTAGATCAATGCAGTACCTGACAGTAGCTCTATTGTTTCACTAGGTCTTTTCGAGTCTTCCGGATAATCAACCCTGAATCGGAGTGTCATTTCGAGGATCTGACGAACATGGTCAGTCGTGAACTCACCAGACCGCGTTACTGTTCTGCCATCTGAGAGCTTGACGGCAGGTTCCTCGAAAGACGCATGGTCTGGTTGTACGCCACCCGGAAACAGGTCAAGGATGAAGATGCCATCATCCCTCAGGTGTCTGTGAATTGAATTCAAGGCAGAGATTTGTTCGTCAGTGGTCAGGGCATGTTGAAAAGAAGCAGGAATCACGACAAGTGAGAACTGCTGTCCAAGGTCAAAGTCCCTGAAATCTCCCTTAGTGATTGTCACTCGACTTCGAATGTCATCGTTTGCTTCCTTCAATTTTCTGCGGGCAACCTGTAACATCGCATGTGAACTCTCTAGTGTAGTTACTTCAAATCCAACCTCTGCAAGCTTGAGTGCTACACGTCCCGCACCCGCAGCCAAATCAAGAATGGGAGAGCCATGCCGTTTTGCGTATCTCAAGTAGAGAGGGATGTCTTCATTATTAGCAAATAGATCGTAAAACTCGGCCGCCGCTTCATATCCCCCTCGAATATGCATGTAAGGATCATGTGATTTTCCCACTCTGTTAACCGTCCCATGGTTCTCTTGTCGCCGAGTGGCCCCTGGAATAACGATTCACGGACTATGCAGATATTGCTGTGGAATCGAGAACAACCTTCTGTTCCATGTGTTCTCGATATCTGTCAGGAACTGGGTAGTTGTGGAACGAGTGAGCGTACCAGCGAGTCATCATGTCTTCAAGTTCCTTATTCATTCGCTCCCACAGAGGCTCATTCAATTCAGGATGAACCGTCCAGATCTTGCCGTGAGGCGTCTTTCCAATGACGCCCTTTTTGGCCACTTGCTCACCTCTCATAAAGGTGAGATAGGACTGACCGAATGTCTTGATTATGAGCTCTGGGTCATCAGCGAGATTTTTCTTGGTCGGGTCGAGGTTGAACACTGCAATGTCAGCATCAGCTCCAACACCAAGATGACCCTTCACATCATCCAAGCCTAGTATCTTTGCTGGTGCCGCTCTGGTGGAAATCGCGACTTCATAGATACTCCACTCTCTATCAATCCCTGCCAACGTTGAACGCTCGGTTGCGAACTTGTGGATCTTTTCCATCCAGATGTCACGTTGTTTCTTACTCATAAGCCAAGATAGGACAAGAGGATACTTTGTGAATGGTCCTGCATTTGGATGGTCGGTGCTCATGATCACGCGCCAGACATCATCAACGCTAAGCGCAAACTCCAGAGGTATCGACCACTGAACTGCGTTGGCGGGTGACTTTGGGTCGAAAAAGTAAGGCACGACTCCTGCACCGCCAGGCATCTCTACATCAACTGCGATGTTAGCCCACTTCGCCTTGGTCATCTGGTACAATGAGAATTGGAATGGACCATCACCAGTCATTGTCGTAGCCGGTCCGAATGTGACCTGTCCCATGTCAGCGGTGAAGTGTTTGTTCTTGTTCATGTATTCTGCCAGTTTGAGCCCACCGGAAGCGACATCCTTCCACTCAGGAGTGCCTTCCTCAATCATGTCAAGACTCTCGAAGGAGATGTGGGTTAGGTGAGCAATCTGTTTTCGCCCCTTGTATCCCTTAATGTCCTTGAAGGCATCGAGCTGGGCGATTGTGGTGTCGATGTTGCCAATCTTGCCAAGGTTATTTGGATGCAGGTGCATAGGATGGGGCAACCCGAGTTCCTCTGTAGCTTGGCAGATACCTCTCATTATGTCACGAGGAGTCAAGTCCCAGTCAGGAACCGTGGTGTCGAGCTCTCGAACATTCATCCCATGAGCCCATGCGTAAGTTCCACCGGGATTGACAACTTTAACTCCAAGACCGCCCACCTTACGAAGAATCCACGCGATGAAGCCCGCAAGTCCACTGATGTCTTTCTCTTCTAAGTAGTGATAGGTAATCATGGAGTTACCGAATAGAGGGAGAAGACCGGAGTCAAGATTGGGAAGGTCCTCAAGCTCCTCCCAGCTGCCCAACCCCTTCAGTGCTGGTAGAGCAGGCTCAATTACTGTTGTATAGCCCATCGCAGAATATCTGTAGCCTATCACATATGAATTCGGCATTGTGTAGCCGACTCCGGATCGCGTTACCTTTGTCTTTGGGACTGGATCCTTTCTGTGATCTTCTGGGCACATCATTCTCCCGAAACCGAGCTTCGAGCCAACAATGTGAGAGTGCATATCAACCCCTCCAGCCATCACCATACGGCCCTTGAGATCAATCTTCTTCGCCTTTTCACTAACCTTCTCCACAATCTTGCCATCGGCAATGTGAATGTCCATGGTTTCGCCGTCTAGCTTGTTCTTAGGGTCGTAGACCCTACCGTTTATGAGAATCAGTTCTTTTGACATCTAGCCAACCACCTTCGCGAGCCCATCATGAATCATTCTTAGTATGTCCCTATCCGGGAGAACTCCGTCCGGTGGATCAACCACCTTTCTCAGATAGAGAGGAAGTCCGTCCATCCGAGTTGCTGCACCATCGCATTCGATTCCAGCAATTGCAGCAGGTATATTCACCTCTGCCACTAGAGAAGTCACATTGCGCTTCGGATCGATATTGATTATTGGGATTCTGGCCATGTGTTGCACAGCCAGACGCGGAAAGTGAGCTGCAGGGTCTGATGCAATATTCAGTAAAACATCTGCCTCTCGATTCGCTAGCATATCCACGGCGGTGTACTCGCCAGGCTGATATCGTGGATAACCTCTCGCGTAGTCGACAGCAAACGGATAGCCAGTCTGCCATGTCGATGTCTTGTTCGCGCCGGCCACGTTATAGTGACCACGCATTGGCATCATATTCCACTTTGTATAGCTGTTGAGGTCTTGGATTAGTCGGATAGCCGCGTCTATGTTTCTATGACGTCCTCTTGACTGAGTTAATCCAAGTCCAAAGAAAAGGATTCCATACTTGGCACTCTTTAGACGGTCAACAATTTCAGACAATGCCTCTATGGTGAGACCGCCCACTTCTTCTACATCAAGCTGGTGACCACGGGCAATGGCTCTCATGGAGCCAAGCACTTCAAGGTCAGTGCCTGGTTTCAGTTGGACAAACTTATCCGCAACACCGGCACTAATCGTTTTCCGTATGTCAACAACCCAGACCTCACGGTCTGCTTTTGGATCTTTCACGTACTCACCAGGAACTCGGATGTACCTGCTCATGTGCCTAGGATGAGCGAACTGTGGATTCGAACCCCAGTATATTACCAGATCAGCCCTATGCATCACCTCTGCAAGGCCACCGGCCGCTTCTCCGGATTCTTGGACACCCAAGATTGATGGACCGTGGCAGACAGAGGAAGTATTGTCTACTACGCCGCCAGCGGTTTCTGCAATTCGATATGCTTCACGATGGGCGTCATTCTCAGTGGATGCCAGACCGTAGACTAACAGTCTTCTTGCACTTGAGATTATTTCCACAG
>JAUVHR010000054.1 GCA_030593165.1 Candidatus Thorarchaeota archaeon
ACTTCATCATAGCAGACTGCATGTTCTACTCATCAATAGATCCAAGTGAGGGTATGGGAATAAGGCTCAAGGAACTTGAGAACGGACTGGTTGAAAATTGTGTCTTTTTATCCATCAATAGTGGAATCGCACTAGAATCCGTCGAAAACTGCACTGTAGCAGGAAATGTCATAAATCAGACCAACATCCCTCTAACGTTTTATGAGGCCTACGAGTGTAGCATGATTGGAAATGAGATTTCTGGCATGGTCATGGTCTACGACTCTGACTACTGTCGAGTATTGTCGAACAACCAGTCCGGATATCCAACAGACCATGACACGATGGGATTTGAATTCATATGGTCTGATGGCTGCCTAATAGCTGGCAATCTGATTAGTAACAACGAGTATGGTCTGTGGCTTGACTGCTGCGTAGGCTCTATTCTGCAAAACAACACATTCGTCAACAACGGTCTACTAGTCAGGGGTCACGAGGTTTCAAACTACGACATTGAGGAGTACGGAAACACTGTCAACGGACGACCTCTGGCATACTTCTATGGAGATTCCGACTGTCTGATTGACGGGAGCGAGTTTGGTCAGGTTGTTATTGCATCTTGTAGTAATCTGACCATTCAAAACGGACACTTTTACAATGCGACTACAGGAGTACTCGTTGCCTACTCCGATGACTGCAGCATAGTGGACGTAACTGCGAGCGGAAATGAGTATGGAGTCACTTTCGACAGTGCAACGGCATGCAATCTGAATACAAGCTCAGTTCGTGACAATTACATTGGAGTTAATCTTGCTGACTGCTCCATTTCGATTGGAGTCTACAACAACACTGTCATGCAAAACATCGTAGGAATCAGCTTCGAAAGTGCTGACTACTGCGAGGTGACTGGTAACGTAGTTGTTGATAATTGGAATGTCGGTATTGGGGTCGGAGGACAAGATAGCTGGATATGCTTCAATGTATTTGGGCGGAATGGTATCAATGCAGTCGATGGAGGGATAGCCAATCTCTGGGACAATGGGGTAGACTGCGGCAATTGGTGGGATGACATGACCCTAGGGGCGGTCTACTTGATTCCTGGCGATGCAAGAAGTGTGGATAGATTTCCAAACAGGACAGCTGGAACCTACACCATACCACTCACCACTGGCGGCGGATGGATTGGGAACGACACTCTACCCGTTATGTCTCCCGAAACGCTTGTCATTGTTGCTACTAGTGTTGGAATGATTGTACTGTTTGGTGTCGTAATCTACACTAGAAGAGGCAGGACTTTCTAGGAGGAGTAACAGTGTGTTGCTCGGTAGATTCTGCAAATACCCTATCAATAACTGATTTTCATAAAGATGCCGCATTTGATGATTCTCTTGAAATCGTAGAAATTGATGAATGAGTGTGCATATTCTATTGCCCCCTTTGTGTCAATGCGAGATAGCATCTCATCTTCATCATTCTCGCTACAGGCAAAGTACTCGTAATGGTACTGGTATTTGTATAATCTTCCACAAATCGGACATCTCTTTATTGAACCCTGATAGTATGCGAAAATCACAGTTGTTTCCAATTGGGAAGTATAACTAGCCAATGATTCCTCTTCAATTAGATCTGCTTCTGATTTCTCGGGGATTTCACGACATATCTCACACTCTGTTATTTCCAAGACTGGTGGATTGTTGGGCAAATCTCTGATATGTTGAACAACTAGCTCTGCAGAAAAGGGGTGAACTTGTAGCGCTTCTGCCCTCTCATGAAATAACTCAACAGCTTCGCGGTATCCGTCCTTATTTCGCTTCTTGGTAATTATCTTCATAATGGAATCATCCAACGGAGTGAACTCATTCAAGTGATAGTGTTCGAGGAGGAGTTCGTAGGCATACTTTCGAATCCTCTCGTTCTTGTCCACTAATCCATCATAGAAGATTGACAACAGTAGTTGAGCGCGTGTCTTGTCTTTAAAGTAGACTTCCTTTAGCCAGCTGACAGCATACAGTACCTCGATTCGCAATCCTCCAGGTCTATCGGATGTTAGGACTTCATGTAAGAACTCAAGAACTGGAGCATGGTTATCGATTCTCAAAAGGGACTTGGCAATTCTGAGCTTCTTGGCTACACTCTTGTGGCGGTTGAACAGCTTAAGCAAGAACTCACCGGCTTCCTCAGTAGCAAGTTTCTCCAGTCCATAGAGCCAACGTTTGTCTAGCCTCTTCTCTAATGCTGCAATTAGCATCTGTTCAGCCATCTTTTGTTCTTCCTCACTAAAATCAATGAATGACCAAGGTTGCATCATATAGAAAAGGGGAAGGTCCGGTGATACCTCTCGAAAGAAATCTTGCTCAAACTTAGCGAATGCCTTTGACTTCTCCTGTTCTTCTGTCAGAATGGTACCTCCGATATTCTATCAGGATACATCTCTAGAATGAAAAGAGGTTCGATTTAGCGGTAACTGGGATTGACTCTTCATAGAAACGAGCAATCAACAAGGTTCAATACAAGTGATTGGAATACGTCAGGTCACTGCATGTAAACGGCGTATTTCGTGAAGGGAGAGAATTTGATTTGAAACAATCCCGAAAATGTTCAAAGTGTGCTAGTACTGAAATTTGGACTGAGACCCCTGTTCCTGATCGGGCGCCTAGCGAGCATCTTGGAGATCCGATGACGAAATTGTTCTTTTTGACTCAAAAGAGAATTGGACGAAAAAGGAAACAATCAGTTGCCGAAAGATATGTGGTGTATGTCTGTATGGATTGCGGATACACAGAGAGATATGTTGATAGTAAGGGACTTGAACTAATCAGGGAACGTGGAACACGATAATCAATTCACAATCGAGTTGAGAAACTCCTTCATGCAATTATTCTCTTAGTTCCAATGCATAATTCTTTTAATTGAATTATCGTTGTGTGAAAAGACTAATATAATTGTTTGAACATTATATATTTGGGGTTGACGGTGGGGAAAACGAGAGTCATCTTAATCTCTAGTCTGCTAATTGTGATGCTCATTAATGTGACAACTGAACCAACTCAGTTGTCAGATTTGGAACTCAACACCAATTTAGAGTCATCAGGATATGTCGAAGTAATACGTGATGTTGACTTTACCCTTGGGAAGTCTTTCTCGACTTCCAACTATATTGATCATCCTGACTATGCAACTAGATCTGCACTGGATGTGGTTAATGAGATAGATGAGTTCATGCCTGAAGGACTTGAACACGTAACAGATGTTGATGTATACTACACTGATGTATCCCTCAACATCACACAAATCTACGTTATTGAAGACCGTGAGTTTGGTGGGCCTGGAAGTGTATTTCTCAATGTGCTGCTCAACAGAGACTACACCTATCATGACTACACGTTTGACAATGATGGAAGCTACTATGTGGCGTCAGATGGGGAAATTGTTACTGTAAACATCCTTCTTCAAGTCGGCCTTCATAGTATGGATGGAAAATTCAGTATCGAAATTCATGGATGGGAAGCTGATCCCATTATTGGATGGCCAGATGACTACATGGGCGGTGAGTTGTTCCATGTTGACCTGAGTGACCTTGTGTCTGAGAGTTACACTGGCTGGTGGAGCTTGAACGACTACCCTCCTATTGGGGGCAGTCAGCCTGTACAAATGCAGGTCTACCTTAATCTCGATTTCACTAATATCCAGAGATTATCCTATCCAAGTGACTTTTCTACCACAAACGACGGATCCTGGTTGATTTCTGCAGTTTATTTTCCCAAGGTGTGGTATGACACTCTAGATTCAGCACATGATCCAATCATCAATTGTATTTTAGAGGAGGTATACTACGGTTATGATCCACTCATAGATGATTACTCATATCTCATCTACTACATGTTCTACTATGATTTTGAGAGAGATAATTTCGGGGCTGCTTTTGGTCATTACTATGACTTCGAACCTTTGCTTATGTTTGTGGAGGAGATTGGCCATGAGCCATATAGAATTGTGTATAGAGATGTTGGGACCTATACCCTTCCTCCAAAAGTCGTGATTCAGGACTCGCACGAGTCGCTCACCTCTGGCTCTCTGAATGTCAGTGTTTCATCAGAACTCACTCCACTCCTAGGGGATGAATGCATGGTGGAATATCAAATCAAGAATGACTACTTCTCAACACCAGCATATCATTTTGAAACAGACCACGGGCTGACTCCTTTCATGACTGTCCCTCACATCACTGTTACTAACACTTACCATCAGATGGAGATAGGAATCCCACCAGGGAGTGGAGAGGCTGTGTTAACTCCATTACAATCATTCCTCTACAAGTTTGTGGACAGTGTGATCAGGAGTGCTTATGGTAAACTTGATGAGGCATTTGAGTCGTCTATTAATGTTTATGAAGGTGTGAGTTTATGGAATGGGGGAGATTACAGAGTTCCTGAAAATATGTCCCTCACCTTTGATATGCTCACAAATCACTTTGAGTTTCCATACATAGTAGACTGCTGGGAAGAGGTAGCACACTACACAGAGAGCAAGCAGGACTACCAAGAGAACGGATTCTACTATGACATTGACCTTGGACTCGAGTTTGTAATTCCTGCTACAGTCACCCTCAATGTGCCTACGTCTGTAAGGAAAGGTCAATCCTATGATGTCCCAATCCAGATTGAGCTTGACAATGAGGACATTCTCGTGAAGTTCAATTACTCCATAGGTCTTGGAGTAATCTTTCATTGGTGGTTCATTAGTATTGAAGAAAACATGACTTTCGTAGGGGACTGTGCTTTCAATGTCAATCTGAAACAGATAGACGAGCTTGTTCGTATGCTAGGAATCTCCGGTGAGTCATTGACTGGTTCGTATGCACAGAATTGGTTTACCCTGAAATCATTCTCGACAAGCACGGATTTGTTAGGATCTCTTGTAAGCAGTACCGTAGAAATTCATCTGCTTAGCATTCTCTCAGACCTTCTGGGCTCAACTCAAGTAGGCCCTATAATTAAGATATTGAAGTTCTTCGTTGAGGAAATAGATATTGTTGCCAGACCGGTAGTATGTGGATCCGTCACTGGAAACGTTGAAGTTGAGAACTCAGCTATCTCTCTTGATACAGATTCATTGGTGTTTGAAGAGGGCGATACTCTTGAAACCCTAAGCATGACCGTTGCTGGAGGTCAGTCCAGTTCAGGAATCCGTATTGAGGACATGAGATACAATGTAGAGTTCTCCACTGATTGGGAGTTGGAGTTCAATCTGACTAGTACTCTGAACAACTTTGTCGACGATGTGAGCTTTGATTTGGGCACATTCCCAGAGATTACAGTTTCAAGTGACGACCATGAGATTGAAGCTGATGTTTCCACTGGATATACACAATATGCCTCGATGGAAGTTGTGAACGACATAAGCCCTCCAGAAATTGAACTAGACGGAAGTCCGGTACAACCCACTAGTAGTGATCAGGTCACAATCATAGCAACCATTACGGATGAGTCTTCACTCAATCAAGTCATTCTATCATACTCGACAGATGGTGGTTCTTCATGGTCGAACCATAGTATGACATTCAGCTCGCCAAATGACTGGTATTCGTATTCGATACCTGCTCGGTCACATGGAACAGAAGTACGCTACCGTGTATATGCCGAAGATGTATTCGATAACTGGGGAGTATCTGATATTGAAACATACACCGTTTACAATCCTCCTACAACTACAACCACCACAATATCAACGATAGGGACAACAACCGGTACTGATCAGACACCTACTGACTCTCCTCTATCTGGAGATCCAACTCTGATAATCATACTCGCAGCTGCGGGAATTGGAAGTGTAATCGTTGTGGCAGCAGTGGTTTACGTGAAGAAGAGAGAGTAAAGGATGTAACGTGGCCGCTTCAGCTTTAAAGTCGTGGGGTATTAGATCGCCTTCTTTTGGCTATTGATTCTATGAGTTTATCACCTAGATTTCGTAATAGTCATGTGATTATGGTGAAGCAGACAAGGCTCAAGATTGATATTGCCCAAACTGCCATACTGTTGTGGAGGACATGCAGTACTAGTTTATGATCAAGCTGGAGGGAGGAAATCTGGAAAGAGGACTGGGTCGAGAAGGAAGAGATTCGAGGGAGGACCCCGAAGGGCATGTCCTAAGTGAGGAAGAGATAGAGAGAATCATTGAAAGATATTCCAAGAGATTCAAAGAGTTAGAGAAACATACCTCCAAGGTACAAGATGCATTAGAGGAACTTGAGAGAGATGAAACCTCCGAGAATCTTGACAAGCCAAAGATTGTCGATAGTAAGCAGAATCTTGAGCATGCATTAGAGCACTATCCTGAACTGCGTTTGCTGAGAAGATTTGATGGACAGCTTCAGGAGGTTGGATCCTATTTCGAAGGTGACATGGAGAGAGAGATGCCCTCTCTTGTGAGAGAAGTTGAACAAAAGGAGAAGCGGCGCATTTACGAACAAGTCCATGGGGGCCCACCTGAAGTTGAAATCGAATCAATGGATGATGTGGACAGACTTCTTGAGAAATACCCTCAAGAACGTGAAGAAGAGAACTTCCCTGACCGTTATAGGCACGTGGAGATCTACTTGGAAATCAGAAAAGACGAAACTCGCTCACAAAGGGAACTTGCAGAGATTCATGATGTTTCTCAAGGTAGAATCAGTAAGATTCAAGCTGGCATTGAACCAACCTTGGTTGCTCACTTACGAAGTCACGAGGAAGATAGGACAATCGACAAGTGGTGTCACGCTGAATTGAACGAAGAACTACTCGAAAGAACTGCTCGCACCACACGAACGAGTGAATGCTTTTCAATTGAAGATTCCAGAGAACACACAGATTATGCAATTGACCCAATTCGCAGGATCGAATCATCAGAGGTAGGTGATGCATTCAAGGAACTGAATCTTGAGTCATGTTCCATAGAAGACTTAGGTTCAATAGTCAAGAAGATGTGTCACGAACTTGTTGAAACTGATGCTAGAATCGTGTATTTAGACCTGAGTGAGTTGGATACAGAACGAGTTGGAAGACTGACCGATATTCTGCAGGAGAATAGGGAAGAGATTGAGGAATCTGCTAGAGAGCAGTTAGGTCTGAAAAGGACTGACAGAAGTGTAAGAATTGGCATTGTGGATGAAAGGGTGTACACCTGGAATCCCGATATGACACCTAATGACATGCTTAATGCTTGGTCGGACCAATATTTCTACTTCAACAGGAGTGACCACGCTCGCTTAGTAATCGAAGTAAGAGAAAAGCTGCAATTGGAAGGTAGTGACTATGATAGAATGCAGCATCTCAACGAACTCATAAGGCAGGTAGTTTCGAGCGATTCGACCAACCAAATTCGTCCTAGAATCAAGAAATCAGAATCAGCACGCATGATGGGTGATGTGCTGCATCTTTCTTGTGATATGCTAGGTGTTTCCCCTCGTTCCCTAGAGGATGAAATTGAGAAAGTCACCGGAAAGAATGGGCATGGAGGAATTCTAAATCCCCGGCTGCTGAGAGGTGATGAATTAGAGATTCTTCGAGCTAGACTTGGCGCAGCTGTCAATAGTGATTGCTGGCTGGGCGAGGATGGACGTCTTCAGTATCAGGAATCTAGTCTTGACAGAATAGGAATAGTAGAGCATCAATTTCAGCAACTTGGTGATATTTCTTTTGAGTTAGTACAAAATGATGCCAATGAAAGTTTGAGAGCTTGGTTACCAAGACCCATGGGTAATGCATTCATCTATTGGGGATTCACATTTGGTGACAAGCCAATGCAGAATGAACGTCTTTCTGAATTGATTAGAGAGGGTTCTCTGGAGTCTGGAATTGCATATCTAGAGGACCTGATTTCTGAGGAAGGTTCATTCGAGCCATATGCAGGATTTAGATGGAGTCGCACAATTGTTCTTGTGGCAGGCAGTAATGATACAAAATACAGGCTAGAACCCAAGTTCAATCAAGATGAAATAGAATTCTTGAAAGGGATGGAGGATGTACGAAGAGATACTGATAGAGGGCACATCTTTATTCCTATCTCAAAAATAGCTCAACTTGAATCGGATATTGCTGAGAAAATCTCGTCAGTAGTAGAAAGAAATCGTAGCAAGTTAATTGACGATGAAGCCGCGTTAGCACAGCGCGTGGGGATAGGGATGCACATCTATCCTGAATACATTACAATATACGAAGAAACTGGCAGAATATCGTTGAAGTGGGTAGCCAAAGCGAAAGGAAAAGATGATGCAATTAGATGGGGATTGCTCGCTCCTCCAAATGACCCTAGGAAATGCAAGAAGGTCCAGAAATGGCTAGCTGAAAGACCTGATGAAGTTGAGAGAATAAGGGCCCAACTTCAGAAAGAAGGCTTGATGTAAAAGGAAAATGGTGGACCGGGCGAGATTTGAACTCACGGCCCCCACCATTCTGGTTGGTACGCGAAATGCGCAACCATTGCCAAGGTGGTGATCTGTCCAGGCGCAGCTCACGAATGGACTGCACTACCGGGCTGATCTACCGGCCCACTTCTAATTTAGTAGCGCTGAGAATTCTGTTAAAAGAATTTTGGAGTGGAAGGTTCTGTGTCGTTTCATACAATCTTCAGTATACCATTTATTGTAGTATTTTAGGCTAAGATGTATAAGCGCAAACCAGCTTTATAGCTTATCTTGGTTATTAGGGGACAAGATGTCATGATTTGCGAAGAGGACAGGCAACGGTTATCCAATCTTATTCTTAGAGGAAAATCTATTCACACCAAAATTGGTCAAGAAATCAATAGTCAAGCTATTCTCAGTTTTGCTGAATCCATTGGAAAGACATTGTCAATGGACTTGGAGGAAGGAGATAGAGAATGGTGGTGGCAAGCTGGTGGTATCATCAAAGGTGTGCTTCCAGATTCAATAGCAACAGTAATGGAACAATATGTTGACTGGTATTTGGAATGTACTTTGTTTTTCAGAGAATTGGATTGGTCTAATCAACCAAGAGTCATTAGTTTTGTACAAGCACGGGATGAACTTGCTAGTGAGTTACAGCGAACAAATCCAAGTCTACAGGTAATACTAAAGATTGTGGAAAACCAGATTTCTAATATTGAGCATCTTCTCCAGAATCCTCCTGTACCTGTCATTTCGAAAGCTGAAAAAAAGAGATGAAGTTCAGCAGCTAGAACGGGTTTTGTTGTTATCTATGGCATCATCTGTATATTCGTTCTTTTCATTATGGCTCCTCTTGTGACTCCAGAGCTATTTCTAGCAATACTTGCTTCAATTATTGCTATTCCTACTGTGTTAGTGAGTATCTGGAAATGGATAATTGGAGAAGGAGAATAATCGAATTATGGAAAGAGAGAACAGAGCCGGGTTTAATCCTGTGAGGTGTGAATGGGTTTTTCATCTGCATTATATTTCATCTTGACTGGGGGACCATAATAATATAGCAACCAATTCAAGGGTGGCACTTCGAACCGAGTCACAAAGGTAATCACTTGTGAAAGGAAATGTGATAATCCGAGCGTTTCTGTTTGGTCATCTGAAGTAATATCCGTCAAATGCAATGGTTTATCCCAATGATCGCAAGGTCGCACGAGAAATTGGCTTCTTTCGTAACCAAACACCCAACCAATAGTGGTATCCATGTCATGAACATACAGCAAATCGAAAAATGATTTCGGATCAATATGAGATTGAGTTATTCTTGATCGCACTGTTTTTTTTATCTGCTCGGGTTTACTCCATCCACTTCTGAAGGCAAAGATGAATGCTGTAGGATGTCCGGTGTAATAATGATCACCCCATTGTGCTGGTGTTACCAATGGGTGAATTAACTCCAAATCTCTTCGAGTTGATTGGATGTTGTGAAAAGCTTCTGTCAACTTGCCCTTCAAAGTAGTCTTTACTTCAATTGTTGCAACAGCTGAATCGATTGGAATAAATCTGTTGGATTTATCAGACCCATCACGAGTATCAAAGACAATGTATGGATGTGCAAATTGATCATAGATTATTACATCTGTCTGCTTAGATTGGTTACCCTTTCTATCGATTAAGAACCCCTCCGCAATTCCATATTTGGGCGGTAAGTATTTCTCAAGAAGTTGACGAATTATTGCTTCATTTGACTCTCCTTTTGCTTGACTCTGTTCAATCTCATCATTCAAGGCGGCAGTATGCTTTAGCCATGACTCCCGGATGGCTCTGTTATGCTCCAAGTAATGCCTTTGTGACTTTGATAGTTCTTCTGCGGATTCTTCTTCTGGCAATTTAAGACTCTCCATCTTTTGGAATGCGGAGGAAGAAGAAAAGGTTTCCAGTTTCATTCATAAGTTCAAAGTTGATGATAGATTTAAAGTGGTAGAAGGCTTTCCAATATTTCGTGTGATGATGTTGATTTCGGATGATACAGAAAGTAACTGACATGCAAGACTATTGAATTTTAGTTTGAAGAGGATGATTTCAAGAGATAGAGTACGAGGAAGCCCAATGACTGAAGGAACAAAGAGTTTTACCACTCTTGACGGATGGATAGATCTAAGTAAACACATTGCCACTGTTATCTTTGCTGTATCTGCCGCAATTGCTGCGATGATAGGGATTGGCGTTAACCAATTCTTCTGGGCTCTTGTTTTAATGGGGGGCGCAATTGTCTATTCTTTATACCTACCTTACAAAGCAGCAATCTTGGTAAAAGGAGATTGGGGATTCATTGCACGTGTACGAGTAGCTCAAACTCTATTAGCGGGCATTCCCACTTGGGGAATATTAGTTTTCTATTTGATTTTCAATCCTTCAATACTACCGCTTGTGCCCAGTTATCTCTTAGATTCTTCAGTTGAGGAGATTTCTAATCTATTTTTCATTGTAATCTTTGTAGTTTCAACATCTACGATTTTTATAATGTCCTTCAGCATAAACCACTTGTTAAGAATAGTAGGCTATTCTGAAGAGGATTCAAAGCATCTGGCAAGATATCTGAATTCCCGTGGCAGAAAAGATATCGTAATTGTTGCGTTCATTGTCTTTTACGCTGTAAGCTTCATAGTGTCAGGTCTATTAGTAAGGGAAACACTAGACGATTCACTTCTATACTTCACCTATGGATTAGTGTATCTAATCATGCTCATTATTTTTGGATTCTTCTCAGTTGCATATGTTCCAGAAAGGTGTGACAATACATACAGGATTATGCTTGAGATTCTCATCATTCTGATTGTACTTGTGTCACCTGTTCAACCTTTGATTTCTGCTTCATTCTTCCTAGTGCTGTTAGTGATTACTCTTGCACTAACTTGGATGAATCCAGAGATAGACATAAAATCAATCATTGAAAAAGAGGACCAAGAATTTCAAGAGTTATTACAAAGTAGACCCGTTCAGTATCTCGCAAGAAAATATGAGAAGTATAATCCCATCTATCAAAATTTCCATAATAAGCACTTAAGAAAGATCAAGTATTATATGCGATTCGTTTTAGTAGCATTCTTTCCCCTTGTTCTTCTCTATCGTGCTTTAGCTATTCCCTTCTTGGTTTTTGGAGTTCTTGTATATTTCATAATAGCCGGTGTATACATCATGATGAACAAGTAACATCCTTGGCATGGAGGAGGTCGTGAGTTCAAATCTCACCCGGTCCACCAGCTCTCTATTTTGTAGCTGGCTTGATTTCTTTATTATGTAGTTGCCGGAGCTAAGGTCACTAGTGCACAGGAATTGCTGGTCAAGGGCAGAGTATTCCACGACACCTCCAACCATCGTCATCAGCACCTCTAGGTCGGCCAAACTGCTTTCCGGAACTGTCAGTGGATTGTCTGAGAGAACCACCAAGTCGGCTAGTTTGCCAACCTTAATACTCCCTTTGATGTCCTCTTGAAAGGTGCCATAGGCCGCATCGATTGTTAAGAGACGAAGGGCTTGTTCTATACTGAGAGTCTGATCCAACATCCAATCTGTTGGCGTGAGCCCTTGCTCACCAATTCTTGTGACTGCCATAGAGATTATTTTCGTTGCAGATCTTACATCTGGTTGATTCCAAGGAAAATCAGTACTTCCAAGAGAAGGCACACCAGCTTGAAGAATATCTCGCCATCGTGCCACTAGGTGAGAATTTTCCTGTAGAAACGGAAATGATCCAGCTTGTCTCCAATCTGAGGTGAACCAAGAAACTTGGAAGGAGGCGATAATCCCGAGGTTGCTCATTCTTTCTATTTGGTCGTCTCTGAGTAGGATAAGATGTTCGATACGGTGACGATAAAGCTGGTTCGATTGTTCTCCTAGGATAGATTCAAGCGAGTCCAAGACAACATCTGTGGCATTGTCAACTACACTGTGAATAGCTATTTGGAATCCTGCTTCATGAGCTTCCTGTACAAGTGACTCTAGTTCAACCCGGTCGAAATAGTGGTTCCAATTTGTGTAGAAACCATCCATGAAAATCTTCACTCCTCCAATCCTCAACTTCGAACTGAATTCTTGACCAGGCTGGTAGGATTGATACCAATTTCCGAATCTCTCATATTGCCAGCTCAATGGAAGATAGGCATTGACACGAATACGAAGTTTCTCTTGCTGATCTAAGGTTCTGAGCTCATCAAGACGATCTTGATTTACAAACATCTCTGAAATACTCGTCCATCCAGAGCTCAGAATACGCTCAATCGCTTCCTCTGGCGTTGATTGGTTCAATATATTTCGATCACCTATATCGTGAGAATGGGAGTCAATGAAGCCTGGAAGAAGTGTCTTTCCTCCTAGGTCAATGAACCGGGTGTTTGGTCCTGCCATCGCGAGAATTTCATTCTCATCACCAATTGCGAGGATAGATTCGTTTTGGATAGCTAATGCCTCAACCTGTGCAGGCGATTCCTCCATGGTGAGGATTTCACCATTGTGGATTATTGTATCAGGTGGAGAATCGCTTTGTTGATTCCAAAATCC